>NZ_BAAAEN010000033.1:0-53781 GCF_039523035.1 Pigmentiphaga daeguensis | reverse complement strand
TGCAGAGCAAGACGCCTATGCAGGCTATGAGTGGGTGGTATGATTCACACCCTCATTTGTTCCATCGGCGGCCTTATGATCGTCCGGGACTCGACACTTAGGCTGCGAAGAAATCTGAAGAAATTTCACCAGAAAGGATTAAGAGTGCCAACTGTTAAATCTGGTGCGATATTCAGAGATGTTGCGATTCTGTCGAAACCAATTGGTCTTATCGTTGTTCGCGCAACAGGAGAAGGGGAGGTGGTTACATCTGGCAACGTGCGGACTGATAGAGAGGGTTCGAAATGTTCGGCTCCCAAAAAAGAACCCCGCACTAGGCGGGGTTCATGCTTGGTCGCACCGGAGCCAAAGCCCCGTAGAGACCGGCTCAGGCCGGTATCAAGTGCTTAGAAGCGGTGCTGCAGGCCCACGGCGAACTGACGGGCGTCCAGATTCTTGTTGGCCGCCCAGTCGCGCACTTCGTTTTGCGAGAAGTACGTGTACAGATTGGTGCGCTTGGACAGGTCGTACGTGTAGCCCAGGGCGAAGCCCTTGACCTTCGACTGCGTGGCCTTCTGGTAGGCGGCATAAGCCTTGCCAGGTCCCAGAGGGGCGCTCAGGCCGATCGTGTAGGCGTTGTCCTTGGTGAAGGTGGCGCCGGTGTTGCTAAAGCCACCAGCGTACACTGCGTTGGCGTTCCAGCTTGCGGCGTTCTGGATGTTCTTGGCGTTGGCGTAGCCGGCGTACACAGCAACGACGCCGAAGTCGTAGTTGGCACCAATCGTCAGGTTCTTGAAGTTGCCGTTACCACCGGTGGCGGGCTTCATGTACTGATAGGTCAACACGGCCTTCAGGGGGCCATTGTCATACTTCAGGCCAAGGTCGATCAGGCGGTTGTTGTTCTTGCTGCCAGCAGCTTCCGTGCCATTGACGTTGAAGCTATAGCCGATCGCGCCCTGGAAGCCCGAGAAGCTGGGCGAGTAGTAGTAGACGGCGTTATCGGAACGGCCGCCACCCAGTTCGCTGTCGTTGTAGCCGAAGGTGGCGCTGACGGTGGACTGGCCGAAGCCCAGCCCGAACGGGTTGGCGATACCAGCGGCCCACATGAAGCCCAGGTTCGTGGTGCGGCCCATGATGAAGCGGCCGGCTTGGGCGCTTTCCAGGCCGACGAAGGCATAGCGGCCGAACAGGCGTCCGCCGATTTCGGTGCCTCGATCAACTTCGAAACCATTTTCCAGGGTGAAGATGGCCTTCAGACCACCACCGATGTCTTCCGAACCACGGATGCCCCAGCGCGACTGGCCCATCAGACCGCTGTTGATGCCAGTGACGCTTTGCTTACCTTCGAGTTTGGCATAGCTGAAACCAGCGTCAACCAAACCGTACAGCGTGACGTTGCTTTGCGCTTGAGCGGCACCTGCGAAGCCAGCCAGCAGCGCGGCGGCAAGAAGGGTCTTCTTCATTTAAATAGGTCTCCAGCGGAGTGAGTAACTCGATAAGCCGAAGGGACGAGTCGGAAGACAGCATTGCTGCCGCTTTCCCCCAAGACAAGCCCCCCGTCTTGCTCATGATTTCTACGCGATGTACTTGCTGTGAAGAAATCTCGAAGAATTTCACCAGAAAGCCCCTGGAGTGCCAATAGTTAATTCCCTTGCAATAAAAATGTGTTGTGCTTTGCTCTAAGGTTTTGTTACCTAATTGCAACCCCAGGACGGTGTGAACCCGCGAATCGCCAGTTCTCCTGGAGGGTTGAGCAAGAAAAACGCCCCGTAACTCAGGCGGGTTAGGGCCTGTTTTACGGGGCATCAGGTTCAACCCAGGGAAACCCTGATTGTTGAAAATTTAATTATCGGGACAGCGTTTTTTGTTGGTTGAATCCAACAAGCTTATTGGATCCGGGCCTTTTCGCGCAGGCTGGTCTGGAAATCACGCAGCTTGGTCTGGCGCAGGGATTCCTCGATTTGCGGGCGCAACTGCTCCAGCGGCGGGAATTGGACCGGGCGCACGTCGTCCAGGCGGATCACGTGCCAGCCGAACTGGGTCTGCACCGGCGCTTCCGTGGTCTGGCCCTTCTGCAGCGCGGCCAGCGCGTCGGCGAACGGCTTGACGTAGGTGCTGGAGGGGGCCCAGTCCAGGCTGCCGCCGTTGGCAGCCGAGCCGGGGTCCTTGGATTGCTTGGCGAGGTCCTCGAACTTCGCTCCCTTCTTCAGCTGGGCGATGATGTCCTTGGCCTGGGCCTCGCTTTCGACCAGGATGTGGCGGGCCTGGTATTCCTTGTCGCCCTGGGCGCTCTTGACGCGGTCGTACTCGGCCTGGACGTCCTGCGGCGAGACCGGGTTCTTGGCCAGGAAGTCGTTGAACAGGCCGCGGATCAGCACGCTCTGGCGGGTCAGGTCGATTTCGGCCTGGACTTCGGGCTGTTTGGCGACGCCGCGCTTGTCGGCTTCCTGCAGGAAGATTTCACGGTTGATCAGTTCTTCCCGGATCTGCTCGCGCAACTGGGGGGAGTCGGGCTGGCCCTGCTTGGTCAGCAGCTTGACGAATTGGTCCACGCGCGACGAGGGGATGGCCTTGCCGTTGACCACGGCGGCATTCTGCGCAAAAACCGGAGCGGCCAGGGTCAGCGCGGCAGCCATCATCAAAACACGCTTCATGTATGGAAGTCCTTGAAGGTAGAGGGGGAGTGAGGTCGGTTGAAAAGACCGGGCTCAAGAGGTTGGTGCGGAATCTTCTTCTGGTGTCAGCGCCTGGAGCGCCAGCGCGTGGATGTGCGCCGGCATCAAGTCTGCCAATCGATCATACACCAGCCTATGCCTGGCTACCCGGTTGAGCCCGGCGAAACGGGGCGAAACAATGCGTAGCCGGAAGTGTCCGGCGCCTCCGGCCGCGCCGGCGTGTCCGGCATGCAGGTGGGATTCGTCCTGTACGTCCAGGGTGATGGGGTCGAGGGCCTGCAGGCGCTGCCGGATCCCCGCGATGCGGTCGGCGTTCATGAGCGTTCGGCCCCGGCGTCGGTCTCGCGCTTGGCGATGTCCGCGGTGGAGGCTTCCTGGGCGGGTTTCATGTGGCGGCCGAGGTAGAGCGATTGCAGCACGACGAATACCAGCAGCAGGCCGAAGATGCCGAACACCTTGAAGCTGACCCAGGTTTCGGTGGGCCAGTTGTAGGCGACGTACAGGTTCAGGCCGCCCACCGCGGCGAAGAAGGTCACCCAGGCCAGGTTGAGCCGGCTCCAGACCGGGTCGGGCAACTGGATCTGCGCGCCCAGCATGCTGCGCAGGAAATTGCGCTTGAACAGCCACTGGCCGCCGCCCAGCACCGCCGCGAACAGCCAGTAGAGCACCGTGGGCTTCCACTTGATGAAGACCTCGTCGTGCAGGAACAGCGTGGCGCCCCCGAACACCACGATGATGGCCAGGTTGATCCAGTGCATGGGCTCGATCTTCCTGCGCCGCACCAGCAGCCAGACGATCTGCAGCACGCTGGCCGCCATGGCCACGCCCGTCGCGACATAGATGTCGGCGAACTTGTATGCGGCGAAGAAAAGAACCAGCGGGAAAAGATCAAAAAGTAATTTCATCGAATCGTCGAGAAAAAAATGCATCCGAGTGGGACAAGAAAACCACCCCACCGTTCACCCTACAGCCCCAGCTTAACCCGGCCTACCAAGATCCAGGATGCGGTGGATCCGGCTTGCCGGTCCGCCCGCATCGCCCCCTTGAGGGGGCGCCCGAAGGGCGTGGGGGGCTACAGCGGTTCGAACTTCAGCGAGACCGAATTGATGCAATAACGCAGGCCTGTCGGCGGCGGGCCGTCCTCGAAGACGTGCCCCAGGTGGGCGTCGCAGACGTTGCACAGGATCTCGGTGCGGACCATGCCATGGGTGGTGTCGAGTTCCTCGCGTACGTTATCGGGGTCGAGCGGGGCGAAATAACTGGGCCAGCCGCAGGCCGAGTCGAACTTGGTGTCCGAGGCGAACAGCGGCGTGCCGCAGGCCACGCAGCGGTAGATGCCGGGTTCGCGATGATCCCAGTATTGGCCGGTGAACGCGCGCTCGGTCGCCTTCTCGCGCGCCACGGCGTATTGCATGGGGGTGAGCAGGGTTCGCCATTCGGCATCGGATTTCTTGACTTTGGGCCGGTCGGACATGGTCTACCTCATGAAGAACAACTGACTTGCAGCGAGCCGGCCCAGTCGGGCGGCACGCGGGCATAGCTTTCGTGGCCGGGCCGTTCGGTGTAGGGGTCGCGCAAGAGCCGCATCAGGCGGTCGATCTCGCCGGGATCCCTTTGCTTTGCGGCACGGATGGCCAGCTCGGCCAGGTGGTTGCGCAGCACGTACAGCGGATTGACGCGGTTCATGGCCGCGGCGCGCTCGCCGTCGGGCCGCCCGTCCTGAGCGAGGCGGGCACGGTAGGTGGCCAGCCACGCCTGGGCGGCCTCGCGGTCGGCATACAGGTCCTCGAAGGTTTCGACGCCCGGTGCCGGCGGAGTGCCGTCGGCGCTGGCCACGTCGGCCAGGCGCCGGAAGCTCAGGGTGAAGTCGGCGCGATTCTGGTGCATGACGGACCAGAGGCCGTTCAGCAGTTCATCGTCGCCCGCCTGCCATTGCCCGAGGCCGAGCTTGGCGGCCATCCGGTGGTGGAAGGCGGCCAGGAAGGCGCCTTCGTAGTTGGCCAGCACGGCGCGCAGCGCGTCCTCGTCCTGTACCAGCGGCATCAGCGCGCCGGCCAGGCGATACAGGTTCCAATGCCCGACCGCGGGCTGGGCATCCCAGGCGTAGCGCCCGGCGGTATCGGAATGGTTGCAGACGTGGTGGGCGTCGAAGCCGTCCATGAATCCATAGGGGCCGTAGTCCAGCGTCAGGCCCAGGATGGACATGTTGTCGGTATTCATGACGCCGTGGCAGAAGCCCACGGCTTGCCAGTCCGCCATCAGCGTGGCGGTCTTGCGCGTGACCGCGGCCAGCAGCCGCAGGTAGGGGCCGGCCTCCGTGTCGGCGACGCCGGTCGGGGCCGGCCGGCAGTCGGGATAGAAGCGGTCGATCACGTAGTCGGCCAGGACGCGCAGCAGGTCGGGCCGCTGACGGCTGGCCCAGTGTTCGAACGAGCCGAAGCGCACGAAGCTGGGCGACATGCGGGTGACGATGGCGGCCGTCTCGACGGTCTCGCGGATGACCGGATCGTCGGAGGCGACCAGCGCCAATGCGCGCGTGGTCGGGATGCCCAGGCCGTGCATGGCTTCCGAGGCGAGATACTCGCGCACGGATGAGCGCAGCACGGCCTTGCCGTCGCCCATGCGCGAATACGGGGTCAGGCCCGATCCCTTGAGCTGCAGTTCCCAGTTGCCGTCGGGGCCGGCCACTTCGCCCAGCAGCAGCGCGCGGCCGTCGCCCAGTTGTCCGGCCCATACGCCGAATTGATGGCCGCTGTAGACGGCGGCCAGCGGCGCTCCGCCAGGTAGCGGGCGGGCGCCCGCGAACACGGACAGGAACTCGGGCGTGGCCAGGGCCTCGGGAGCGAGGCCGATCAGGGCGGCGGCCTCGGGGTTGGCATGCACCAGCCAGGGGTCGTCCAGGGGCTGGGGCGACACCCGTGAATAGAACGCGTCCGGCAGGGCGGCGAACGAGTTGTCGGTACGCAGGGACTGGAGAGTGCTGGCGAGCTTCACGACGTTGGAACGGTGATTGGCGGTCCGGCCTCACGCCGGGTATCAATCAAGGTTAACCTATTTGCCGTCGTTTCCATGTTTCCCTTTCCCTCGCGCGCTGCTCGGAGTATTGCTTGGACGGGCTCATCGTTTCGCTGCTGAACGGTCTCAGTTATGGGCTGTTGCTTTTCATGCTTTCGTCCGGACTGACGCTGATCTTCAGCATGATGGGCATCATCAACTTCGCGCATGCGAGTTTCTACATGCTGGGGGCCTATGCGGCCCACACCGTGGCCGGCGCGTTGTCGCCGGCGCTGGCCACGGGCGCGGCATTCTGGGTGGCCCTGTTCATCGCGCCCGTGCTGGTGGGGCTGGCGGGCGCGGCGGTCGAGCGGCTGGCGCTGCGCCGCTTGCGCGGCCGGGGGCACGTGGCGGAGTTGCTGTTCACCTTCGCGCTCGCCATGATCATCGCCGAACTGGTGCAACTGGCCTGGGGCCGGTCCGCCGTGCCCTACCGCATGCCGGCCGCCTGGGGCGAGCCCCTGTTCAGCCTGGGCGGGCACGCTTTTCCCGTACATCGCCTGGTGGTCGCGCTGGCCGCGGGCCTGATGCTGGCGGGATTGTGGTGGGGCCTGACCCGTACCCGGACCGGCCTGGTCGTTCGCGCGGCGCTCAGTCATCCCGACATGGCGCAGGCGCTGGGGCACGACGTGCCCCGTGTGTTCATGCTGGTGTTCGGCGCCGGCTGCCTGCTGGCCGGCATGGCTGGCGCGATAGGCGGCAGCGTGTTCGTGACCGAACCGGGCATGGCGCAGGCGCTGGGGCCCATCGTGTTCGTCGTGACGGTGGTGGGCGGGCTGGGATCGTTGGCGGGCGCCTTCTGGGCCAGCCTGCTGATCGGATTGCTGCAGACCCTGGCGGTGGGGTCCGCCTGGTCGCTGGCCGCGCCGGCATCGTGGCTGGGCGCCGCGGACGCCGCGCGGGCGCTGGCGGATTGGCCGCTGTCGCGCGTGGCGCCGGTATTGCCCTATCTGCTGATGGTGGCGGTGCTGGCATGGCGGCCGCGCGGGCTCATGGGCGTGCGCGAAACATGAGTCCGCGCCCTGACGGCAGGCCATTCCTGGCCTGCGTGGCCGTTGGACTGGCGGTGCTGGCGCTGGCGCCGCTGTGCTTCGGCAGCGGCTTCCAACTGGGCCTGATGTCGCAGATGTGCGCGATGGCGCTGTTCGCGCTGTCGTACAACCTGCTGCTGGGCCAGACCGGGATGCTGTCCTTCGGGCATGCCGTCTACGCGGGACTGGGAGGGTATGCCGTCATCCATCTCCTGCGCGGGATGGACGGCGGGTCGTTCGTCTACCCGACCGTGCTGCTGCCCGTGGCGGGCGGGCTGGCGGGCGCGGGTTTCGCCGCGCTGATCGGCTATCCGACCACGCGCCGGGGCGGGACGCCATTCGCGATGATTTCGCTGGCGATAGGCGAACTGGTGCATGCCGCCGCCGGCATGCTGCCGGCATGGTTCGGCGGGGAGGGCGGGCTGGCGGCCGATCGTACCGCCGGCCCCGCGTTCGTGGCGGGCCTGTGGCCGGGATGGACCCTGGGACCCGATGTCCACGTCTATTACCTGACCGCCGCATGGACGGCCGCCTGCACGCTGGCCATCCATGCGCTGGGCCGCACGCCGCTGCTCAAGCTTGCCAACGCCGTCCGCGACAATCCGCAGCGCGTGGCCTTCATCGGCTATGACCCGCATCGCGTCCGCTATCTCATGCTGATCCTGTCGGGCTTCTTCGCCGGCGTGGCGGGCGGGTTGATGGCGCTCAACCTGGAGATCGCCAGCGCCGACGGCCTGGGGGCGCTGCGCTCGGGCATGGTGCTGCTGGCGGTGGTGGTGGGGGGCAGCGGCCTGTTCCTGGGACCGGTGGCCGGCGCGGTGGTGGTGACGTTCTTCTCGGTGGAACTGTCGCGCCACACCGGCGCCTGGCAGTTGTACCTGGGGCTCGCCTTCGCCGCGGTCGTGCTGGTCTTGCCTGGCGGACTGGCCGGCGGGCTGCGCGATGCGGCGCGGCTGGTGGCGCGGGGCCAGTCGAGGGAATGGTTGGGCGCCAGGATCTGGACGATCCTCGGGGCGCTGGCGGCATGCGCGGGGCTGAGCCTGGCGATCGAACTGGCCTATGGCCGCGTCCACGACGCGGGCGGGCCGGCGGCGGTCCCGTGGTTCGGGTTGATGCTGGACCCGTTCGCGCCGCTGCCGTGGAGCGTTGCCGGCGCGCTGGCGGTGCTGGGCGCGGCGGGTGTGTTCCTGGGTCGGGGCCGAGGCCGCCCGGTGCCCTCGCCGGAGCGATGCGATGTCTAAGACGCGGGAGACGGGCGGCATCGACGCCTTGTCGCTGGAAGGCGTGGGCAAGCGCTACGGGGATGTCCAGGTGCTCGACGGCGTCAGCCTGCGTGTCCCCATGGGTGAATTCCACGCCTTGATCGGGCCCAACGGGGCGGGCAAGTCCAGCCTGTTCAACGTGATATCGGGCCTGACGCCGCCCTCGACGGGCAGAGTGCGCTTGCATGGCCGCGACGTCACCGGCTTGCCGGCGCATCGCATGGCCCGATTGGGCTTGTCGCGCAGCTTCCAGGTGGCCAACGTCTTCGGCCGCATGTCAGTGTTCGACAATCTGCGCTGCGCCGCCATGCGCAGGGGAGGCCTGGGTTATCAATGGTGGTGTGCGCTGGATCGCGGGCGCGGCGTGGCCCAGCGCGCGAACCAGATCATGGCGCAACTGGATCTGGCGCGGCGCGCGGAACTGCCCGCCGGCGAACTGAGCTACGCCGAGCAGCGCGCCCTGGAGTTGGGCATGGTGCTGGCCACCGATGCGCGCGTCGTCCTGCTGGACGAGCCGACGGCCGGGATGAGCCGGGCCGAGACGGCGCGCATGATGGAGCTGATACGCGGCACGTGCCAGGGGAGGACGGTGCTGATCGTCGAGCACGACATGCGGGTGGTGTTCGGCCTGTCCGATCGCATTTCGGTCATGGTCCAGGGCCGGTTGGTTGCCACGGGCGACCCGGAACACATCCGGGCGGATCCGGCGATCCGCCAGGCCTATCTGGGCGGCATCGTGCAGGAGCCGGAATGAACGGCCTTCTGGAACTTCGCGGCGTCCATGCCTGGTACGGCCGCGCCCACGTGCTGCAAGGCGTGGATCTGAGCGTGGCTCCGGGCGAGATCGTCGCGCTATTGGGCCGCAATGGCGCGGGACGTTCCACCCTGGCGCGCGCGGTCATGGGGCTGGTCGAGCGGCGCGGCCGCCTGCTCTGGAGAGGCCGGGAGACGGCCAGCTTGCGCACGTTCGAGATCGCGCGGCTGGGAGTCGGCTACGTGCCGGAGAGCCGGGACGTCTTTCCCGGCATGACGGTCGAGCAGAATCTGGTGCTGGGGCAGAAGGCCGCCAAGGCGGGGCGCTGGACGATCGCCGACGTATACCGGCTGTTCCCCGCGCTGGCGCAACGAGCCGGGGTGCAGGCGCAGCACCTGTCGGGAGGCGAGCAGCAGATGCTGGCCCTGGGCCGCACGCTGATGGGCGATCCGGCACTGATGCTGGTGGACGAACCCGCCGAGGGACTGGCGCCGATGGTGGTGGCGCAGCTGGCGGCCTGCCTGGACGAACTGCGCCGCCAGGGCATGGCCATCCTGCTGATCGAGCAGAAGCTGGATTTCGCCCTGGACATCGCCGATCGCGCATATGTACTGGGCCACGGCGCCGTGGTGTTCACCGGGACGCCGGCCGCCCTGCGCGCGGATGCCTCGACCAGGCGCGAGTGGATCGAACTCTAGGACCCATTCCCGGCCCGCGCCAGGCTGCTTTCGGCGGGAACGGGCCTTAGGCGCGCCACGACGCCGGCGAGGCGCCCAGCGGGCCGGCGGGTATGTCCCAGGCCATGGGCGCGCCGGCCACGGCAAGCGGCGACTTGACGCGCCGTGCCCGCCCCCAGGCCGTCATCTCCGAGGGCATGGTGCAATCGTCGCGGGCTTCAGGCGCAAGAGGCGCGGCGTCCGCGGGCGCCACGCCTTGTACCAGCAGGGCCGCCGTGCGCGCCAGGGAGGCTCGGGCTTCGCTGCCGCAGCCTGTGCGCGCGCGCTCGGTCAGTCCGCGTATCGCCGCGGTGGCGAGCAGGTAGCCCGTCGTGTGGTCCAGGGCCTGGACCGGCAGCGGAGTCGGCCTGTCCCGGCCCAGCTCGCGCATGCCGGCATCGGCGATGCCGCAGCTCATCTGCACCAGGCTGTCGAACCCGCGGCGGGCTCTCCAGGGGCCGGTCCATCCGTAGGCGTCCAGCGACACATCGACCAGCCCGGGGTTGATGCGGCGCCGTTGCTCCGCATCGAAACCCAACGCGCCCAGGGCATCCGAACGGTAGCCATGCACCAGCACGTCGGCATCGCGCAGCAACTGGCGGAACAGGCGCCTGCCTTCCGTGGAGCGAAGATCGATGCGGCCGCAGCGCTTGCCCAGCGTCAGCTCGGGGGCGGCGACCGGTTCGTCCCAGGCGGGAGGATCCAGCCGCAGGACCTCGGCGCCGTAGCCCGCCAGGAAACGCGTGGCCACGGGGCCCGCGATGATGCGGGTCAGGTCCAGCACGCGTATGCCGCGCAGCGGACGGGCGGGGGTGCCGGCCCAGGCGGGCGCATCGGCGGCGGGTGCAGGCGTGCGCCAAAGCAGCGGCTCGACCGCCACGGCGGCACCTTGGGGATGGGTGGCCCAGGCTTCCCGGGTACGCATCTGCGCGGCGCAGCCCTTCGCCTCGACGATGGCGTTCTCGAGATCGAGGGCATTCCATGTCGCCACCGCGCGCGCCACCTCATCGTGACCGCCGTGGCAGCCGAGCACGCGCAGGATGGCATCGCGATGATGCGGCGCATTGGCGTGCAGCCGTATCCAGCCGTCGGCGGCCGCGTAGTCGCCGGTGACGGGATCGCGCGCCGGCGGCAGTTTCCAGCCCACCGGCCGCAGCGACGTGTCGAACCAGAACGAGGTCAGCCGCCGGTCGACCGCGACCGCGGGCAGGCTGCCGTGACGCTGCCCGACCAGCTCGGCAATGGCCAGGCCGGCCGCGCCCACCGAGGCGGCGGCCAGGTCCGTGACCGGGAAGATGGACGGCAGGCTGCCCGTCCCGAGCCAGGCGATGCCGGCGGGAAGCGTGGCGCTTCCCGTCGCGCTCCAGATGGCGCGCAGGTAGCCGTCGCTGACGCCGCCTGCTCCGCCGTCCAGGTCACGCCGCATGTCACAGCACCTCGGCCGCGTAGTCGGCCAGCCGCGAGCGCTCGCCCCGCTGCAAGGTCACGTGGCCCGAATGCGGCCAGCCCTTGAAGCGGTCCACCACGTAGGTCAGCCCTGAACTGCCTTCGGTCAGGTAGGGCGTGTCGATCTGCGCGATGTTGCCCAGGCAGACCACCTTGGTGCCGGGACCGGCACGGGTGATCAGGGTCTTCATCTGCTTGGGCGTGAGGTTCTGCGCCTCGTCGATGATCAGGAACTTGTTCAGGAAGGTGCGGCCGCGCATGAAGTTCAGCGACTTGACCTTCACCCGCGAACGGATGAGGTCCATGGTGGCGGCACGCCCCCAGTCCCCGCCATGGCCGCTTTCGCCGTCGCCCATGTTCAGCACGTCCAGGTTGTCTTCCAGCGCGCCCATCCAGGGCAGCATCTTTTCTTCCTCGGTGCCCGGCAGGAAGCCGATGTCTTCGCCCACCGGCACGGTGACGCGGGTCATGATGATCTCGGTGTAGCGCTTGGTCTCGAGCACCTGCGTCAGGCCCGCGGCCAGCGCCAGCAGCGTCTTGCCGGTGCCTGCCTGGCCCAGCAGCGAGATGAAGTCGCAGTCCGGGTTCATCAGCAGGTTGAGCGCGAAGTTCTGCTCGCGGTTGCGCGCGGTGATGCCCCAGACGCTGTTCTTGCTGTGGGTGTATTCGCGCAGGGTCTGGAGCACGGCGGTCTTGCCGTTGACTTCCTTGACCTGCGCGTACAGCGGCATGCTGCCTTCGAAATAGACGAACTGGTTGACGGCGAACTGCGCGCACAGGGGCCCGGTGATGCGGTAGAAGGTGCTGCCGCCCTGCTGCCAGGATTCCATGCCCTTGCTGTGCTTGTCCCAGAAATCGTCGGGCAGTTGCAGCACGCCGGTGTACAGCAGGTCGGAGTCTTCCAGGACCTGGTCGTTGAAGTAGTCCTCGGCCGGCAGTCCCAGGGCGCGAGCCTTGACGCGCATGTTGATGTCCTTGGACACCAGCACGACTTCGCGGTCGGGGTAGCGTTCCTGCAGGGCGCGCACCACGCCCAGGATCTGGTTGTCGGCCTTGCCTGCCGGAAGGCCGGACGGCAGCGAGGCCGACAGCAGGGTCGTCTGCAGGTACAGCCGGCCCATCGCGTCGCGGTTGCCGAGCTTGTCGAGCGGGATGCCGGCTTCCATGTCGCCGATGTCGCTGACCAGCTCGTCCAGCGAGCGGCTGACCTGGCGGGCGTTGCGCGCCACTTCGGACATGCCCTTCTTGTGGTTGTCCAGCTCTTCCAGCGTGATCATCGGCAGGAAGATGTCGTGTTCCTCGAAACGGAACAGCGAGCTCGGATCGTGCATGAGCACGTTGGTGTCCAGCACGAACAGCTTGGCGACTTCAGGCCCGGCCGATTTCGCCTTGCGCCTGGGCGTGGGCTTGGCCACGGCCTTGCCGGTGGCGGCGGGAGCCGGCGCGGGCGCGGGCTGCGGCGCGCGCGCGACGATGGGCGCCCCGGCCTGCGGGGCGGGCGTCAGCAGGGTGCCTGCCTTGGATCTGGCGGCGGTCTTGCGGGCCGTCTTGGCCGGCGCGGCCTGGATGCCTTCCAGCTGGGGCTGGACGTCGGGAATGTCGGTGGAGGAGGGCGGTCGGGGTTCGGCTTCGGCTTCGGTACGTTTGCCGCGGGCTGCGGGGCGCGCTGGTTCACCCGAGGGGAAGGACAGGATTGCTGCGGGCCGGGTGGGCATCTTGGGAAGCGGCATGAGCGCGGATCTCCTCAGTAGGGAAGCTCAACGATACTGCATCCTCCATTGCATATATCGTACGCCTGCCGGCGTACGACACATGCGCAGGAAGAAAAACGGACTCATTCAGGCCAGCCCGCGCACGGCTTCGAGCACGGCGTCGACATGGCCGGGCACTTTCACGCCGCGCCATTCCTGGCGCAGCTTGCCTTGAGCGTCGATCAGGAAGGTGCTGCGCTCGATGCCGCGCACCTGCTTGCCATACATGTTCTTCATTTTCATGACACCGTACAGCTCGCACAGGGTTTCGTCCGGATCGGCAAGCAGCGGGAACGGGAAGCCCTGCTTTTCCTTGAACTTCTGGTGCGAGGCCAGCGTGTCGCGCGAGACCCCGAGGATCTCGGCGCCGGCGGCCTGGAACTCGGCGTAGCGGTCGCGGAAGTTCTGCCCTTCGGTCGTGCAGCCCGGCGTGTTGTCGCGCGGGTAGAAATACATGACGACGACGCGGCCCTTCAGGTTCTTCAGCGAGATGTCGCCGTCGGTACTGGGGGCGGTGAAGGCGGGGGCGGCCCGCCCGATGGCAGTGCTCATGCGTGGGTCTCCGGAAAATGGGGGGAAAGGCGGGAGGGGCGGCGCATCATTCAGGCCGGGATCAGCGCGGCCACGACGCGGCGCCCCTCGGCCATCAGGATGTTGTAGGTGCGCGAAGCCGCCAGGGTATCCATCATCTCGATGCCCACGCCGGCCTTCAGCAGCGGGCGCAGCAGCGACGGCGCCAGGAAGCGCTGGCGGGCGCCGGTGCCGATCAGGACGACCTCGGGCAGCGAGGCCGCGCCCGGCCGAGCCACGTGTTCCATCGCGGCGGCATCGACGTCTTCGAAGGAGGAAACGGGCCAGGCGACGACATCGCCCTCGGGGCCGAACACGACGGCGTGCTCGAAACGGACGCGGTTGACTTCGACGTATCCATCGCCATAGGCGGTCACGGTGTTCAGCGCCGAGGCAGGGTCGGAATGCAACTTCAAAAGATCGGCTCCGGTTCGACGGGAGGATGGAAAAACTATACGCCTGCTGACGGCCGGCACGGATGCGCGAACGAGACAGTGCCTGCGCGGCAGTCGGATTATTATAAATGCCCTCTGCGCGAGGGCTCTCCCGGATGCCGCGAGGGGGGCGTGGCGGCCCCGGAATCAGGCCGGGGCTTGCACCAGCTTCTGGTCCAGCGCGCCGAACACGCTTGCCCCGGCCGGCGTATTGACTTCCATCCGGACGCGGTCGCCGAACCTCAGGAAGGGGGTGGAGATCGTGCCTTGCGTGGCGTTCTCGATGGCACGCACCTCGGCCAGCGCCGCCGAGCCGGCTCCCTCGGCCGGATCGGACACCGTGCCCGAACCCACCAGCGTGCCGGCGCGCAGGCGCCGGGTCGCGGCGGCGTGGGCGACGAGGTCGCCGAAGCCCACGCTCATCTCGCGCGCGTTCGGATGGCCGATCCAGCGGCCGTTGATGTCCACCCTTACCGGCAGATGCAGCCTGCCTTCGCGCCAGTGTCCGTCCAGTTCGTCCAGCGTGACCGCCACCGGACCGAACGAGGTCGAAGGCTTGGCATGGATGAAGCCGAAGCCGGTCTTCAGCTCGCGAGGCTGCAGCGCGCGCAGGCTCCAGTCATTGGCCAGCATGACCAGTTTCACGTGATCCAGGGCCGCGGCCGCGTCCACTCCCATGGGCACGTCGTCCAGCGCGACCACGATCTCGCCCTCGCAGTCGATGCCGTGGCTTTCGTCCGGCAGCGGCACGTCGTCGCGGCCGCCCAGGAAGTCGTCCGAGCCACCCTGGTACATCAGCGGCAGCGTCGTATCGATGGGCGGGACGCCGAACCCCCGCTGCATCCACAGGCCGTGGTTGGCGAAGGCGGAGCCGTCCAGCCATTGGTAGGCGCGCGGCAGCGGCGCCATGGCCAATGCGGGATCGAACGAGAACGCTCCCTGGGCGGCGCCGCGGTTCAACGCCTGGTAGAGCGCCTCCAGGCCGGGCCGCATGGCGTCCCAGTCGTCCAGCAGGGCCTGCATGGTGCATGGCCGGTCGGGGTAGGCGGCCAGGGCCAGGTCGGCGGACACCACGGCCAGGCGGCCGTCGCGGCCGCCGTTCTTCAAGGTTGCGAGTTTCATGGCGAGCCTTTGTGAAGGGGAGTCAATCGTTGAGCTGGATTTTCTTGTCGGCGATGATCCTGCCCCACTTCTCGCGCGACGCGGCCATGGTCCGTTCCAGTTGCCGGCGGTCGCCGGGCGTGACGGTCATGGCCAGGGTGGCGGCGGTATCGGCCATCGCGGGGCTGTCCAGCGTGCGGTTGATGGCCTGGTTCAGCCGGTCCAGCACGTCGCCGGGCACCTTGGCGGGCGCGAACACGCCGAACCACGTGGTGCCGTCGTAGCCGGCGAAGCCCTGCTCGGCCAGCGTGGGCACGTCCGGATATTGCGGCTGGCGGGTGGCGGAGGTGACGCCGAGAATCTTCAACCTGCCGTTCTTCGCATTGGCCAGCGCCAGCGTGGGCGGTCCGAACAGCAGGTCGATCTGGCTGCCCATCAACGCGTTCATGGCCGCCGGCGTGCCCTGGTAGGGCACGTGCATCAGCTGGATACGTCCCGATTCCTCCAGCAGGCCGCCCCACAGGTGCGCCACGCTGCCCAAGCCCCACGAGCCATAGGTCAGCTTCCCGGGCGCGCGGGCCGCGGCCTGGATCAGGCCACGGGCGTCCTGGAAGGGCGCGTCGGGACGGGCGATCAGCATGGCGGTCAGGGTGCCGACCTGCGCCACGGGCGCGAAGTCGCGGGCCGGCTCGTAGCGGATGTGGCGGTACAGCAGCGGGTTGAGGGCATGGGTGTCCATGTTGCCCAGCATGATGGTGTAGCCGTCGGGGGCCGCGCGGGCCACGAACTCGCTGCCTATCATGCCGTTGGCGCCGGCCTTGTTCTCGACGATGAAGGATTGCCCCAGTTGCTGTGCCAGGCCTTCTCCGAGCTTGCGGGCGACCATGTCGGCGGGAGACCCGGCCACGTAGGGAACGATGACGCGGACCGGCTTGTCGGGATAGCCGGCGGCGATGGCGGAAGTGGCGGCCAGCGCGGCGACGCTGGCGGCAAGGCGGGAAAGAAGGGAGGGCATGGCAGGCTCCGGGAGCGAAAAAGGAAACGGGGCAGGTGAGGCTCAGGCCGGGGCGAAGAGCCGGTCGTCGAAGATCGCCACGGCCCGGGTCCAGCCGGCCGAGGCGGCGCGCACCTTGTGCGGGAAGCAGCTCACGTAGAAGCCGTCGGGAGGCAGGCATTCCAGGTTGTGGAGCTTCTCGATGTGGCAGTAGCCGATGTCGCGTCCGGCCTTGTGGCCTTCCCAGATCAGCGACTTGTCGCCGGTCTCGCGGTACTTGCGCGCGGTATGGGAAAACGGCGCATCCCAGCTCCATGCGTCGGTGCCGGTCAGGCGCACGCCGCGCTCCAGCAGGTACATGGTCGCCTCGTATCCCATGCCGCACCCGGTCTCGACATAGTCGGGGTGGCCGTAGCGCGAGCCGGCGCGGGTATTGACCAGCACGATCTCCAGCGGCCGCAGCGTGTGTCCGATGCGCGCGAGTTCCGCTTCGACGTCGGCGGCGGTGACGACGTAGCCGTCGGGGAAATGGCGGAAATCCAGCTTGACGCCCGGCTGGAAGCACCAGTCCAGGTCGACCTCGTCGATGGTGATCGCGCGTTCGCCGCGGTTCATGGTCGAGTGGAAGTGGTAGGGGGCATCCAGGTGGGTGCCGCTGTGCGTGGTCAGCGTGACCCATTCGGCGGCCGCGGCTTCCCCGTCGGGAAGATCCTCGGCCTTCAGGCCGGGCAGCAGGCGCTGGAAGCCCGCCACGCCCTGCACGTGATTCTCGTAGGTGATGCGTGGCGCGAGCGCGGGCGGGTCCGACAGGATGTCGTTCTCGAGATAGATGGAAAGGTCGACGATGCGGCGTGGCATGATGCGTCCGGACAAGAGAAAGGGGTCAGTGGTGGGTGCGGGCCAGCCGTTCGGCCAGCGCGAGCAGGCTGTTGCTGAGGAGCCCGATGGCGCCCAGCAGGACGACGCCGGCATAGAGCTCCGGGACAGCCCCAGCACTCGCGCGACTTCGTGCAGGCGCGGGTCGACCGACGCGAACCCGTGCACGGTGGACAGCAGCACCGGCCAGATGGCGCCGAAGGCGATGACCGCCAGCACCATGCCGGGCGACAAGCCGAGCAGCGCGATGGCGACGGGCATGACGGCCGAGGCGGGGAGCGGGCGCACGAACTCCAGCGTGGGCTGCGTCCAGGCGCGCAGGGCGGGCGAGACGCCGATCAGCGTGCCCAGGACGAGGCCCAGGGCCGAGGCCAGCAGCCAGCCATAGAGCATGCGTTCGACGGTGGCCAGGCTGGCCGAAGCCAATTCGCCTTCGGCCAGGCCTTGCAGCAGGGCGTCCCAGGTGGCACCGGGCGAGGGCAGGAAAATGGGCGACACCCAGCCGGCCGCGGTGGCCCAGGCCCACGCTCCCACGATCACGAGCAGGACCAGCAGGCCGCCCGCGGCGTCGCCCAGGCGCCGGGCGGAAAGCAGGGAAACGGGCAGCGGCGTGTTCATGCGCGGACTCCGCGGCGGGCGAACAGGCGCGCCTGCAGCCACAGCAGGCCGGCATTGGCGGCCCAGCCCAGCACGCCTATCCAGATGACCAGCGCGAGCATCAGCGCCGGGTTCAGGCTTTGCTGCGCCATGGCCAGGCCGTAGCCCAGGCCCATGGGGTTGGCGATGATTTCGGTGGTGACGGCGATGGTCAGCGCGATGCCCAGCGACAGCCGCAGGCCGACGAAGATACGCGGCAGCGCGGCCGGCAGCACGATCTTCCAGGCGCGGCGGATGCCTCCCAGTCCCAGCACGCGGGCCACCTCGACGAGGCGGGGCTCCACCCGCGCTACGCCGTCCTGGGCGAACATCAGCATGGGCCAGACGCAGGTGAAGGCCACCACCGCGCTTTCCATGCGGTAGCCGAAGCCGAAGGCCAGCATGGCGATGGGCACCAGCGCGACCGAGGGCAGCGGGCGCAGCAGGTTGACCGTGAGCGCCGACCACCGGCCGGCGCGCGAGGAGGCGCCGAACCACAGGCCGAGAACCAGTCCGATGCCGCCGCCCGCGGCCAGGCCGAGCAGCGCATTGCCCAGGGTCTGCGCGGACGCGGCCGCCAGCGAGCCATCCTGCGCCGCCGTCCACATGGCCCGCAGGATCTCGGTGGGCCGGGCGAACGCGTCGCTTTGCGCGCCGCTGGCCCGCATGGCGGCCTCGGCGGCGGCCAGCGCCAGCAGGGGCAGGAGAAGGCCGCGCAGGCGCGGCCCGATGGCGCGGATCATGGACGCGGCTCCTGGATGAAATCGAACAGGAAGCGGCGCAGGCGCAGGAACTCGGGATGCTCGCGCGTGCTCAACTGGTCGCGCGGATGGGGCAGGCCGATGGCGATGTCCTGCGCGAGGCTGCTGGCGCCCGTGCCCGGATTGGCCCGCAGCGCGACGACGCGATCGCCCAGGTAGATCGCTTCCTCGAGATCATGGGTGATGAACAGCACGGTCGTGCCATGCCGCCGCACCAGGGCCAGCAGATCGTCCTGCAGCGACTGGCGCGTCATGGCGTCGAGCGCGCCGAAGGGTTCGTCCATCAGCAGCACCGCCGGACGCTGGGCCAGGCAGCGCGCGATCTGCAGGCGCTGCTGCATGCCGCCCGACAGTTCCGCCGGGTACTTGTCCGCGTGATTGCCCAGCCCGACCTGGGCCAGCAGCGGCGCGATGCGCGAAGCGCGTTCGGCCCGGGGGACGCGGGCGGCCTCGAGCGCGAGCGAGACATTGCCCGCCACCGATCGCCACGGCAACAGGGAGCGCCCATAGTCCTGGAAAACGATGGCGACATCCTGTGCCGGACCGTCGATGGGGCGGCCGTCGCGCAGGATGCTGCCGGCGCTGGGCTGCACCAGGCCCGACAGCAGCCGCAGCAACGTGGTCTTGCCGCAGCCCGACGGACCGACCACGCAGACGAACTCGCCCCGGCCCAGATCCAGATCCAGGCCATTGATGATGCGGCGGTCGCCCAGGTCCAGCGCCACCCCGCTCAGGCGAATCAGGGGAGCGGCGGCACCCGCGCGGGGCGCCGCGTCGACGACGCGCAGGCTGGCGGTCACTTGGCCACCATCGCGGCCAGGTCGGGCGCCTTGCGCAGCATGCCCTGCTGGCGCATGGTGTCCGCCCAGAACTGCAGCTCGCTGCCGGCCAGCGGCACCTTGTAGGCCGGCACCGTCAGGGAGGCCAGGACCGGGGCGGGCACCTTCAGGTACTTGCCCATGTCGGCCCGCGCCTCGTCGGGATGGGCGGCGGCGAAGTCCAGCGCGTCGGCCAGCGCGGCGCGGAAGCTTGCGATGGCCGGTCCATGCGCCTGCTGCCAGGCGCGGGTCGACATGTACAGCATGTTGGAAAAGCCGGCCGGCAGGTCCGGCGCCAGCGGCGACAGCAGCGTGCCGGCGCCGCTTTGCAGGATGCGGCCCAGGAACGGGTCGGCCGTGACCGCGGCGTCGATCGATCCGCCCTTGAGCAGATCGCCCATCTGCGGAAAGGCGCCTTCCACGAAGGTCACCTTGCGGGGATCGACGCCCTGGTCGGCCAGCCATTTGCGGCCGATGATGTGCAGGGCGGCGTTCAGCCCGGGCACAGCGATCTTCTTGCCGACCAGGTCGGCCGCGCTTTTGGCGCCGCCGCTGCGCACGACCAGGCCAATGGCCTTGGACGACGGATTGTGGACGCTCGTGCCGGCCAGCCCCACCAGGTCCATGCCGCTGTCGTTGGCCTGCAGCAGCACCGGGCTCGCCACGCCCGCGATCTGTACCGACCCGGATTGCAGCGCGGCGGGCATCACGCCGCTCAGGGCCAGTTGCTGCGGCGTCACTTCGAGCCCTCGCTTGGCGAAATAGCCGCGTTCCTTGGCCACGAACAGGGGCATGAACTCGGATACCGCCGTATAGGCCACGGTGATGCGGGTCTGCGCCGCGGCGCCCGCCGCCCATAAGGCGAGCGCGATTCCCAGCGCGGGAGCGAGTCTGGATGTCTTCATGGTGTCTCCTGGAAAAAGGGTGCCGGTTGCCGCGGGGACAGGTCCTAGACGGCGCAGGTGTGGCGGATGCCGGCGCTCAGGAAGCGGCAGAGCAGATCGGCGGAACGGTCGAACTCGCGCGCCTTGGCCTGGCCGTGGGACAGGTCCTCGATGCGCTGGTCGCTGATGTGGTGCATCAGCGCGCCCAGCGAGAACTGGTAGCACCAGGCGGCCTGGGCGCGGGAGATACCCGGCAGCGCCTTCATCAGCGCATCGATGTAGGCGTGCGCCACGGGGTCGAACAGTTCGGCGCGCGGCCCGCTGTTCTCCGGCCCCTGCTCGACCAGGTTGCGGGCGACGAGCTGCATGAACTGCCGGCCTTCGGGGTTGGCGGCGAGCTTGAGCGCCGGCCGTACGAAGGCGCGCACGATGCGGTCCAGCAGTTCGTCGGGCGGACCGGCATGCCACAGCGTTTCCAGCGCGGCCAGCCGCTCCCTGATGTAGCCCGAGCGCTGCCGGAAGATCTCCTCGTACAGGGCCAGCTTGGGGCCGTAGTAGTAGCCGACCAGCGCCAGCGGCACGCCGGCTTCCTCGGCGATGTCGCGTATCGAGACGCCGTGATAGCCATGGCGCGCGAACAGCGCCTCGGCCGCCATGAGGATGTTGCGGCGGCGGTCGGGCGCCTCGTCGATCTCGGAGCGGGGGCGTGCGCGGCGGGGCGCTGGAGCGATTTTCGCGGCCATGGGTCTCGATATGGATTTTTATACGATCGTACAGTTTGTTGTACGTTCGTACAAATCGGGAGAAACCAGAGGAAGCCGCACGCCGATGCGCGAAGACCGCCGGCGGCGCGCCGGGAGCTTTTCCTGCTGCCGTCCCAAGTCCGTTACACTGGAGGTTTGCCAGCCGGCGGCCGTGGCCGGCGATTCCCGCCCCTTCCGCAGCCCAGTGCCGCATCCCGCCTCGTCCGGCGGAGCCCATGCGGCGGGTCGGAGCGCGCCAAAGCAAGGGCGGGGAAGTTTTCGAAGAACCCTGTATTGCCCGGAAACACAATGGAACCCATCCGAGTAGGCCTCCTGGGCCTGGGCGTCGTAGGCGGCGGCACTTTCAAGGTCCTCGCCCGCAACGCCGAAGAAATCGCCCGCCGCGCCGGCCGCCACATCGTCGCGACCAAGGTCTCGGCCCGCGATGTCGCCAAGGCGAAGGCCCGCGTCGGCAAAGCCGCCGAAGTCGTCGCCGACCCGTTCCAGATCGTCCGCGATCCCGAGATCGACATCGTGGTCGAACTGATAGGCGGCGACACCTTGGCGCGCGAACTCGTCCTGGAAGCCATTGCCCACGGCAAGCACGTCGTCACCGCCAACAAGGCCCTGCTGGCCAAGCATGGCAACGAGATCTTCGCCCGCGCCAGCGAACAGGGCGTCATGGTCGCCTTCGAAGCCGCGGTGGCCGGCGGCATCCCCATCATCAAGGCCATCCGCGAGGGCCTGTCGGCCAACCAGATCGAATGGGTGGCCGGCATCATCAACGGCACCACCAATTTCATCCTGACTGAGATGCGCGCCCGCGGCCTGCCGTTCTCGGAGGTGCTGGCCGAGGCGCAGCGCCTGGGCTATGCCGAGGCCGACCCGACCTTCGACATCGAGGGCGTGGATGCCGCGCACAAGCTCACGCTGCTGTCGTCCATCGCCTTCGGCGTGCCGATCCGCTTCGACAAGGCCCACATCGAGGGCATCTCCAGGCTGGCGCAGGAAGACATCCGCTACGCCGAGGAACTGGGCTACCGCATCAAGCTGCTGGGCATCACCAAGGCGCGTCCCGAGGGCATCGAGCTGCGGGTGCACCCGACCCTGATCGCCGCCCGGCGCGTGATGGCGAACGTGGAAGGCGCGATGAACGCGGTCATGGTCAAGGGCGACGCCGTGGGCGCGACCCTGTACTACGGCCAGGGCGCGGGCGAGGAGCCCACCGCCTCGGCGGTGGTCGCCGACCTGGTGGACGTGACCCGCCTGCACACGGCCGATCCCGAGCACCGCGTGCCGCACCTGGCCTTCCAGCCGGATGCCATCACCGACCGTCCCATGCTGTCGATCGAGGACATCACCACCTCGTATTACCTGCGGCTGGCGGTGACCGACCAGCCGGGCGTGCTGGCCGACATCACGCGCATCCTGGCCGACGCGTCGATCTCCATCGTTTCCATGATCCAGAAGCCGCGCGAGGACGCCACCCAGGCGGACATCATTTTCCTGACCCACGAGGCGCTGGAGCGCAACGTCAACGCCGCCATCGCCCGTATCGAGGCGCTGCCCACCGTGGTGTCGGCCGTCACGCGCCTGCGCATAGAGAACCTCGCCTAGGACGCAGCATGAAATACCTTTCGACCCGCGGCGGCATGGCGCCGCAATCGTTCACCGACGTCCTGCTGGAAGGGCTGGCGCCCGACGGCGGGCTGGCCGTGCCCGAGTCCATCCCGCAGGTCACGCCCGGGCAGCTCCAGGCGTGGCGTTCGCTGTCGTATGCCGACCTGGCGTACGAAGTCCTCAAGCTGTTCATCACCGACATTCCCGAGCAGGACCTGCGCGAACTGACGCGCAAGACCTACCGCCCCGAGGTGTTCGGCGGCGAGGTCATCGTGCCGCTCAAGCCGCTCAAGCAGGGCATCTCGCTGCTGGGCCTGTCCGAAGGGCCGACGCTGGCCTTCAAGGACATGGCCATGCAGTTCCTGGGCCATCTGTTCGAATACGTGCTGGCGCGCCGGGGCACGACGCTGAACATCCTGGGCGCGACGTCGGGCGACACGGGTTCGGCCGCCGAATACGCCATGCGCGGCAAGAAGGGCGTGGCGGTGTTCATGCTGTCGCCCGCCGGCCGCATGAGCGCCTTCCAGCGCGCGCAGATGTATTCGCTGCAGGATGCCAACATCCACAACCTGGCCGTGCATGGCGTGTTCGATGACTGCCAGGATATCGTCAAGGCGGTCAGCGGCGACCTGGCGTTCAAGACCGCGCACCGCATCGGCGCGGTCAACTCCATCAACTGGGCGCGCATCGCCGCCCAGGTGGTGTACTACTTCCATGGCTGGCGGCTGGCCACCGAAGGCGCGGCCGATCCCATGGCCCAGGTGTCGTTCGCGGTGCCCTCGGGCAACTTCGGCAACATCCTGGCCGGCCACGTCGCCCGCAGCATGGGCCTGCCCATCCGCCGCCTGGTGCTGGCCACCAACGAGAACAACGTGCTGGAGGAATTCTTCCGCACCGGCATCTACCGCCCGCGCGTCTCGAGCGAAACCTACGAGACCTCCAGCCCCTCCATGGACATCTCGAAGGCATCCAACTTCGAGCGCTTCGTCTACGACCTGCTGGGCCGCGATCCCGCGCGCCTGAAGGCGCTGTGGGACGAGCTGGCGGCGCAGGGTTCGTTCGACCTGTCGGCCTACAAGCCGCAGTTCGCGCAGTACGGCTTCGTCTCGGGCACCAGCACCCATGCCGACCGGCTGGCCACCATCCGCCGCGTCCATGCCGAAACCGGCGTGGTCATCGACCCGCATACCGCCGACGGCGTCAAGGTGGCGCTGCCTTATGTCGAGCCGGGCATACCCATGCTGGTGCTCGAGACCGCGCTGCCGGTGAAGTTCTCGGCCACCATCGAGGAGGCCCTGGGGCAGCCCGCGCCGCGGCCCGCGGGATTCGAGAACATCGAACAGCTGCCGCAGCGCGTGCAGACCGTGGACGGCGACGTGCAGACCATCAAGGACCTGATCGCCGCCGAGGCCGTCTGACGGCGGCGTCGAGTATGTGCGGCGCGCCGCGGGGCGGGCCGCGAAGGAGTCGATTGTGAAGCCTGGTTCGAACCTGCTTTCCCTGGACGAGGCCCTGGAGATCCTGCTGGCGGTCGAGCCCCTGGGCCGGGCCGCCGAACAGATCGAGCTGGCGCGGGCCGCGGGCCGTATCCTGGCCGCCGACGTGACGGCATCGATCAACGTGCCGGCCGCCGACAATTCGGCGATGGACGGCTACGCCGTGCGTACCGCCGACGCGGCGCTGTTCGCCGCGGGCATGCCCGTGTCGCAGCGCATCCCCGCGGGGGCCGTGCCGCAACCGCTGGCCGCCGGGACGGCCGCCCGCATTTTCACCGGCGCGGAGATCCCCGAGGGAGCCGATGCCGTCGTGATGCAGGAAGAGGCCGACGTCCGGGACGACCGCGTGGCATTCGCCAAGCCGGTCGAGGCGGGCGCCTGGATACGCGCCAAGGGCTGCGACATCGAGGCCGGCAGCCGCATCCTGCGGGCCGGAACGCGCCTGCGGGCGCAGGACGTGGGCCTGGCCGCCTCGGTCGGTGTGCCGCGCCTGCCCGTGCAACCCAGGCTGCGCGTGGCCACGCTGTCCACCGGCGACGAACTGGTCGCGCCCGGCGAGCCGCTGCCCCCGGGCAAGATCTACAACTCCAACCGCTACCTGCTGCAGGGCATGCTGGCGGCGCTGCCGGTCGAGCACGCCGACCTGGGCGCCGTGCAGGACAGTTTCGAGGCGACGCGCGAGGCCTTGCGCAACGCCGCCCGCGAGAACGACCTGATCATCACCACCGGCGGCGTGTCGGTGGGCGAGGAAGACCACGTCAAGCCGGCGGTCGAGTCGCTGGGGCGGCTGGACATGTGGAGCCTGTCCATCAAGCCCGGCAAGCCGCTGGCTTTCGGCCGCCTGCGCCGCGACGACGGTACCGAGGCGGTCTTCATCGGGCTGCCGGGCAATCCCGTCTCGAGCTTCCTGACCTTCGGCCTGCTGGTCAAGCCGCTGCTGCTCAAGCTGGCCGGGGCCCACGCCACGACGCCGTCGAGGACCGCCATGCGCGCCGATTTCGATTGGCCCAAGGCCGACCGCCGGCGCGAGTTCCTGCGGGTGCGCCGCAACGAGCAGGGCGGGCTCGACCTGTTCCCCAACCAGTTGTCGGCGGTGCTGACCTCGACGGTCTGGGGAGACGGCGTGATCGACAATCCGGGTGGACAGACGATCCGGAAAGGCGATACGGTGTCATTCATCAGCTACGCCGAACTGCTGGGCTGAGCCATGAACGTCGACATCCTGTATTTCGCATCGCTGCGCGAAGCTCTGGGCCGGGAAAGGGAAGCGGCCGAACTGCCCGAGACGGTGCGTACCGTGGGCGAACTGCGGTCGTGGCTGGCCGGGCGCGGCGGCGCCTGGGCCGCGGCGCTGGCTCCCGAGCGCGCCGTGCGCGCCGCGCGCAACCACACGATGGTGCAGGCCTCCGAACGTCTGCAGGCCGGCGACGAGGTCGCTTTCTTTCCACCCGTCACCGGAGGGTGACATGTCCATCAGCGTCCAGACCGCCGACTTCGACGCCGGCGCGGAAATCGCCGCGCTGCGGGCCGATCCGTCGGTGGGGGCCGTCGTCACCTTCGTCGGCACCGTGCGCGACATCAACGAAGGCGACAGCGTCTCCTCGCTGACGCTCGAACACTATCCCGGCATGACCGAGAAGGCGCTGGCCGACATCGTCCGGCAGGCCCGGGAACGCTGGACGCTGAACGCCGTACGGGTCATTCATCGCGTCGGCACGCTGCGGGCGCTGGACCAGATCGTCTTCGTGGGCGTGGCGGGGCGGCATCGCGGCGCGTGCTTCGCCGCCTGCGAGTTCATCATGGACTACCTGAAGACGCAGGCGCCGTTCTGGAAGAAGGAGGCCACGGGCCGGGGCGATCGTTGGGTCGAGGCGCGCGATTCCGACGACGAGGCGGCCCGCCGCTGGGAGTCCGGGCAGGAGTGAGGGCGCGGCGCGGGTCAGCCGCGTGCGTCCGCAGCGTCTGCCAGCAGGCGGCCGGCCTCGAGCCCGCTGCGGACGGCGCCTTCCAGCGTGCCTGGGTAGCCCGTATCCGTCCAATCCCCGCACAGCGCCAGCCGCGGCCAGGCCGTGGCATTGCCCGGCCGCGCCAGGTCCGGCACGGCGGCGAAGGTCGCGCGCTTGTCGACCAGCAATTCCCAGTCTTGCACCGGCGGCATGCCGCCCGCGCCCTGGCCGGCCAATTGTTCCCGCAATTGATCGAGCAGGCCCGCCGCGCACGCGGCGCGGTCCCGCCCTTCGAAGTCCGATGCCGCGCTGACCACGACGGCGAGTTCCCCGTGTCCTTCATCGTGGCCCAGCAGGGCGCGCCGGTCGAATACCCATTGGCCCAGGTGCCCGCGCGCGGCGTCTTCCGTCAGCATCAACATGGGAAACGCAAGCCGGAACGGCGCCGCGAGCCGCACGGTCAGCGTGGCGATGGGCAGGTGGCGGAAGGCGCGTAGCGCCTGCCGGACCGCCTGCATGGCGGGATGGGGGGGCAGCAGGCGGGCCGCGATGCCCGGCGGGACGGCCAGCACGGCGGCCGCATAGGGCTCGCCATCGACCAGCACGCGCTCGTCGCCAGGCACCAGTTCCCGCACCGCTTGTCCACGGCGCAATTGATGGCGGGCCGCGGCCGCGCGCGGCCACAGGCTGGACAGGTCGCAGCGCGGCAGCAGCAGGTCGCTGTGGCTGCGCGGCGCGTCCAGGCTATCGCGCAGCACGGCGGCGAACAGACGGGCGCAGGCCTGTTCAGGAGGGGTATTGAGCGCGGCCAGGCACAGCGGGCGCCACAGGCGCGCGACGGCTTCCCGTGGCTGGTTCCAGGTGGCGAGCAGGCGCGCGACCGTGGGCGAGCCGCCGGCCTGTCCGGGCATCGGGTCCCGGCCCGCCGCCAGCCATCCCTGCGCGCGCAGTCCCAGCACGAAGCGCAGCGCCGCCCAGCGCGCGCCGGCGCTCAGGCCGCGGGCGCCCAGCAGCGCGGCCACGCCGTGCAGCGGCGAGGGCAGGCGGGGCGCACGCAAGGCGAAGCGTCCATCGGCGGAGGCCAGCCGCAGCGGGGCGCGAAGCAGCAAGGCATCGGGGTCCTGGCCAAGCTCGCGCATCAGCGCAAGGGTTTCGGTGTAGGCGCCCAGCAGCAGATGCTGGCCATTGTCCAGCGGGGCGGAGAAGGCGGGGCCGCCGGGACGGGCGACGACGGTGCGCGCGCGGCCGCCTACCTCGCGGGCCGCCTCGTACACCGTGACCGCGTAGCCGCGGCCGGCCAGGACGTGCGCGGCCGCCAGGCCCGCCCATCCGGCGCCGATCACCGCCGCGCGGCGCGGGCCGCTCAGCTTCCGATCTGGCGCCACAGGGCCCGGCCACCGGTCACGTAGGTCTTCCACGCCAGCCAGAACTTGCGCAGCGGCGTCAGCGAAATGCGCTGGTGCAGGACCTGGTAGCCGGACCGTTCGATCTCGTCCAGCAGCGCGTGGTAGATGGCGGCCATCATCAGGCCCGGGCGCTGGGGCCGCCGGTCCTCGGGCGGCAGCAGCGCCAGCGCCTCGCGATAGGCACGCCGCGCCCGCTCGCACTGGAAGCGCATCAGGGCCGAGAAATTGTCCGAATAACGGCCGTTCAGGATGTCGGCCGCCTTGACGTCGAACTGCTGCAATTCGTTGACCGGCAGGTAGATGCGGCCCTTGCGGGCGTCGTCGCCGACGTCGCGGATGATGTTGGTGAGCTGGAACGCCAGCCCCAGGCGGTCGGCGTAGTCCAGCGTCCGCGCATCGGCGTAGCCGAAGATGCCCGCCGACAGTTCGCCGACGACGCCGGCCGCCCGGCGGCAGTAGCGTTGCAGCGCGGGGTAGTCCAGGTAGCGCGTCTGGTCCAGGTCCATCTCCATGCCGTCCACGATCTCCAGCAGGCGGTCCCGGGTGATGCCGCAGGCGACCAGGTGGGGGGCGAGGGCACGGGTGACGGGATGCTCGGGCTTGCCGTCGAACAGACGTTCGATCTCGGTCCGCCACCAGGCCAGCTTCAGGCGGGCCACCGAGGCGTCGCTGGCTTCGTCCACCGTGTCGTCCAATTGGCGGCACAGCGCGTACAGCGCGGTGATGGCGCGCCGGCGCTCGGGTGGCAGGAACAGGAAGCTGTAGTAGAAACTGGAGCCGCTCTGCGCGGCCTTCTCCTGGCAGTACTGGTCAGGCGTCATGATGGGGAGGGGGTGCGGGCGTCGCTTGGGGCATGCGCAGCGCGCGCCAGGCAAGCTTCAGCCACTCGGTTTTCTTCAGTACCGGCCGGGCCCGGAAGACGTCGTACCCGCCGGCTTCGATGCGTTCCAGGATGCGCAGCCCGCCTTGGACGACCAGGCGCAGTTCCCAGCCGATGCGGCCCGGCAGGGCCCGCGCCAGCGGCGCTCCGGAGTGTAACAGCGCCCGTGCCCGGTCGACCTCGAACGCCATCAGCGCGCGCCACGCCGGCGAGCATCGGCCCGCCGCGATGTCGGCCTCGGCCACGCCGTGGCGTGCCAGGTCCTCCCGGGGAATATAGACCCGGTGCTTGCCCCAGTCCACGGCCACGTCCTGCCAGAAGTTGGTCAGCTGCAGCCCGGTGCAGATCGCGTCCGACCAGGCCAGGTTGCGCGGCGTGGCGGCCTCGTACAGGTGCAGCATCAACTCGCCCACGGGGTCGGCCGAGCGATGGCAATAGTCGCGCAGGGCCGCGAAGTCCTCGTAGCGCTTGACGGTCACGTCCTGGGCGAATGCAGACAGCAGGCGACGGAAGGGGGCGAGCGGCAGGCGATGCCGGGCGACGGTGGAGGCCAGCGGGACGAAGATGGCGGCCAGCTCGGGGGCGGGCGGTTGCGCCCGTGCGCCTTCCCCGATCCAGTCCAGCCCGGCGCCGAAGCGCGCCAGCGCGGCCAGGCGTTCCCGGTCGGATGCGTCTCCCTCGTCGGCGATGTCGTCGGCGGCGCGCGCGTAGCGGTAGATATCCAGCACCGCCGTCCGCAGGCGCGGGGGCAGCAGCAGCGAAGCGACGGGGAAGTTTTCGTAGTGACCGGCGGACATGGCTAGACCTGGGAATCCGGCGCCGATGATACCGGTTCGCCGCGACGACGGTGTGGACAGGGATGTCCTGCGCGGCCGGCGCTCAAGGGCTACACTTTCCTTTTGCCATCCCGGCGCGCCGCGCCGGTCCTCTTTTGCGCCATGCCCCGTCCCATCTTCGCCACCGTTTCACGCCACGCGTTTTCCCACAACCTGGATGTCGTCCGCCGCCGGCTCGATGCCGCCCGTCCCGATGGCGGCAGGGCCAGGATCTGGGCCGTCATCAAGGCCAATGCCTATGGGCATGGCATCGAACGCGCGGTGGCCGGATTCGCGCGGGCCGACGGCCTGGCCATGCTGGACCTGTCCGAGGCCGTGCGCTGCCGCGAAGCAGGATGGACCGGGCCCATCCTGCTCCTGGAAGGCATCTTCGAGGCCGCCGACCTGGACGCGGTCGGCCGGTACGGCCTGACCACGGCGGTGCATCATGCGGACCAGCTGGCGCTGCTGCGCCAGGCCCGGCTGCCGCGTGCCGTGGACGTCTTCCTCAAGCTCAACAGCGGCATGAACCGCCTGGGCTTCAGCCCGGACGCCTACGCCGGCGCGCATGCCGGACTCGCGGCCTTGCAGGCCGCGGGCCGGCTGGGCCAGGTCGGCCACATGACCCATTTCTCCACCGCCGATACGGCAGAGGGCATCGAGGCCCAGCTGGAGGTGTTCCGCCGGGCGACCGCGGGGCTGCCCGGACCGGTCAGCCTCTGCAATTCCGCCGCCAGCCTGCGCTACCCGGAGGTGGCGGGCGACTGGGCGCGGCCCGGCATCGCGCTCTACGGCGCGACGCCTTTCGCCGACGAAAGCGCCGAGTCGCTGGGGCTCGTGCCGGCCATGGCGCTGAAGTCGCGGCTCATCGGCACCCAGGAACTGCGGGCCGGCGACGCCGTCGGCTACGGCGGCATGTACCGGGCCGAGGGACCGATGCGCGTGGGCGTGGTGGCGTGCGGCTATGCCGACGGCTATCCGCGCCATGCGCCCACCGGTACGCCGGTGGTCGTCGATGGAGTGCGCACCCGGCTGCTGGGACGCGTCTCCATGGACATGCTGGCAGTCGATCTCGGTCCCGTGCCGCGGGCCCAGGCCGGCGCGCCGGTCACGCTGTGGGGCGACGAGGGCCTGTCGGTGGACGACGTGGCGACGGCCGCCGGCACCATCGGCTACGAGCTGCTGTGCGCGGTCGCCCCGCGCGTGCCCATGCATTTCGAGGAGTGACCATGGCCAAGGCCAAGACCGTCTATGTCTGCACCGAGTGCGGCGGCACCGCGCCCAAATGGCAGGGCAAGTGCCCCCATTGCGGCGGCTGGAACACGCTGGAGGAAACCGTGGCGGCGGCCAGCGCCGGCGCCGCGGCCGGCCACCGCTACGCGCCGCTGGCGGCCAGCACGCCGGTGCGCAAGCTGGCCGATATCGAGGCGCGCGAAATGCCGCGCTTTCCCACCGGCATCGACGAATTCGACCGCGTGCTGGGCGGCGGCATGGTGGCCGGCGCGGTGGTGCTGATCGGCGGCGATCCGGGCATAGGCAAGTCGACGCTGCTGCTGCAGGCGCTGGCGGCGTTGTCGGCCAGCCGCCGGGTCCTGTACGTGACGGGCGAGGAGTCCGGCGACCAGGTCGCGCTGCGGGCGCGCCGGCTGGGCCTGGATACGGGCAACGTCGACCTGCTGGCCGAGATACGCCTGGAAGCCATCCAGGCGGCGCTGGCCGAAACCGCGCCGGAAGTCGCCGTGATCGACTCCATCCAGACCCTGTATTCCGAGCAGCTCAGCTCGGCGCCGGGCTCGGTGGCCCAGGTGCGCGAGTGCGCGGCCCAGCTCACCCGCACGGCCAAGCAGACCGGCGTGACCATCGTCATGATCGGCCACGTCACCAAGGAAGGCGCGCTGGCGGGGCCCAGGGTGCTCGAGCACATCGTCGACACCGTGCTGTACTTCGAAGGCGACACCCATTCGTCCTTCCGGCTGGTGCGCGCGTTCAAGAACCGTTTCGGCGCGGTCAACGAACTCGGCGTCTTCGCCATGACCGACCGCGGGCTGAAGGGGGTCGCCAACCCGTCGGCGCTGTTCCTGTCCCAGCACCAGCAGCAGGTGTCCGGCTCGTGCGTCATGGTCACGCAGGAGGGCAGCCGTCCGCTGCTGGTCGAGATCCAGGCGCTGGTGGATTCGGCCAATGCGCCCAATCCGCGCCGCCTGTCGGTCGGGTTGGAAGGCAACCGGCTGGCCATGCTGCTGGCGGTGCTGCACCGGCACGCCGGCACCGCGGCCTTCGACCAGGACGTCTTCGTCAATGCCGTGGGCGGCGTTCGCATCACCGAACCCGCGGCGGACCTGCCGGTGCTGCTGGCCATCGTGTCCTCCATGCGCAACCGGCCCCTGCCGCGCGGCCTGGTGGCCTTCGGGGAAGTGGGCCTGGCCGGCGAGATCCGGCCCGCGCCGCGCGGCCAGGAACGCCTGCGCGAAGCGGCCAAGCTCGGCTTCAGCGTGGCGCTGATTCCCAAGGCCAACGCCCCGCGCCAGCCCATCGAGGGCATGGAGGTCTGGGCAGTGGACAGGCTGGACGAGGCGCTGGACCGGCTGCGGGGGTAGTCTTCGGGGTGGTATAACCTTCTATCCCCCTGCGCAATGTAGGGGGATTGAAACCGTTCGAATCGACCTCACATCCAGAGTATCCGGGCCCGCGGCCCCCACTTATTGGCGTGAAAACAATGCGAATCGACCGACTCACCACCAAGTTCCAGCAGGCCCTGGCAGACGCGCAGAGCCTGGCTGCGCGCAACGACAACCCCTACATAGAACCCCTGCACGTCCTGGCGGCGCTGCTGGCCGATGCCGAAAGCGGCGCGGGCAGCCTGCTGGCGCGCGCGGGCGTGGCCGTCAGCAAGCTGACCCCCGAGGTCAATGCCGCCATCGGCCGCCTGTCGCAGGTTCAGGGCAGCGATGCCAACATCCAGATCAGCCGCGATCTCCAGTCCCTGTTCAACAAGGTCGACAAGGAAGCGGCCAACCGCGGCGACACCTATATCGCCAGCGAGCTCTTCCTGCTGGCCCTGGCCGACGACAAGGGCGAGGCCGGCCGCCTGCTGCGCGAGGCCGGGCTGCAGCGCAAGGCGCTCGAGACCGCCATCGACGCCGTGCGCGGCGGCGCGCCGGTCGATTCGCAGGAAGGCGAAAGCAATCGCGAGTCCCTGAAGAAATACACCCTGGACCTGACCGAGCGGGCCCGCCAGGGCAAGCTCGACCCCGTCATCGGCCGCGACGACGAGATCCGCCGCACCATCCAGATCCTGCAGCGCCGCACCAAGAACAACCCCGTGCTGATCGGCGAGCCCGGCGTGGGCAAGACCGCCATCGTCGAGGGCCTGGCCCAGCGCATCGTCAACGACGAGGTGCCCGAGTCCCTGAAGGGCAAGCGGGTGCTGTCGCTCGACATGGCGGGCCTCCTGGCCGGCGCCAAGTTCCGCGGCGAGTTCGAGGAACGGCTGAAGGCCGTGCTCAAGGAGCTTGCCCAGGACGAGGGCAAGAACATCGTCTTCATCGACGAGCTCCACACCATGGTCGGCGCGGGCAAGGCCGAGGGCGCCATGGATGCCGGCAACATGCTCAAGCCGGCGCTGGCGCGCGGCGAACTGCACTGCATAGGCGCGACCACGCTGGACGAGTACCGCAAGTACATCGAGAAGGACGCCGCGCTCGAGCGCCGCTTCCAGAAAGTGCTGGTGGGCGAGCCCTCGGTGGAGGCCACCATCGCCATCCTGCGGGGCTTGCAGGAGCGCTATGAGCTGCACCACGGCGTGGACATCACCGACCCGGCCATCGTCGCCGCGGCCGAGCTGTCCAATCGCTACATCACCGATCGCTTCCTGCCGGACAAGGCCATCGACCTCATCGACGAGGCGGCGGCGCGCATCCGCATGGAAATCGATTCCAAGCCGGAGGTCATGGACAAGCTCGACCGCCGCATGATCCAGCTCAAGATCGAGCGCGAGGCGGTCAAGAAGGAAACCGACGAGGCTTCGCAGCGCCGGCTGCAACTGCTCGAGGAAGAGCTGGGCAAGCTCGAGCGCGAGTACAACGACTACGAGGAAGTCTGGAAGGCCGAGAAGGCCGCCGTCCAGGGCGCCCAATCGATCAAGGAAGAGATCGAGAAAGTGCGCGCCGAGATGAGCGAGCTGCAGCGCAAGGGCCAGTTCGACAAGCTGGCCGAATTGCAATACGGCAAGCTGCCCGAGCTGGAGGCCCGCCTGAAGTCCGCGGAGGGCAACGAGAAGGCGATCGAGGCGGACAAGCCCAAGCTCTTGCGCACGGAAGTCGGCGCCGAGGAAATCGCCGAGGTCGTCTCGCGCGCGACGGGCATTCCCGTCTCCAAGATGCTGCAGGGCGAACGCGCCAAGCTGCTGCACATGGAAGAGAAGCTGCACGAGCGCGTGATCGGCCAGGACGAGGCCGTGCGTCTCGTGTCCGACGCCATCCGCCGTTCGCGCGCCGGCCTGTCCGATCCGCAGCGGCCCTACGGCTCGTTCCTGTTCCTGGGGCCGACCGGCGTGGGCAAGACCGAGCTGACCAAGGCGCTGGCCGGATTCCTGTTCGACGCCGACGACCACATGGTGCGCATCGACATGAGCGAGTTCATGGAGAAGCACTCGGTGGCCCGCCTGATCGGCGCGCCGCCGGGATACGTCGGCTATGAAGAGGGCGGCTACCTGACCGAGGCCGTGCGGCGCAAGCCGTACAGCGTGATCCTGCTCGACGAGATCGAGAAGGCCCACCCGGACGTCTTCAACGTGCTGCTGCAGGTGCTGGACGACGGGCGGCTGACCGACGGGCAGGGGCGCACGGTCGACTTCCGCAATACGGTCATCGTCATGACGTCCAACCTGGCCTCGCAACAGATCCAGGCCATGGCCGGACAGCAGTACGACGTCATCAAGGCCGTGGTCTGGGACGAGATCAAGCAGCACTTCCGTCCGGAGTTCCTGAACCGGATCGACGAGGTCGTGGTGTTCCACGGGCTGGATGCCAAGCACATCGAGTCCATCGCGCGGGTGCAGTTGCAGCGCCTGGGCGAGCGGCTGGCGAAGATGGACATGCGGCTGGAGGTCTCGGACGAGGCCATCGCCCAGATCGCGCGTGCCGGCTTCGATCCCGTGTTCGGCGCGCGGCCGTTGAAGCGCGCGATCCAGCAGGAGATCGAGAACCCCGTGGCCAAGCTGATCCTGGAGGGCAAGTTCGGCCCGAAGGACGTGGTGCCGGTGGACTGGAGCGAAGGACGCTTCGTCTTCACCCGCACCCTGCAGTAATCGCCTTGCCTCGAGCGCCGCACCGGATCGCCGGTGCGGCGTTTTTCTTAGGGTTCGCGGCGAGTGGTCATACCGGGGTGATTTGACACGATAATTTTTTATTTGCTATAGTTCTTTTCTCGCTGCACGACATTGCAGCGCCAATGCGGGAATAGCTCAGTTGGTAGAGCGCAACCTTGCCAAGGTTGAGGTCGCGAGTTCGAGACTCGTTTCCCGCTCCAAGTTATGATCTACAGACTTCCACTGACGTCTGTAAGTCGTTGAAAAGAGGGGCTTCGGCCCCTTTTTTCATTCCAGCGAGCGCCACGGAAATCCACCCACAGCTACCGTTTTTGAGTGACCAATTGAGGCACAAGAATACGGGTGGGACGGCTACCGGATAGTTGCTGGGGCTGAGCGGGAACCATGACGAGCATAGAGCCTAAGTCATAACTTAGGAGCCTCGAAATGGCACTCTCTGATCTGACCGTCCGGCAGGCAAGGACCACCGGCAAGCGCTACACCCTCTCCGACAACGACTGCCTGGGCCTGATGGTCTCTGCCGCAGGCGGCAAGTCGTGGATCTTCCGCTACTACTGGCTGGGCAAGCAAAAGCGCATGTCCCTGGGCGGCTATCCCGCCCTCAGCCTGCGCGAGGCCCGCGCCGAGCGGGACAAGGCCCAAGCCCTGCTCGCCAGGGGGATTGATCCCCAGGTCGAGCGGGATCAGCGGCGGCACGCGGCCAGGCTGGCAGGCGAATACACCTTCAAGAACGTCTTCGATGCCTGGGTCGAGCATCGCCGCAAGGAACTCAAGGAAGGCCGTCAAAGCACGCTTTCGCAGATCCTGCGCATCTTCAACAAGGACGTGCTGCCCACCCTGGGGAAGATGTCGATCTACGACATTCGTCGGCCCCAGCTCGTAGGCGTCGTGGCGGCGATCGAGAAGCGCAAGGCGTTCACCACCGCCGAGAAGGTCCGCACCTGGTTCAACCAGATGTTCCGCTACGCCTTGGTCATTGCCGAGGGGCTGGAAGTCAACCCGGCCGCGGACCTGGACGTGGTGGCCGAGCCCAAGCCCCCGGTGGCCCACAACCCCTATCTGCACCTGCCCGAGCTGCCCGAGTTCCTTCAGAAGCTCCGGCTCTACAACCCCCGGGGCTGGCAGACCCAGCTTGGCGTCCGGCTGCTGTTCCTGACGGGGGTGCGCACGGGCGAGTTGCGGCTGGCCGAGCCTGAGCAATTCGACCTCGACCGCGGCTTGTGGATCATCCCGCCGCAGGTCGTCAAGCAGCTCCAGGACGAAATGCGCAAGGCCGGCAAGCGGCCGCAGGACGTGCCGCCCTACATCGTGCCCCTGTCCCTGCAGGCCATCGAGATCGTGCGCTATCTCCTGGGCGTGATGCGTCCGGCGCAGAAGTACCTGCTGTCGCATCGCAGCGAACTCAAGAAGCGCATCAGCGAGAACACCCTCAACAAGGCCGTGCAGCTCATGGGGTATGAGGGGCGCCTGACCGGTCACGGCATTCGCGGCACCATCTCGACCGCGCTCAACGAGATCGGCTACCCGAAGATTTGGGTGGACGCGCAGCTTTCGCACTCCGATCCGAACAAGGTCAGCTCGGCCTACAACCACGCCAAGTACGTGGAGCCGCGCCGCCGGATGATGCAGGACTGGGCCGATCGCCTCGACTTGCTCGAACAGGGCGAAGTGGAAGCCGCGAGCGCGCACCTGACCATCCGTATCGACGGGGTGCCGGCGATGGCGGAAGTGGAGGAAGTGGTGGGCGCGGTCCCCACGGTGGCCGAGTCCGCTGTCCCTGGTGTGCCGCCCGTGGTGGCCACGCCTATCGTCGTGACCCCGAACAGCGGTGGAATCACGTTCCAGCGGCTGTCGCAGGTGCCGCCACCTCCGGTGCATGCCCCGGAGCCGGAAGTGTCCGCCATCCAGCGCGAGCGCGAGGAAATGCTGGCCATCTATGAGTCGCCGAACAATCTGCCGGTCCCGCTGTTCGGCAAGCTGGCCGGGAAGTCCAAGGATCAGATCAACCGCGAGCTGAAAGCCGGCAAGCTGTTGTCCATCAGCCTGGGCAACCGGGGGCAGCGGGTTCCCGACTGGCAACTGGTGCCGCTCAAGCACAAGCTGGCCCAGGTACTCATGAACCAGTGCCCGCACGCGGATTCGTGGGACCTGTACCGCATGCTGACGCAGCCGCACCCTGACCTGGGGGATCGTGCGGCCATTGATGTGGTCACGCCGACCAACGTGCCCGCGATCATCCGGGTCCTCATGGGCGACTGGCAGCGCCATGAGGATGTGCCCGAAGCCGTTGCCACGCGGCCCATCCCCGAGGATGTGCGGCTGAGCGTCCGTCGGTTGGTGGATAGCGCAGTAGTGCTTGAGGGGGCCTGACCCGTGGACTGCAACCTCTGGCCGGGGTTGTCACCCCGGCCAGAGGGGGCGGCCACTATGCAGCACTTGCCCTGGCAACTTGCAGCGCTCTACGTTCGAACCGCTCTACAACGGAACTGGCTTGCTCCTGGGGTCGCTGCAAGTGCGTCACGATCTCGTAAGGGCCATCGATGATCGGCCGCATCGCGAGCCCCCAGCGATGGGCATGCTCGATGCGCGATTGCGCGGATACCCCGACGCCATAGCCGGCCGCGACCCATGTGGCCAATAGGGCAAACGAAGTCACGTACCGGATGTTTTGCCGACCTATAGGCGGGAGGGTGGAAAGTCGCTCGTCGAGCTTGGAGCACATTTCCGCCTGCCAGCGATACATGGGGTAGTTCAGCAGATCGGCAATCGTGAGCGTTGCCTGGTCAAGCAACGGGAACCGTAGCGGCATGGCGACGGCCATGCACTCAACCCACAACGGCTGGGTCTTAAGGGTCGTGTCGCCCGACGCCTGAAGCGATACCCCTGCGTCGTAGCGACCGTTATGTAGCCCCGTGCGCAGGTCGTTGCCCGAAACCTCAAAGAATGCGAGGGTGACATCGGGTTCTTCCGCGCGTTGCAGCGCCAGCAGTGCCGAGAGCTTTGACGATGGCACGCCTGGCGCTATGGCAAGCCTGAGATGGGAGAGCCGGCTGGTGGTGTTGTACATGGGTGCCCCAAAGCGGCAAAGCAGGTCGAGAGCAAGCCGACATGATAGTTAAGAGAGAACTTTAACGTCTATAACATTAACGTGGTTAATTTGGGTAGATTGTTCGACGCTTCTGCTAATGCAGAAGCCCACTATTCAGCCAGGCCGCCCCATTGGCACATCGACATATGAATCCGAGCCAGCGTTGGCCTTCGGGCAGGCTGTGCGCGCTGCGCGCGTCGCTCAAGGTGTCGCTCAAGACGAGTTTGCATCTAGAGCAGGCATCTCGCGTTCGCACATGGGCAAGATCGAGCGCGGGGAGCACGTGCCCACGCTTCCTCTCATCTTAAAAATTGCCACGGCGCTCGGAATAAGCGCCGCTGAACTGATGTCTGCAACGGAGCGCAACCTTGGCACCGGCAGCAGCACAGATTCTTGAGGGTGACCGAGCTGTCAGCTACTCAGACTGTCGCGTAACCGGACGAGATCATGCAGACGAACGATGAATCGCTCCAGCGAAGCCGGCATGTCGCCGCCACCGAGTCGGAGCAGATAGGTTGTGATTACTGCTGAATCCACCGCTAGCGGGCGAGTCAGCACATCTGGTCGTGGACTGATAGCAACCCTGGTCGCTGTCGTGAAGCCGACACCAAAGCCCGCGCTGACCAGGGTAAGCATCATCTCCAGCGAGGATACGTGCTCGACCACATTCGGTTCACGTTCTAGAAGCCGTAGAAGCCGAGCTAGTTCACGACAGTAGCCTTCGCACACCTGTGGATCGCACAGTACAAGTGGGTGGCCTCCGAGTTCATGGAGTGGGACTGCCTTGTGGACAAGCAGCTCATGTCTGACAGGTACGGCGATCACCAACGGGTCTTGCCAGATCGGCTCGGCAACAATGTCGTCGCCGACTTCGGCCGTGTGCGCGAACCCGATGGTGAAGTCGCCGGCACGCAGACCGCGCAACTGCTCGGCCAACGGCACTTCGGACAAGCGAATCTCAACGTCTGGCTCTTCAGCGCGACAACTGGCGAGAAAATCCGACAGCCAGGGATCAATTGCGCCATCGGATACTGCGATGCGCAGGCTACCTCGCGAGCCCGCTGCAACAGCCTTGGCATTCTCTCGTGCTTGTTCCAACACGGTGAATAGTCGGCGAGTGTCTTGCAAGAACGCAGTACCTGCTGCGGTCAGCCGGGTACCTCTGCGGTCTCTATCGAAGAGCAAGACCCCCAATTCGTCCTCCAGTTCTTTGATGGCTCGGGAAAGAGGTGGTTGTTCGATATGTAGTCGCTCGGCAGCTCGTGTGAAATGCAGCTCCTCAGCCAAGGCTACGAAGCAACGTAGATGTCGCAGCTCCATTAAACATGTCTCCTTGTGCGCTCCAATCTGCCGCGCAGGTTCAATGCGAGCGCTGCCGGGTAGAACCCGCTCCTCGGTTAATGGCAGAGCCATGATCTGTCACCCAGGAAAGTTCTGAGTATTAGTAGCACCGAGCATGCAAACGAGCGCCAAACTAGGGGCCAATCCAACAAGGCAGTGGCCGCAGCTCGCAGGGCTACGGCCACAACCTTGAGCAATCAGTTCTTGCCGCCGGACGATTGACGGGTTGCCGGTGCCGGCGTTGCAGCCGGCTTCTTCTTCGTGGCGGCATCGCATTGCTCTTTCAGCTTCTTTACTTCGGGGTAAGCCACGTCGCTGATGTACCGCTTCGTATCTGCCAATTGCTCGCAGGTCTTCGGCATGGCCTTTTCATCGTCGTTATGCGCGCCGGGATGGGCCATCGCAAGCGGTGAAGCAAGCGATGTGCTGGCCAGGAAGGCAATCAAGAGCGGACGAACATTCATTTCACTATCTCCATAGGTAGGGCCCGGCCTCGTGGCAGGGCGGAAACTTCGGCTTCCTAGTGCGCGTTTGGCACAGCAGGAGGGCCGGAGTGCATAGGGCATTCGCCCCTGTCTTTCCGGCGAACTACAAGACGCGCTTCATTTCCACGTATTGGCCGCGAGTGCGAACAACCACAGTCACATCGACATCCCCGCGGTTTCGCCAGAACCAGCCGTGATTGCCACTAAAGGCAGCCTGGATCACGCCGTCACCTGCGGGCACGGCGCGGCCTTTCTCGTAGCTTATGGACTGTCCACCGCCATCGCCGTGGGTATCAACGTTCACTACACCGCCTTCGGTGATCCAACTGAATTCGGCCTTCTCACCAGCCTTCATGCTTAGCTTCACTTCGGCCCCCTGGCCGGGTTTGAGTAGGACGCGCACCTCATCGCGCCACGCAGAATCGTTCGTCACCTGGGCGGCACCTTGCACCTGTGCCAGCGTGGCTGCGCTTGCATTTCCTGTACTCGTGGCAGCGGTCTTGGCTGCATCCATGGCGGCGTCCGCAGCAGCTTCTTTGGCCAACTGTGTCTTGATTTCCCCCATTTCCGTCAGCCCGAGAGCACGACCAATTCTTGTCGGGTCGATTGCGTATTCGGAGGGAAGGACGACGGCGACCAGAATTGCGATGGCCGCAACGAGCGCAATAATCGTCGAGCGTATCAACTGTTTCGATGTTGGCAGGGCGTCAAGGGTTGGCTTGGATACGTTGTACATAGAGTTTTCTCCGTGTGCAGTTAGGAAACGAAGTAGCCGGTGATCTGGTAGCCGATCAAAACGAATCCGGCACACATCATTGCCACGTTTGCGGTGTACGCATGGCGCCAGAAGCTCGCCGTCCGACGCCAGTAGCTCATTGCGATCAGGATCGTGCCGAGCGCAAGCAACTGCCCGATTTCAACGCCGACATTGAACGCCAGCAGGTTGGGAATCAGGCCGTCAGGTGAAATGTTGTATTCGATGATCTTGGTGGACAGCCCAAAGCCGTGAAATAGTCCGAATACGACGGTTGCAACCTTCGTGTTGGGCTGAAAGCCTAGCCATCTTTGAAACGCGCCGATGTTGTCGAGCGCCTTGTAAACAACTGAGAAGCCGATGATCGCGTCGATGATGTAGCTGTTGATCCCGACGTTGAAATACACGCCAAGCAGCATCGTGGTTGAGTGGCCGATGGCAAATAGCGTCACATACAGGCCGATATGCTTCAGTCGGTACAGAAAGAAGATCACGCCGAGCAGGAACAGGATGTGGTCGTATCCCGTCGCCATGTGCTTCGCCCCTAAATACATGAAAGGGATCAGATTGACGCCAGATATTTCTTGGATGTAGCCCTTGTCACCTTCGGCAACGGCATGGGCTAGCGCCTGATTCGCACTTGCGAACATGAGGAGAAGCGCTGCTATTAGAAATAGGAGAATCCGTGGCCAGGTTGAGGGAAGGCGACTTGGCATTGCTGCCGTAAATCTTTCGTGGATGAATCTCATACCTTTAATAAACTCCAAAAAATCCTTTGATGAGCGCAGAAAGTGGCTTTTCATTCGCCGCGCTCGTGCGATCAGGGTGACGAAAATCGACGTGCGCACGCTGGCGTGCCGTCTTGGCATCGTCGGGGAGTTGCGCCAGTGATATGGGTGTGCAGCGACGCAGCTTTATTCGTCGGCCAGCCCAAGAATCAAGTGAGCGTCGATCAGCAGCCGATTGCGCGCCTTCAACGCTTCGACGCGGGATGAAAGCGATGCCCCGGCGGCGTCAACGGATTGCCGACGCAGCAGCAGCAGCGATTGCAGATCCCCTTCGCCGAGGCTGTAGCCACGCTGGCCGAGCCTTGCGTTCTCGCGGGCCATTTGTGCGGACTGTTCGGCTAACCTCCACCGCCGCAGTGCAGTGCGGGCATCGTTGATGGTTTCCGCAGTCGCCAGGTCGATTTCCTTTCGCTGGCGCTCCAGTTCGGCCCGCGCCACGTCCGCCTGCTTGAGCGCCTCCAACATGGTTTCCTTGCGATAGGTCCCGCCGAGCGGGATGCTCACGCTGATGCCTACGATGCGTTCGCTGCGACGAGCCTCCGAGGCTGTGAAAAGGCCAACGGTGGGGTCAGGAATTCGATCGGCCCGTGCCCGATCGGCCGTCAGTTCGGCCCGCTTCAGCGATTCCTGCATCGTCCGCAGCGTGTCGCTCCCGGCCAGGACTCGTTCGCGCCATTGCGCTTCGTCCAGGTCTAGTTCCACAGGTTCACTCAAGGACTGTGGCTCCATCACCAAAGACGGAAAGCGTGAGCGCAGGCGAAGGATCGCCTTGGTTTCCTGTGCCTGCGTGGTGTCAAACTGTCGGCGTGCCTCGGCCGCATCCGCTTGCGCAGCGTTGAGATCAAGAAGCGACGCATCGCCGGCCCTGCGGCGCCCGGCAACCGCCGACGCGCTCGATTCGGCGAAGTCGAGTTGTTCCTTAGCCAACTCTCGCGCCTGAATAGCTGCCAGCCAGTCGATCCACAAGTCAGCCAATGTACGCGCCGCTTCATGTCGTGTTTGCGCTAACTCGGCGCGGGCTATTCGTTCGGTCGTGTCGCCTAGGCCCTGATCGAGTTCGGCCTTGCCGCCAATTCGTATCGGTCGCTCGATCCTGGCGGTCCATTCGTTTGAATTGCCACCTGTGTCATAGCGGCGTCTCTGACTGTCGATCCCTACAGACCACTCGTAGGGCGATGCAGCGATCCTGCGCCCTGCATGGCCTGCTGCTTCGAGCGCATGCCGAGCCTTCACGACAGAAGGCTCCTGCTCAATGGCCGCACGCGCAAGTTCGGCAGGAGGTAGGTCGGACGGAATGACGGGCTGCGCAAACGCCTGCAGGGGCAACACCAGCGCCCATCCCAGGGTCATCGTGATCCAAGACTTCATGCAATCTCTCCATCGATCGACAGCGGCGCTGCCCAATAGCGCAACCCGGTGCCGGCAAAACGTTCTTGCAGCAATTGCAGGATTTCTTCCTGCTTCCCGTCGGTGACTAGGATCTGCACTTGGACCGCGTGGCTGCGCCCCATCACTTTTTCTTCGTTCGATAGCCGCCCGTAGGCTGTGCCGTGGCTGAACGTCGGCGTGCTGACAAAGAGTTCGTCACCCGCGACATCGAGCAGCAAGTCGAGCAACTTTTCCTCGATCTGTGGATCGAGAAGCAGGGTCAAGCAGGACTTAGGCATGGTGCGCCTCCATGGGCGCCGCCGACTTGGCGTGCGCGAATCGCAGGTACAGGATGGGTAGCAGGATCAGCGTCAGCGCGGTCGCCGTGATCAGGCCGCCGATCACGACGATGGCCAGTGGCCGCTGGACCTCCGAGCCGGGGCCGGTGGCGAACAGCAATGGGATGAGTCCGAATGCGGTGATTGATGCGGTCATCAACACCGGGCGCAGACGCCTGTGTGCTCCCTGTGTCACGCAATCGACGAGCGACAAGCCTTCGGCGTGCAACTGGTTGAAATAGCTCACCAGCACCACGCCATTGAGCACGGCGATGCCCAGTAGCGCGATGAAACCTACCGAGGCCGGCACCGAGAGGTACTCGCCCGTGAGCCAAAGCGCCACGATGCCGCCGACCAGCGCAAATGGAATGTTGCTCAGGACCAGCAGCGCTTGTCGGACCGAGCCGAAGGTGGAGAACAGGATGATGAAGATGAAGCCGATCGACAGCGGCACGACGAGCGAAAGACGCGCTGCCGCACGCTGCTGATTCTCGAACTGACCGCCCCAGGCAATGCGGTACCCGGTGGGCAGCGTGACTGCCTGGGCGACCTTGGCCTTGGCCTCCTCGACGAAGCCGACCAAATCGCGCCCGGTGACATTGGCGATCACTACGCTGTAGCGGCTGCCCATCTCGCGGTCGATCTTCACAGGACCGCCTTGGCGCTCCAGTTGGGCGAGCTGGCCCAACGCGACGCTTTGCCCATTGGATGTCGTAATGCGCACTGCCGCGAACTCCGCGGGCGATACCTTCACGATGTCCTGGCCACGTACCACGACGGGGATGCGCCGATTGCCATCGATCACCGTGCCTGCACGCTGGCCTTCGATCTGCACGCGCAGCGCGTCTTGCACATCCTCGACCGACAGGCCGTAGCGACCCGCTGCGAGGCGATCGACGATGACACGCAGGTACTGCACGCCGTCGTTCTGAACGGTATAGACGTCCTGGTTGCCCGGCACTTCCTTCATCAGCTTCTCGACCTGGGCGGCGAGGTCATTGAGCGTCGACAGGTCCGGCCCGAAGATCTTGATCGCGATGTCACCACGCACGCCGATGATCATCTCGGACACGCGCATGTCGATCGGCTGGGTGAAGCTGTAGCCGACGCCCGGGAGTTCGTCGAGTACCGCGCGAATCCGATCTTCCAATGCCGGCTTTCCCCCGGGGGCCCACTCGTTGCGAGGCTTCAGCACGAGATAGGTATCGGTCTGGTTCAGGCTCATCGGGTCTAGCCCGATCTCGTCGGCGCCGGCGCGCGCCACGATGCCAGTGATCTCGGGTATGCCCTTCATCAACGCTTGATGGATCTTCAGGTCGAGTTCGGCCGTTTGCTCCAGGCTCACCGATGGCAGCTTCTCGATGCCCACGATCAGGTCTCCCTCGTCCATCGCTGGCATGAAGGTCTTGCCGACCAGGGTATAGACGCCTACCGCGGCCGCCAGCATGACGCCGGCCACGACAAAGACGAGCTTTTGCCGGCCCAACGCGAAGCGCAGGATCGGCGCATACAGCCGCAGTGCCTGGCGGGGCAGCCACGGGTCGTCGTGCTTCACCTTCTTGAACAGGAAGGACGACAGCACCGGGATGATGGTGAGGGACAGCACGAGCGAGCTGGCCAGCGCGAACACGATGGTCATCGCCACTGGCACGAAGAACTTGCCTTCGAGCCCTTGCAGTGTCATCAACGGCAGGAACACGACGGCGATGATCAGGATGCCCGCGGCCACCGGCACGGCCACTTCGCGCACCGCGCGGAACACCATGTGCTGGCGAGGCAGCTTGTCCTTGCCGTCATGGGCCATGTGCTGGACGATGTTCTCGACCACCACCACCGCGCCGTCGACCAGCATGCCCAGCGCGATGGCCAAACCCCCAAGGCTCATCAGGTTGGCCGACATGCCATACCAGCGCATCAGGATGAAGGTGGCCAGCGCCGACAGCGGCAGCACCACGGCCACTGTCACCGCTGCCCGCAGGTTGCCGAGGAATGCGCCCAGCAGGACCAGCACCAGTACGGTCGCCTCCAGCAGCGCCTTTGACACCGTGCCGACCGCCGTCTCGACCAGTTTGGCGCGGTTGTAGAAGACGTTGATCTCGACGCCCTTCGGTAGGGTGGGCTTGAGTTCTTCCAGCTTCTGCGTCACGCCTTGCACGACCTTCTGCGCATTGGCACCAGCCAGTCCGAGCACCAGGCCCTGCACGGCCTCGCCTCGGCCGCTTTGCGTCACCACGCCATAGCGCGTGAGGTATCCCTCGCGTACCTGGGCGATGTCCGTGATGCGCACGCTTGCGCCGCCCTCGGCCTTCACGACGATGGCGCGCACGTCGTCCATGGTCTTGATGCTGCCTTCGGTACGCACCAGCAGTACCTCGTCGCCTTCACCCAAACGGCCGGCGCCGTCGTTGCGGTTGTTGGCCTCGATGGCGGACCGCAACTGCGCCGTGGACAGGCCCACCGCGGCCAGCTTCACCGGATCGGGAACGACCTCGAAAGTTCGCACCTTTCCGCCCAGCGCGTTGACATCGGCCACGCCTGGCACCGAACGCAGGGCGGGCCGGATCACCCAATCGAGCAGACTGCGGCGGTCCTCCAACGTCATCTCCGGCGACTCGACGGTGAACATGAACATCTCGCCGAGCGGTGTCGTGATCGGCGCCATGCCGCCGCTGACGCCTGTCGGCAGATCGGCGCTGATGTTGGACAGACGCTCGGCCACCTGCTGGCGCGCCCAGTAGATGTCGGTGCCGTCCTGGAAGTCGACCGTGATATCGACGATGCCGTACTTGGACATCGAGCGCAGGATGCGCTGGTTGGGGATGCCCAGCATCTCCACTTCGATCGGCACCGCGATTCGGGTTTCGATCTCCTCGGGCGTCATGCCCGGGGCCTTCATGATGATTTTGACCTGGGTGCTGGAAACGTCGGGGAACGCATCAATGGGCAGGTTGCGGAAGGCATACCAGCCCGCACCGGCGAGCAACACGCTGGCCAGCAGGACGAACAGGCGCTGCGCGAGCGCGAATTGAACGAGGCGCGTCAGCATGTCAGTTGCCCCCGCCCTTGCCGAGCCAAGCCGCCTTGAGGCCGATCACGGAGGTGATGGCGATCTGCTGGCCGGGACGCAGCGTGCCCTTGACGCGCAGGGCCTGGCCGGCGCTGTCCAGCACCTCCACCGGCGTGGCCAAGAAGCCCGTTTCGGTTCGCACGAATACATAGGCCTTGTCGCCCTGCCGCGCCACGGCAGCGACCGGCACAGGCCAGCCTTCCCCACCACCGGCAAACGCCACTTGCACCTGTACGAACTCGCCGGGCCGCAGCAACGGCGCACCGCGCGTGACGTCCGCGCGTAGTGTGACGGTCTGGCTTTCACTGACAGTGGTGCCCAGGCTCGTCGTGACGGCACTCGTATCTCGACCAACGACGTTCACCTGGCCGCCGCGAGCCGTCACCTGCGACTGTCGCTCCACAGGCAACTGGATGTCGAGCCACAGCTTGCTTGTGTCGGCGACACGCACCAGGGGATCGGACTGTTGGACGCGCTGGCCGGTTTTAATACCGATGTCGGTCACGGTGCCCCCGGCGCGTGCCCGGATGACCAGCGCATCCTGCATGGCGCCGCCTTCGGCGACGCGGCGAATGGAAGCCGCATCCAGACCTGCCAGCCGCAAGGCGGCTTCCGCTTGGCGTAGTCTGGCTCGATCCTCCGCTGCGGCGGTCTCCGCGTCCTGTGCCCGGCGATCCGGCACGATGCCTTCTGCGGCCAATTGCTTCTCACGCTGCAGCGTCCTCTGCGCCAGCCGGTTGCGCGAAGCTGCCTCCATCAGCTTGAGCTGCTGTTCACCCAATTCGGGGCTCACCAAGCGCAACAGAGCTTGGCCAGGCTTCACGGCTTCGTTCTGACCGACGAGCAATTGATCAACGACGCCGGCTAGCGGTGCGCTGACGACGTACTCCTGCGAGGGAGGCAGCACGACGCGGGCTGGGTAAGTCATACCCGGAATGGATGCAGGCTTTTCTAGGCGTTGTAGCTGTACGCCCAAGGCTTGCATTTGCGCGGCTGAAACGGCGAACTCGTCGGCGGCCAAGGCCGCCGATGGGAGAGAGAGCGCGATTGCGAAAGCGCAGAGCGTGCGCGTCCAAAGTGAAGATTGGTAAGACATAGATGCTCCGATAAATACTCCGCGAAAATTCCAACGCGCCGCTGCAACTAGCGAACAGGGTCTTGACTGCTTCATGGGAGTGACCTCACGCGCCCCCCGTGACGTGTCGGCCATGCAAATGACGCCGAGGAGCACGGGAGACGGCCTCTTTCAGCCAAAGAGGTTTGACGGGTAGGGTGAATGGATCGCGGGTTCCAACGACCACCAAGGCCGTTAAACCAATCAAATTCATGAAAACTCCCACGAGGGCAGGTGACGAGCAAACGATTCCGCGCGATGACCGTCCTCGCACGTCGGGCGGAATCATCAAAAAACCGATCATTGATCGGTTTTTCGCCTAAAAAAACACAGAACACACGCATATGAACTTACCTGGGCATCATGGTGATGAAAGATTCGGTCGCAGAATGCAGCCAGCCTACAGATAGGCTGCAAAACGCTAGAACAAGAATACCTAGCATCAACCCTAAATATGAGACAGACGACTGCTTAGGCGACAGCAGTGCTTCGACGCGCTCAGGAACAAAATCGGAAAAGAACGCCATCGTGAATGGCGCCTGTTCCCTGGCGTGCTGCCGATATATCTTCTCCATCGCGACGATAGTTTCGGCCACGGCGACGCGACACCCCACTTCATTCGCAGCAGCAAAATCGCAACGTTGTTCCAAAGCGAGTTCTAGATCACGCAACAATCGGCGACGGGTGCTTGGCAGTTGGATGCTAGACAATACGGCAGCGACTAAACGAAGCAGAACATCGCGATTGGTGATGTGTGCCTGTTCGTGAGCTAGCACCACGCGCAACTGTGTTGGGTCAAGTTGCCGCATCAATAAGGTCGAAAGCAGGATGTGGCCATGCCCGATGCCGCAGGCGAGCGCCATAGGCCGATCGACATCAAGTACGCGAAGTCTCTCAGGATGTCCCGGACGCCTGCTAAGACGCACCAGCGAGGCAAGAGTTCGCCGAGCGCGCCAAAGCCCCGCTGCGGCCCGTGTCGCCAGCCAGGCGGCATATCCCACCAGCAACGCCAATGCCCCCCATAGCCACGCACTCTGACTGTTGCCGCTCGGTTGCGAAACGCACAGATGCAGAAGCGTGTCAGCGTGCGCAGAACAGGCAGCGGCAAATCGAGCCGAACCTTCAAACATTGACGGCATTGCAAGGGCCATAAGCACGTAGGCGATGCCCGCCAATGCCGGAGTTACCAGCGCCCACCAAGATATCCGTGCTCGCTGAGAAGGAGTCCTCCCAGATAACGCACGACGCAGCGGGTGCTCACAGGCTCCAATCAGCAGGGTAAGCGTCACCGCCAGCACAAAGCCGGACAGCAATGCAAACTGAAGTAGTGGGCCATAACTCGTCATCACGTCTGATCCAATTCAGCACGCCGGCGGGCAATCAACTCCTCAAGCCTCTTGAGCTGATCATCATCCGCTCTTGCAGCAAGATCGACAAAGGCACGCAGCAATACATCCGGCTGCGGGCCTGCAACACGGCGCACCGTGGATTCGACCAGCTTGTGGATTAATTCCTGGCGCGAAACTCGCGCTGAATATTCATAAGCATGACTGATCTTTTCACGCCGAAGCATGGTCTTCCGAAATAGACGTTCCAGCGTAGATTGCACCGTGTTCAAGGAAATCGAGCGCGACTGTCCAATGCGTGCGTACACCGCCTTGGTATCGGATGGGCCGAAACGCCAGATGTCTTCAAGCACGGCGATTTCCAGATCGCCAAGCGTTGGTGCGCTGTGATTGGTCAAGGTAGTCAACTCCGAGCTTTGACTCGAATTTAGCAGTATGCTGTACAAAAAACCGACCGTCAATCGGTTTATTGTATCCTGCTGGAGCCACAGCCGGCAGACGATGTGTTGGCCCATGACCAGTCCGCGCGGCCTCTCGATTTCTCTGGGCACCCCTCTGCCACACGCGGTCGCGGCAAGGTGCTGTCCTGGACGCTGCTCGATCACTGGCTTCCACGGCGCAAGCGAGAATCCCATTCCGTCGTCGAGCATCGCGCAGCGCCCGTTGGCCAGCCTGACGACGCGCCGGTAGATGCCGGCCACACGCTGCTTATCGGCCACAAGGCGATGCTCCAAGCAGGTTTCTGCGGCAAATTCACCGTACATCACGCTTCACGCAGTACAGGCGTTCATGCCGCCGAGTTCTTGACAGGATTGCGATAGGCGAGCAGCCGCAGCGCATTGAACACCACCAGCAGGGTGGACCCTTCGTGCACGGCCACGGCCGGGCCGATGCCCAGCCCCAAAATCGTGGCCGGCACCAGCAGCGCCACGATGCCCAGGCTGACGAACACGTTCTGGCGGATCACCGAGCGTGTATGCCGGCTCAGTCCCACCGCAAACGGCAGGTGCTTGAGATCGTCGGCCATCAGCGCCACATCGGCGGTTTCCAGCGCGACATCCGAACCGGCGGCGCCCATCGCGACGCCTACCGTTGCGTTGGCCATCGCCGGAGCGTCATTGACCCCGTCGCCGACCATCGCCACCTTCGTTGTCTGCCGCAGTTTGCGGATCGCCTCGACCTTGTCCTCGGGCATCAGGTCGCCCCAGGCCTCGTCCAAGCCGACCTCGCCAGCGATCGCCTCGGCGACCTTCTTGTGGTCGCCAGAGATCATGATCATGCGGCGGATGCCCAGGTCGCGCAGTTGCTGCAGGGCCTCCTTCGCGCCAGCGCGCGGCGTGTCCAGCAGCCCGATGGCGCCCAGGTCGCGGTCACCGCGCCGCACCACCATGGTCGTGCGGCCGCTTTCGCGCAGACGCTCGATCGCAGTCTGGGCAGCGGCTCCCAGCGCAGGAACGCCTTCGGTGCCGAACATCTCCACCTTGCCAATCCACACTGTCTCGCCCTGCAGCTTGGCGGTAACGCCGCGGCCGATCAGGTTCTGCAGGCCGTCGGCATCCGATGGCTGCGTTGCACCCAGGCGCTCGCGCCCATCCCGCGCAATGGCGGCGGCCAGGGGGTGGTCGCTGAGCGACTCGACCGCCACCGCCACGGACAGCAATTCTTCCTCGCTCGTGCCATCGACCGTCACCACATCCGTGATGCGGGGCTTGCCCTCGGTCAGCGTGCCGGTTTTGTCAAAGGCCATCGCATCGAGGGAGCCCAACTCCTCCAGTGGCGCGCCGCCCTTGATGAGCACGCCGCCTCGCGCGGCCCGGGCGATACCTGAAAGCACCGCGCTGGGCGTGGCAATCGCCAGCGCACAGGGGCTGGCCGCCACCAGCACGGCCATGGCGCGGTAGAAGCTGTCGCGGAACGGCTCATCGACCACAACCCAGGCGAACAGCAGCAGAAAGGCCAGCCCCAGCACGGCTGGCACGAAGATGCGCTCGAACTTGTCCGTGAAACGCTGTGTGGGTGACTTGCGTGTCTCCGCCTCGCTGACCATCTTCACGACCCGCGCCAAGGCGGATTCGCTGGAGCGGCGCGTCACCTCCACCTCGATGCCCCCCGCGCCATTGATGGTGCCGGCGAAGACGCGCGACGCCGCATCCACGCTGTCGGGTCGGGCGCGCGCCTTTGCGGCATCCTCGACCGGGCGTTTGTCGACCGGCATGCTCTCACCGGTGACCGGAGCCTGGTTGATGGCCGAGGTGCCCTGCACGATGAAGCCATCGGCTGACAGGCGCTGGTTGGGCCGAACCAGGACGATGTCGCCGACAACCAGTTCCTCGACGGGAATCTCTTTTGTCTGACCGTCACGACGTACCGTCGCGGTGTCCGGCGCCAGCTCGGCCAGGGCCTCGATGGCGCGCTTGGCCCTGCCCATCGCATAGTGTTCCAGCGCATGACCCAGGCTGAAGAGGAACAGCAGCAGCGCGCCTTCGGCCCAGGAACCTAGCGCTGCGGCGCCGGCGGCAGCCACCAGCATCAGCGTGTCGATCTCGAAGCGCCTGAGCTTGAGGTTGTCGATCGCCTCGCGCAACGTGTAGAAGCCGCCGAAGAAATACGCCAGAACGAAACAGGCCAGCGGCAGCCAGCCGGGCATGCCCGTCATCAGCTTGTCGATCGCCACGCCAACGCCCAGCAACGTACCGCAGGCCAACGCGAAAATCATTTCGGTATTGGCGCCGAACAGACCTCCCTGTCCATGCACATGCCCATGTTCGCCTTTCTCGCCCGGCTCGTGACGATGCCCCGGCTCGCCGTGCACCGCAGACGTCGGCGTTGTCGAATCTTCAAGCCGCTTCACCCCTGCACCCGAAAGCGACTTGAGGAGGGCCTGCTCCGTGACCGCCTGGCGGTCGAAATCCACGTGAACCAATCCCATCGCGCTGGCCTCTGCATCCAGCACGCCCGGCAACCCGCGCAGCAGCTCGGTTACCGTCCTGGCGCGCCGCGCATGGCCGATGCCCTCGGTCTGCCATAGCACGTGCGCGAAGCGTTCTGTGATCTGCGCACCTGCTGCCTGCACGATCTCGCGGATGCGGCCCAGAGGCAGCAACTCGGGATCATGGTGGATACACAACTGCGCCGGCGCATCGTCTTGCGCCGTTCGTACATGCACCTTGTCGATGCCTTCACGGCCCTGCAGGTCGTCGATCAGGCGTCGAACGATGGCGTCCTGCGCATCCGCGATCTGCGGCAGTACCAAGGGAATGTCGAGGCGCAATTTGCTGGTCATATTGTGTTGGTCGCATTAGGACGGCATAACTTGAGAAAGGACTCGACCCCAACGTATTAGGAAGCCCGTGTAATTTAGCTTCATAGCGTCTCCCGCGTTCAAGGGTCGAAGCGGCATCTGTTCAAGAGTTCTGCCTTGTTCGGTTGAACCACAAGCCACCCGCGATCAAGATCAATGTCAGCACCTGTAGCGCTAGGCCCTGCGCTGTCGGATAGATGCCCAATAGCGGCAGTGAAAAAAATCGAACGGAAGTTGAGTCAAGCATGCCGGCTTCCTGTAGAGCTGCGACGCCGTTGCCCACGAATACGACTGCCAGCAAAGCGAGAAAAGCGGAAGTCGCCGCAAAAAACGGCCCGATTGGCAAGCGCACGCTGTAGCGCAGGATGGCCCCGCCAATCAGCACTAAAAGAAGCGTGGCTCCTGCGACGCCCCACAACACCGCGCCGTGGCTTTCAGCTCCCGCCTGGACCCACAATGTCTCGTAGAACAGGATTACCTCAAACAACTCGCGGTACACCGCAAGGAAGGAGATACCGGCCATCGCCCATAGCGTTCGTTTGTTGAGCGCCACATCGACCTGCTCGCGGATGAAGCGATTCCAGGCCTGTGCGTTCGATCTGCTATGCAACCACCATCCCACGTACAACAGCATTGCCGCTGCCAGCAGCGCCGTGATGCCCTCGGTGAGTTCTCGATTCGCTCCCGAGATGCTTATCACATAGCGCGCCACACTCCAGGTGACAGCCGCAAGTGCCACTGCCCCAATCCAGCCCGCGTGGATATACGGCAAGGCATCGCGCCGTCCGGTCTTCACGACTAAGGCGATGATGGCCGCCAGCACAAGGATCGCTTCTAACCCCTCGCGTACCAGAATCAAGAGAGAACTCACGAACGCTGTCGACCACGACAAACCACTGCCGGAGAGCGCGTCGTCGGCGCGGTCGAGGAGTGCCTTGGTCTTTTCGACCTGGGCAGCCACGGCCTCGGGCGGCTGGCCGTCTCCGATGGCAGCGCGCAACGTCATCATTTCCCGCTCCACCTCGCCGCGCAGAGGAGCGTTCACGGTGTCAAGCGCCGATTCGACAAGCTCAAAGCCTTCGAGATAAGCGGCGATTGCAAGCCGCCGCGCATATTCTCGGTCGCCGCGCGCATACGCCTTCGCAGCCTCGTCGAGTTTGGTGCGCGAGACCGCCAGGGGCGCCGGCGCGGCTAACTGTAGTGCCTGTGGTTGATGGGTCAGGTAAGCGCGTACAGCGTCCAGCGACGAGCCGGCCTTTCCCTGTTCGCTGGGCGTCTTCGTGACCAGGGTGGACAGGGCATCGAACGCCTGCTGACTTTGCCCTTGGCGCCATGCGGCCTCACCTTGGGCGATGATCTCGGGGCTAGCTCGCAGGCCGCCCACAAAGAAGGCCAACGCCCAACGGTCGGCTTCGGAAAATTCATTGAAGGCGCGCATCGGCGTGCCACCCACGCCAAGCGTGATCGTGTTGTACAGACCATAGAGACTCCGCTGACGCATGCGCGCCTCGTCGTGGAAGTTGCTGGGCGGAGGGAGCATGTCCTTGGCCAATGGCCCATCTCCGCGGCCCTGCGCGCCGTGGCATGTGGTGCACTGCTGGGCAAACAGCCTCGCGCCCCGCGTCAAGTCGGGTGCTTGTCGTGGCGCCACGCTGAGCTGCCAAGCCTGGATCACCCCGGCGCGCAGTCGCGCGGCTAGGGCAGCGACCTCGCTGCCTGGTGCCTTAGCCCCGATGCGCTCAATCAGCTCGCGAGCTTGCCGCAGCAGCGCAGGCTGTTCGGTCACAGCGGGCAACTGATCAAGTAGCGTCGCGATCTGTGTTGCGAACTCCTGTTGCTCCGCATATTCCTCGGCGTTGAGAACCTTGCCGTCCTGCACGAACTCGGGGTAGTCCACGCCAACGTAGTCAAGCATGTGGACGACGGTTTGTGCCTTCTCATCATCGGCCGGGGCGGCTGCGGCGAGACCATGCAGGCTCATCGCAATCAGCAGGGCGATGAACCACCGTGGTAGGGGGTTTGAAAAGCAAGAACGCATGGGTACCTCGTCTTTCCGGGCGCCTGGTGCCCGTCCTTGTTAAAAGGTCGCGTCTAGAATACCATACCCCCCTATGCTAACTAAAGTCTCGACACCATGAGTCACACCGTCAAGGAAAAGCCGAAGCTTCTCGCCCGAGCCCGTCGCATAAAGGGACAGCTTGAGGGCATCGAGCGCGCCCTGGAAGCAGAACTGGGATGCGCCGACGTCCTGCACCAGATCGTGGCGGCTCGGGGTGCGTTGACCGGCTTGATGCGCGAAGTGATCGAGGGGCACATCCACTCGCACATCGCTAACCCCCAAGACCCCGGCGACGGCACGCGCGAGCAAGGCGCGGCCGAGTTGATCGCGATTCTTCGCAGCTACATGAAGTGAATTCCAGTCGTGCCTGTCGCGCGCAAACCCTCTTAGGACTCTACGATGAATACATCTCCGCATAATGTGCCGCATGGGCACGATAGGCTCACCAAGCAGAGCCACGAGGATCACGATCACGATCATGAGCACGAGGCTCACGATCACGAGCATCCCTTCGACTGGAAAGAGGCACTGCGTATCTGCCTTGTCGCGGTCGCTGCCGCTGCGGTCTGGTTCAAGTGGTGGGAACCCTATCCGGCGATCAGCGTGATCGGCGTCATCGGTCTGGCGATTGGCGGCTGGCCGATCCTCAAGGAAGCACTAGATGTCGAGTCCCGGACGATCATAAGGCCGCCGATGGAACAAATGAGGGTGTGAATCATACCACCCACTCATAGCCTGCATAGGCGTCTTGCTCT
>NZ_BAAAEN010000032.1:0-53940 GCF_039523035.1 Pigmentiphaga daeguensis | reverse complement strand
CGGGCCGCTCGGTCACGTTCCCGAAATGATCGGTCACGTTGCCGAAATCGCCGGTCACGATCCCGAAACGGCCGGTCACCTTTGTCCGAAATACGCAGCTTCCTTCAGGATGCCAATGATTTGTTCTTCTGTGAAACGCTTCTTCATGCTACCTCCACGGAGGCAGACTCTACATCATTACCGTACTAATCTCGGGGAGCAGGTCAAGACGACAAAAGCATCGTCGCGACAGATTGCCGGCCGATACAAACGTGCACGCATATCGCCCTCGGCACCTGCAACAGTCAAATCACGCGTGCTCGCAATGGGCGGCAACCGTGCATTGATCGCCGCAAAGTATCGATCCTGCTGAGCCCGTGCCTCGGCCAGCGGCAGCACAGTGGGATCCGCCTGGGCGCACCCAGCAGCCTTGAGACGGGCTTGCTCGGCGGCGATCAGGGGATCGAGAGCCGGGAGCGGTGCCGCCGTCATGCCTGAGCCTCCTGCCGCATGCTCTTGGGCACCAGGGAAAAATCCCAACCATTGTTCTCCATCTTGTCCAGCACATCGGCACCGTACTGGTCGATGATCTTCTGCCGCACGGCGGGCAGGCGGCCGACGTCGTCGAAGTCTTCCAACTGGCCCTGGATGATCACGAGCAGATGGGCGTCCTGGTCGGAGATGTTGATGAACTGGCGGGCGACCTTGGGCGGTATGGCGATCATGTCGTAGGGGGCCAGTTCCACGCTTTCCTGGCCCTCGTCGCCCCAGCGTATCAACCACCGGCCGGAAAGCGCCATGAAGGTTTCGTGGGTCTTCCAATGCACGTGGAGTTCGGGGCCGTCGTTGGGCGCGGCGACGGCAAGGCCGACGCGGATGACACCCTTGTCGCCATCGACGATGGCGGGGTTGGGGGACAGCCGTCCGGGCAGGGACGCGGGCGCCATCAGCACGTAGTTGGCCTTGGGGTTGAAGATGCGCAGCACGTCCGCGGGGATGCCGAGGTTGTCGTTCCAGTGGGCGGAGCGCGGTTTGAGTTTGTCGAAGCGGGCGATGCGGGATTGCATCTCGTCCTGGGTGGGGCAGAGGGTCTTCATGGTGGTTCCTGGTGGCAAGGGAAGGAGCTCAGTTCTGTACGCTGATGGCCGCATCGGACACGACTTTCTTCCAGGCGGTGTAGTCCTGTTTGATGAAGTTGGAGAAGTCGCGCGGATTGGCATAAACGACTTCGATGCCGTTGTCCGCCAGGCGTTTGCGGACCTCGGCGGCCGAGAATCCTCGCTTGATGGCGGCGGCAATCTTGTCGACGATGGGCGATGGCGTGCCTTGCGGCGCGAGCACGCCGTACCAGGTCGTCACGACCATGCCGGGCAAACCGACTTCGACCGCGGACGGGGTGTCGGGCAACAGGGGTTGGCGCTCGCGAGTCAATACGAACATCGCTTTCAACTGCTGTCCCTTGATGAGGGGCACGGAGCTGGGCAAGCCGTTGATCACCATGTCGATCTGTCCGCCCACCGCCGAGGTCACCGCCTGCGAGGCGCCCTGGTAGGGGACGTGCAGGATGTCGGTGCCGGTCAATGCCTTGAATTTCTCGAAGGCTAGGTGGTTGGATGATCCGGCGCCGCCGGAGCCGTAGCTGAACCGGCCCGGATGGGCGGTTAGCCGTGCGCGCAGGGCGGAAAAGTCGTCCTGGCCGAATTTCTGTGGATTGACCACGAATACGTTGGGCACCTCGGCGACCATGGCCACGGGTGCCAGATCGGCCAAGGGGTCGAAGCGCAGGCTCTGGTTGATGGCGGGGGTAATCGTCAGTGTGGGCGAGGTCAGCAGCAGGGTATAACCGTCGGGCTGGGACTTGGCGACGTGTTCCATGGCGATGCGTCCGCCGGCGCCGGACTTGTTTTCCACCACGACTGGCTGGCCCAGTTCCTGTGTCAGCCGCTCGGCCAGCATCTGGCCGACGACGAAGGTGGCGCCGGTGGGGAAGGGCAAGATCAGCTTGACGGGCTTAGCCGGATAGCTCTTGGCATCGCTGGCGATCGCAAGCGTGGAACAGGCCGCCAACAGGGCGCCCAGTAGCCAGGTCGGTTTCATCGCTGCCTCCTTATGCTTGTATTTGGCAGGCATGCTACGCGCCGTCGAACGGGGTGTCGGCGGGGTGGCGCTTATGAAGGAAATAAGCGGCGTCTAATGGGCGCAGGTTCGAGACTGCGCTTGCCCACTATTAGGGAGCCTCTATGCACCCGTTGGCCAATGTCGACTTTCGTACCCTGCAGATTTTCCTGACGTTGATGACCGAGCGAGGGGTGACGGCCACATCGCTGGTGGTGGGCGTTTCGCAGCCGGCCATCACGCAGGCGCTGAACAGGCTGCGCAAGACCTTCGGCGATCCGCTGCTGGTGCGCAGCCCGCAAGGCATGCAGCCGACGGAAAAGGCATTGGCCCTGGAGCGCGAGACCAGGCGTTTCCTGGAGGAGGTCGCGCAGATCCAGGCGTCGCAGGAGGATTTCGATCCCTTGCGCGAGCGGCGCGAGGTCGTGCTGACCGCCCCGGAGTATCTGGAGCAGTTGCTCCTGCCGGTCATAGCGACCGTGCTGCGGCGCGATGCCCCGTACGTCACGTTGAGCATACGTTCGCCCGACCAGCGGCGCATCGATGCGCTGCTGGCCGCGGGCGACGTGAATTTCCGGCTGGGGTGGGTGCGCGATCCCCAGCCCTCGGTGCGGGCCATGCCGCTGTTCGAGGACGATGTGGTGGTGATCGGCGGGCCCGGCAATCGGGCGCTGGCCGAGCGGCTGACATTGCCCGCCTACGTCGCCTTGCCGCACGCGCGCTTGCTGGGAAGCGGCCGTACCACCTCGGGCCGGGTGATCGACGAGTTCATCAAGCAGCATGGCCAGAGTCTGGCGGTCTGCATCCATGCCCAAGGGTTGATGGCACTGCTCGGCACGCTGATGGTGTCCGATGCCGTCGCCACGGTGCCGCGTCGCGTGGCGCTGAAGATACAGGAGGCATTTCCGGTGCGGATGGTTGATTTCCCGGGCCGTTTGCCGCGTGTCAGCAATGCCTTGTACTGGCACGAGCGTACCCAGCGCAGCGCCTTCCACCAGTGGTTCCGGGGAGTGATCGGCCAGGCGGCCAGGCATGCCGCTGCGACATATGCATGACCGGGTAGCGGTGGCTGGGTTTTTGTGGAATGATTGTGAAATATCACAAATATTTCACAAGGAGTGCCCTTCATGCCACGCAAGCAGCGCATCACCACCCCCCACGTCGCCGAAGCCGCCCCCGGCCTTTGGTCCAACTGCCTGCAAGTGGGCGACACTCTCTACCTGTCGGGCCTGACCTCTCGCGCCAACGACGGCGAAACCATCCAGGGCAGCGACGAGTACGAGCAATCGCAGTTCATCTTCGCCAAGATCAAGCATCTGGTGGAAGCGGCGGGCGGCAAGATCGACGACGTGGTCACGCTGACGGTGTTCGTGACGCGCATGTCGGGCAACCAGGGGGTGTGGAAGGCGCGCCGCGAGTTTTTCACGGGCGATTTTCCGGCCTGCGCGCTGGTCGAGGTGAAGGGGCTGGCCAAGCCGGAAATCCTGGTCGAGATCCAGGGCCAGGCCAGACTGGGCGCGGGGGGCTGATCATGAAGAAACTCGTGTTGGGTCTGGCGTTGTCGTTGGCATCCACTGCCCCGATGGCGCAGTCGTTTCCCTCGCAGCCGCTGACGCTGATCGTGCCCTATGCCGCGGGCGGATCGTCCGATGCCCTGGCACGCGCGCTGGCCCAGGTGGTGGGCAAAGCGGCGGGGGTGCCGGTGGTGGTGGAGAATCGTCCCGGCGGCGGCACGGTCATCGGCGCGCAGGCGCTGCTGGCCAAGCCTGCGGATGGGCAGACTGTGCTGATGATGGCGGCGAGCTTCGTCATCAATCCCTATCTGATCAAGAACCTGCCGTTCGATACGCGCAAGGATTTCCAGCCGGTGACGGCGCTGGCCTCGAATCCGCATGTGCTGGTGGTCTCGTCCAAGGTGCCCGCCCAGGACCTGAAGGGGTTCATCGACTGGGCGAAGGCGCAGCAGGGCAAGGCGAGCTTTTCGTCCTTCGGCAATGGTTCGTCGGGCCATCTGGGCTTCGAGCTGTTCAAGCAGCGCGCGGGCCTGGAAATGCTGCATGTTCCCTACAAGGGTTCGGCGCCGGCCACGATGGCGGTGCTGTCGGGCGAGGTGGACGCGACGCTGGGCGACGTGGGCGTGGTAGCGCCGCACATCGCGGCGGGCAAGCTGAGGGTGCTGGCGGTGTCGGGGGCGAGCCGCTCGGCCGCGCTGCCCGGGGTGCCGACTTTCGCCCAGGCCGGATTGGAGGGGTTCTCGTCGGAAACCTGGATGGGCCTGCTGACCCGCGCCGGCGTGGCGCAGGACCGGGTGGAACGTCTGCATGATCTGTTCGCCCAGGCCTTGAAGGACCCGGAGGTGCAGAAGACGCTGCAGCAGCAAGGCATGGAGGCCAAGCCCTCGGCCCCGGCCGAGTTCGCGCGTTTTCTGCAGCAGCAGTCGGACCAGTACCGCGTGGCGGTGGAGAAGGCGGGACTCAAGCCGGAATGAGCCGAGGCGGGGCGCCCGCGAGGCTACAATCGCGGGCGCACTTGCCACGCTTCATCCATCCGCATGCCCAGACCTTCGAAGACCTCGCGTATTGCCGCCGCCCGCGACGGCGATGAACATGCCGGTGGCTCGCCCTCGCTGGGCGAGCAGGCCTACGTGGCGGTCAAGCGGATGATCCTGTCGCACGAGCTGCGGCCGGGCGAGCACATCAATGTCGCGCAGTTGTGCCAGCGGCTGGGCCTGGGCCGCAGTCCCATCCACCTGGCCACGCACCGGCTGGCGCGCGAGGGGCTGGTGGAGATCCTTCCGCGCAAGGGGCTGCTGGTGAAGGCCGAGACCCTGGACGGTTTCCTGGAACTGATCGCGGCGCGGCAGTTGATCGAGCCTTTCCTGACGGGGCTGGCGGTGGATCGCATGCGTCCGGAGATCGTGGAGCAGTTGCAGGAACTGGTGGACGCCGGCTGGGAACGCTACCGCCAGAAGGACCACGCGGGCGGCATGGAGGTCGACCGGCGTTTCCATCATTTGTTGTACGACACGGCGGACAACCGCACCTTGTCGGATTTCGCGGCGCTGTTGCTCGATCGTTCCATGCTGCTGTGGTTCCGCCCCAAGGTGGATGCGGGCGAGCGCGCGAACGTGGCGGAACTGGAGGATCTGCTGGACTGCATCCGGCGCGGCGACCGCGACGGGGCCGTGCGGACGATGGAAGCGCACGTGGGGTCGATCCGGCAGAAGTACCTGGGTTGAGTTCTCCGACTACCTTCCATTTATCTTTCATGTAATGCAAAATTGCATTACAATGACCGGGTAATGGAGGTAAGCCATGAGCATATTGACCGTGACCGCCCGGGGCCAAGTCACCTTCCGGAAGGAAGTCTTGCAACACCTTGGGATCAAGCCGGGCGACAAGATCGAACTGGATCTGCTGCCGGATAATCGGGCCTCCTTGAAAGCCGCGGAGCGGAAAGGATCCTTCCGGGAATTGCGCGGCATCCTGAAAGGCAAGACCAACGGCGCCAAGCTAAGCATCGAGGACATCAACGATGCGATAGCGGAAGGTGCCATGAAGGCCGATGGGCAATGAAAGTTACCGCCGACACGAACATCATCCTTCGCAGCATCGTTGACGATGACGAAGCCCAAACGACCCGGGCCATCGAGCTACTGGAAACCGCTGACATGGTGGCGGTGAGCCTCCAGACGCTGTGCGAAGTCGTTTGGGTGTTGCGCGGTCGGTATGAGGTGGACCGCGCGGATATCGCCGTGGCGATCCGCGCGCTTTTGAGCACGAACAACGTCGTTGTCAATCGTCCTGCGGCCGAGGCCGGCCTGGCGTTGCTGGAGGCCGGCGGCGATTTTGCCGATGGGGTAATTGCCTATGACGGAACGTGGCTCGGCGCGGAAACCTTTGTGTCGTTCGACAAGAAGGCGGTGTCTCTGCTAACAAAGCAGGGGTATTCTGCAAAGCTGCTTTGACGAACCATTGCCCGAATGACCCATGGCCAAGCTGCCGCCCGCCGAAGTCCTGGACCTGCTGCTCGATGCCATCTGCGTCGTGGACCACGACGGCCGTTTCCTGTCGATCACGGGGGCGGGCGAGAGCATCTTCGGCTACAAGCCCGAGGAAATGCTGGGCCGCCGCATGATCGAGTTCGTCCATCCCGATGACCGCGCCCGCACGCTGCAGGCGGTCCAGCGCATCGAGGCCGGCTATCTCCAGCGCTATTTCGAAAACCGCTATGTCCGCAAGGACGGCAGCGTGGCCCACATCATGTGGTCGGCGCGGCTGTCGGACGACAAGACGCATCGCGTGGCGGTGGCGCGCGACATTTCCGCCCGCGACGAGGTACTGCCGGACGAGCGCCTGAAGCCGGCGGCGGCAGGGGAGACATGGCGGCTTTCCTCGGCACCGCCCAGCCTTACCCCGCCCGGATTCGGGCCGATCCCGCTGTCGGCGCAGGACTACAAGGTGCTGCGCGCCCTGGCCAACGGCACCGGCGAGTGCGTGACGCGCAAGGCCATCGTGCAGGCGCTGGACGAGAACTTCCTGGACTACGACCAGCGCCGCCTGGATACGCAGATGCGCCGTCTGCGGCGCAAGGTGGAACAGGCGTGCGGGCTGGAATTGCCGGTGTCGACGGTGCGCAGCCAGGGGTTCAAGGTCTACCGGAAGATCGAAGTGGCCGACTAGGGCCTGTTCCCGCTCTGTCAATGCAGATGTAACCACTTCTGTTCCCGTTGCCCCAGGCGGTTTGCCGGGCGGCCGGCCGTGTAAACTTCCGGCTTTTGCCCGTCCGGTCCCATGGCGCACATGTCCGGGCGCACAGGCGCCAGCGGTCCGGCTTTCGTCCGCCTGCTTGCCCGCCTGGCGCACGCCCACGTTCCCACCCCCCGGCAGCCGCTTGCCGACCGGCTGAGCCTGTGGCTCGGCTGGACCGATGCCATCGCGCTGTCCGCGGTGCTGAGCGGCAACGCGAAAGCGGCGCCCGCCAGCACGCCTGCCTGCGATACGGCCGCGCGGGAGGACTGCGTGCGGGTGCGGGACGAACTGGCCCAGGCCATCGAGCAGGACAGGGTGCTGCGCCCGGTGCGCAGCCGCCATCGTCGCGATCCGGCGCTTCTGGTCGATCCGGACGACGACACCGATTTTTCCCGCTACCGCCAGCGCTACCTGGCCAAGCAGCAGCAGATGGAGACCGGCATCGCGGCCCTGCGCGGCCGGTTGCGCGCCATGCTGGCCGCCGGGTCGCCCGACATGGCGCGGCTGGCGGCCGTGGACGCCGTCATGGAGCGGGTGCTGGGCACGCAGGAGCGCAACCTGTTGGCCTCGGTGCCCGGCCTGCTGGAAGGCCATTTCCTGCGCCTGCGCAAGGCGGGCCGGGATCCCGCCGAGAAGACGCAGGAGGCCGGCGCGCCGGCCAGCAACGATCCCGGCCCCTGGCTGGACACCTTCCGCGCGGACATGCGGGGCGTCCTGCTGGCCGAACTGGATTTCCGATTTCAACCGGTCGAGGGGCTGCTGGCGGCCCTTCGCGCAAGCTGATTCGTCCTAGATGAGCAGATATCTTCCTTTCGTGGTTTTCTTCGTGGGTCTGGCCGTCGTGGGCTGGGTGGGCGTGGGCTATGTCGGCTCGAACCTGCTGGCGCTGGCGGTGATCCTGCTGATCGCCGCGTTCTACGTGCTGGGCGGGCTGGAACTGCGGCGCTTCCACGAGGCGACGTCCTCGCTGGCGCGGGCCACGGCCGACCTGTCGTCCCCGCCATCCAGCCTGGGGACGTGGCTGGAGCAAGTGCACCCCTCGCTGCGCAACGCCGTCCGGCTGCGCGTCGAGGGCGAAAGGGTGGGGCTGCCGGGCCCGGCGCTGACACCGTACCTGGCCGGACTGCTGGTGCTGCTGGGCATGCTGGGTACGTTCCTGGGCATGGTGGCGACGCTGCGTGGCACGGGGGTGGCGCTGGAGAGCGCGACCGACCTGCAGGCGATCCGGGCGTCGCTGGCGGCGCCGGTCAAGGGACTGGGCTTCGCGTTCGGGACGTCGGTGGCCGGCGTGGCGGCATCGGCCATGCTGGGGCTGCTGGCCTCGTTGTGCCGGCGCGAGCGCCTGCAGGCGGCGCAGGCGCTGGATACGCGCATCGCGACGGTGCTGCGGCCGTATTCGCTGGCCCACCAGCGCGAGGAGTCGTTCAAGCTGTTGCAGCGGCAGGCGGAGCTGATGCCGGCGCTGGTCGACCGGCTGCAGGCACTGGCGGAGTCCGTGGCCAAACACAACGAGGCCCTGGGCGAGCGCCTGGCCGCCGGGCAGGAAAGCTTCCACGGCCGGGTGGAGGCCGAGTACCGGCGCCTGGCCGGTTCGGTGGAGCAAAGTCTGAAGGAAAGCCTGGCCGACAGCGCGCGGGTGGCCGGCGCCACGATCCAGCCGGTGGTCGAGTCCGCGATGGCCGGCCTGGCGCGCGAGACGGCCAGCCTGCACCAGACGGTCACGCAGGCGGTGCAGCGGCAGCTGGACACGCTGTCCAGCCGCTTCGAAGCCAGCACCGCCACGGTGGCCGATACCTGGAGCACCGCGCTGGGCGAGCACCGGCGGACCAGCGACGCGCTGGCCGGCGACCTGCGCGCGGCGCTGGACGGATTCGCCCGGACTTTCGAGCAGCGCTCGGCCAGCCTGGTCGACGGCATGTCCACCCGCCTGGAAGCGTCGGTGGACAAGGTGTCGTCGACCTGGGGGACGGCGCTGGCGGCACACCAGCAGACCAGCGAGACCCTGTCGGGCGAACTGCGCGCCACCTTCGACGGCGTCGCGCAGGCCTTCGCCCGGCGTTCGACCGAGATGGTGGAAACCGTGGCCGCGCGGCTGGAGGGCGTGGCCGGCCAGGTGTCGCAGGCTTGGAATGCGGCGCTGGCGGGGCACCAGCGTACCAGCGAGGCGCTGGCCGGCGACGTCCGTGCGTCCTTCGAGCGGCTGGCGGGGGATTTCGAGCAGCGTTCGGCGGGGCTGGTGGACGGGATCGCCGCCCGGCTGGATGCCACGGCCGGGACGGTGTCCGGTGCCTGGAGCATGGCGCTGGACGAGCACCGGCGCACGGGCGAGGCCCTGGCTGGCGACATGCGTGCGTCCTTCGAGCGTTTCGCGGCCACTTTCGAGCAAGGGGCGGCCAGCCTGGTGGAGCGCGTGGCCGGCCAGATGGAGGCCACCGTCCAGAACGTATCGGGCGCCTGGAACGAGGCGCTCGCGCGGCATGGACAGGTCAGCGAGCAGTTGTCCGGCGACACGCGCCAGGCGCTGGCCGAGGCCGCGGCCACCTTCGAGCGCCACGCGGTTTCGCTGCTGGACACGGTGGGACAGGCCCATGGCGAGCTGAGGTCCGAGCTGGCCGCGCGCGACGAGGCGCGGCAGGCGGCATGGACCGGCGCCCTGGAGACCCTGGCCGGGTCGCTCAGCCAGGAATGGCGCGAGGCCGGCGAGCGGATCGCGGGCCGGCAGCAGGAAGTCTGCGAGACGCTGGCGCGGACGGCGGGCGAGATGACGGCCGAGTCCCAGGCCCATGCGCGCGCCACCATCGCCGAGATCGAGCGGCTGGTGCAGGCAGCCTCGGAAGCCCCGCTGGCGGCGGCCCGGATCATCGGCGAACTGCGGCAGCAATTGTCCGACGGCATGACCCGCGACAACGCGATGCTGGAAGAGCGCGAGCGCCTGCTGCAGACGGTGGGCAGCCTGCTGGACACCGTCAACCACGCCAGCACCGAACAGCGGGAGGCGGTCGATGCGCTGGTGGCGGCGTCGGCCGAGATGCTGGAACGGGTGGGGACGCGCTTCACCGAGCAGGTCGGCGCCGAGACCGGCAAGCTGGAGTCCGTGGCCGCGCAGGTCACCGGCAGCGCCGTCGAGGTTGCCAGCCTGGGCGAGGCGCTGGGCCAGGCGGTCAAGCTGTTCGGCGAGTCCAGCGACAAGCTGATGGAGCATCTGCGCGGCATCGAGGGCGCGCTGGACAAGGCCATCGCCCGTAGCGACGAGCAGCTTGCCTACTACGTGGCGCAGGCCAAGGACGTGATCGACCTGAGCATGATGTCGCAGAAACAGATCGTCGAGGAGCTGCGGCAGCTCGACACGCAACGGGCGCCGGTGGGCGACGCGACCTGATGGCCGACGATATCGAATCCAACGTCGAGCCGGCATCGCCCGTCTGGGCGGTGTTCGGCGACCTGATGTCGGTCATGCTGGGGGCCTTCGTGCTGCTCCTGGTGGGCGTGATCGGCACGCAACTGGAGCTGTCCACCAAGCTCGAGGAAGAGGTGCAGCGCAGGCAGGGCGAGGCGCAGCGGCGGCAGGCCCTGGAGCAGGCGCTGGCCGGACCGCTGGCCGCGGGACGGGTGACGCTGGTCGATGGCCGCATCGGCATCAGCGGCAACGTGCTGTTCGCGTTGAACTCCGACGCCCTGCAGCCCGAGGGCCGGCAGTTGCTCAAGAGCCTGGTGGGGCCGCTGGGCGCCTACCTGAAGGCCCGCGACGAGATCATCATGGTGAGCGGGTTCACCGACGACAGGCAGATCCGCGAGGGCAACCGCCGCTTCGCCGACAACTGGGAACTGTCGGCGCAGCGGGCGCTGACGGTCACGCGCGCCCTGATCGACGAGGGTATCCCTTCGTCTTCGGTATTTGCCGCGGCCTTCGGCGCCGAGCAGCCGGTGGCGCCCAACGCCGACGAGGACGGCCGTTCGCGCAACCGGCGCGTGGAGATCGCGCCCATGCCCCGGTCTTCCCAGCGCCGTGAGTAAGGACGTCGTTACCGAGGCGGCGGCGCTGCTCGATGCCTGGCGGGGGCAGGGAGCCGATCGCGTCGACCCGCTGCGTTTCCATTTCATCGAGGCGCTGGCGCGGCGGGCGTCCGGCCACGACGGCGAGGCGCGCCGCGTCCTGGACGAGAAGCTGACCGCTGCACTGGCGGACTATGCCCGCGATGTGGCGCAGGCCGCGGATGCGAGCGAGGCCGTGGCGGCGCCCGTGGCCGCCGACGGCCTGACCACGCTGGTGGATCTCTTGTCCGCGAACGGCGCCGCGCTTCAGGATGCGGCCGGCGACATGGCGGTGCTGGACTACTTCCGTGGCCTGTGGGCCGAGTTGCGCGTGGGCCGGGAATTGCGGCAGGCCCTGGAGAACGTGCCCGAGAACGCCGGGCCGCTGAATTCGCTGCATCTCGTCCACCAATCGCTGATGCTGATGCACGACCTGGCGCCGGGATACCTGCGGCATTTCCTGTCGTATGCCGATACCCTGTCGTGGATGGAGCGCATGAGCGGCGCCGACCTGTTGCTGGGAGCCGCTGCGCGCGCCGAGGCGCCGAAGAAGGGCGGCAAGGGCAAGCCGGACTGAAGCCGGCTCCCGCAGGGCGCGGGAAAACGTCTATGCTTGGCGGGTCGCCCGGCGCGGCCTCTGCTGGCCCATGCGCCGCCGCCGTTCCCGGAATGCCCGCGCCATGCCCCTGTTCTACCTACGCAGACTGACCGCCGTCGAACGCACGCCCCAGGCCAACCGCCATCTCGCCTATTTCCTGGCCTTCGTCGCCGGCGCGGTGAACGCGGGCGGTTTCCTGGCGGTGCAGCAGTACACCTCCCACATGTCCGGCATCCTGTCGTCCATGGCCGATCACCTGGCCCTGGGCGGCATCGCCTTCTTCCTGCAGGGGCTGGCCGCGCTGCTGTTCTTCGTGCTGGGGGCCGCGACCTCGGCGGTGCTGATCAACTTCGGCCGCCGCTCGCGCCTGGCCAGCGAGTATGCGCTGCCGCTGCTGCTGGAGGCCGGGCTCCTGCTGTGCTTCGGCCTGCTGGGCGGCAACATCGAGCAGTTTCGCTGGCTGGCGGTGCCCGCGACCGTCATGCTGCTGTGCTTCATCATGGGCTTGCAGAACGCCATCATCACCAAGATCTCGCGCGCCGAGATCCGCACCACCCACGTCACGGGCATGGTGACCGACATCGGCATCGAGCTGGGCAAGCTGTTCTACTGGAACGTCTCGCGCGAGGCCGATCCGGGGCATTTCGTGCGGGCCGACCGCGCCAAGCTGCGCGTGCTGAGCATGCTGGTGGGGCTGTTCTTCGCCGGCGGCGTGGGCGGCGCGCTGTCGTTCGCCTATTTCGGCTTCGTGTCCACCGTGCCGCTGGCGGTGCTGCTGGGCCTGCTGGCGGCGATGCCGGTGGCCGAGGACCTGCAAGGGTACTGGCGGCACCACTAGGGGGTGCCGCGCGCGGCGGCGTGATGGTCACGCGCCCTCGGCCTTGAGCGCGCAGTCGCGCGCGTAGGCGTCCTCGTGGTCGGCCAGCACGTTGGGCACCAGCACCTTGAAGGCGGGCTTGCCGCCCGTGCCTTCCACCACCTGGTAGATGTGGTAGTTCTGGACAGGGTAGTTGTTGCGGTTGAACCGGAAGGGGCCGCGCACCGACTTGAACGGCGCGCCGCGCAGCGCGGCGGCCAGCGCGCGGCGGTCGGACACGTCGCCCGAGCGGGCGCGGACGGCGGCGTCGATCAGCATGGCGGCGTCATAGCTGAACGCCGCATAGGATGTCGGCGTGCGCTTGTACTTTTTCTCGAAAGCGGCGACGAAGCGGCGCGACTCGTCGTTGTCGGCGCCGGGCTGCCAGGATTCGGCCACGATGGCGCCGACGCCGGCCTTGCCCATGGCGTTCACGCTGCCGGGCTCGACGGTATGCACCGAATACATGGGCAGCTTCTGCAGCATGCCGAACTGCTGGTACTGGCGCACGAAGCTGACGCCCTGGCTGCCCGGGAAGAAGGCGAACAGCCCCTTGGCGCTCGAGTTGCCGGTGGCGGACAGCTCGGCCGAGAAGTCGAGCTGGGTGAGCGGGGTATAGGTTTCCTGCGCGATCTTGCCGCGATAGAAACGCTTCAGCCCGGTGACCTTGTCCTTGGAGCCCAGGAAGTTCGGCGCGAGGATCGCGATCGGATCGATGCCCTTGTCCTGGAGATACTTGCCCATGGCCTCGGCGGTGGCGTCGCTCTGCCACGAGGTGATGAAGAGATTGGGCTTGCACTGCGCGCCGGCCGTGGGCGAAGGGCCGGCCACCGAGCCGATGAAGGGGATGTCCGTGCCGGCGATCTTCCCCTGCAGGGCCATCAGGACGTTGGCGTAGGTCAGCCCGGTGACCACGTCCACCTTGTCGCGGTCCAGGAGCTTGGTCAGCGCCTGGACCGCGATCTCGGGCTTCATCTGGTCGTCTTCCCGGACGACCCGGGTGGCGACGCCGCCCAGTTTTCCCTGCATTTGCTCGACGGCCAGCATGAAGCCGTCGTACTGGTCCTGTCCCACGTCGGCCGACGGGCCTGACAGGGTGGCCAGGAATCCTATCCTGAGTTCGGCCGCCGCCGTGCCGCAGGCGGCCGCGGCGGCCAGGCCGAGGGTCAATGCCAGAGTGCGTCGCATGTGTGTCTCCCTTGTTGAATGTCCTGCCCGCAGTCCCTGTTGGGGCATGCCCGCATGCCTGCGGACCGGGCATCACCGTGCTTTATAGTTATGCCGTTGGTTGGCCAGTATCCGCGCCTGCCGGCCCGCCATCCATGGGCCGGCGGTGATTCCAGGCTATTAGCGGAATTGATAGTTTTTCCTGGGTTGCGACCGGAGCCGCGACGTGAAAGACCTGAATCTGCTGTATGTGTTCGAGGCGCTGTGGCGCGATCGTTCGGTTACCCTGGCCGCCGAGAACCTGGGCGTGACGCAGGGGGCGGTCAGCAGCGCGCTCAAGCGCATGCGCGAGGAGTACCGGGACAAGCTGTTCGTGCTGGCCGGCCGCCGCATGGAGCCCACGGCGCTGGCGGCCGAGATCGCGCCCGCGCTGCTCGAATCGCTGAACGCGATACGCAAGACGTCGGGCATGTTGTCGTCGTTCGACGCGGCGCAGTCGCGGCGGGCCTTCACCATACGCACGCGCGACGTGGGCGAGGTGGTGGTGCTGCCCAGCCTGTTCACCCGCATCGCCCGGGCCGCGCCAGACGTCAAGCTCAACGTCGTGTTCGCGCCCATCGACGAGACCGTGCAGGGCCTGTCGACCGGCCGCATCGACGTCGCGCTGGGCTACCTGCCGGCGCTCGAGCGCAACATCCACCGGAAGGTGCTGTTCAAGCAGCGCTACCTGTGCCTGATGCGGCGGGACCATCCCATCGCCAGGCAGGAACTGACGCAGAAGCGCTTCGTGGCCCAGCAGCACCTGCTGGTGGAGTACGCCGGCAGCGGCCACATCCTGCTGGAGCGGGCGCTGAACGAGGTGGGCGCCCGCGACCGGATCCAGGTGCGCATGCAGCAATACCTGGCGGCCCCGCACCTGGTGCTGAACTCGGACCTGATCTGGACCTGCCCGGAGTCGCTGGTGGTGGAGCTGTGCAAGTATTTCCCGCTGGCGGTGAAGCCGGTGCCGCTGCCGCTGGGCCATTTCGAGGTGGCGCTGTACTGGCATGACCGTTTCCACAAGGATCCGGCCAGCCAGTGGTTCCGGGCGCAGGTGGTCGACTGCATCGATGGCATCGGCTTCCGGCCCTGAGCGCAGGGCGTGCGCGCGCGGGTTCATTGCGCGATGGTGAAGCGGAATTCGCCGATGTGCTCGATCCATTGCCGCACGACGTCGCCCGGTTTCAGGAAGCGCTTGCGCGCGGCGCCCACGCCGGCCGGCGTGCCGGTCAGGATCAGGTCGCCCGGCAGCAGCGTCAGGCGCGAGCTCAGGTGGGCGATCTGGTCGGCGATGCTGAACAGCATGCGCGACGTGTTCGAATCCTGCATCAGTTCGTCGTTCACCCACAGCTTCATGGCCAGGTTCATGGGGTCGGGCACGAAGCGCGCGGGCGTGATGGCGGGGCCGATCGGGCAGGCGCCGTCAAAGGATTTCTGGCCTATCCAGTCCCACTTGAAGGGCGAGCCCTCGGCCACGCCGGGCCGGCCGAAATGGCCGCGCGCCGACAGGTCGTTGGCCACCACGTAGCCCGCCACGTAGTCCATCGCCTCGTCGACGTCGACGTCCTTGGCGGTCTTGCCGATGATCACGCCCAGTTCCAGCTCCCAGTCCAGCAGGGGAGCGCCGCCGGGCACGCGCACCCGGGCCTCGGGCCCGACCACCGTGGTGCCCGAGGCCTTGATGGCATGCCAGGGCATCTGGCCCGCACCCTTGGGGTCGATCTCCAGCGGCATGGACAGCTCGCGCTGCATTTCCTCGACGTGGTCGCGGTAGTTGGCGCCGGCGAAGTAGATGGTGGGCGGATGGGGGTGCGGCGCGAGCAGGGTGGCGCCGCGGACCGGATCGCGGGCGGGCAGGTCGCCGGCCAGCATGGCCAGCTTGCCGTCGGCGCGGGGCCAGTCGTCCAGCACGTCCTGCACGCGGGCATAGCGCGGCGAGGCGTAGATGTTGCCCTCGTGGAGCAGGCCGGTCCTGCTCTGGCCGTCGTGCAGGAAGGTCACGAGCTGGATCATGCGTCCCCCTGGTTGCGGATCTTGAGTTCTTCCAGCGAACCGATGTCGGCGGCGTCGTCCATCGAGAAGCGGTCGCCGAAGTCGAACAGGTCGTCGTGCTGGAAGCCGTTGTCGTAGCACTGCAGCTCCCACCAGTTGTGATCCAGGTCCTCGAGGTAGAAGGAGTACACGCCGTGCATGTCCTGCACCGGCAATACCTGGCGGATGCCGTACTTGTCCTGCAGGCGCACGGCGTCCGCGTGGGCCTGGTCCACGGCCTCGCGGCTGGGCAGGTCCAGGCCCCAGTGGTTGAGCAGGTTGGCGGGATGGACCTGGTCGCCGACCTCCACGCAGATGATGTGGAAGCGCATAGCCAGGCGCACCGCCATGGCCGGCTTGCCGTGGCGCACGCATTCCAGTCCCAGGAATTCTTCGTAGAACCGGCGCGAGGCCTTCAGGCTGTAGCACTCCAGCGTGCCGTGGCCCAGACAGAAGGGCTTGACCACGGAGTCGTGGGCCGGCGTATCGACCCTGCAATTTTCGGGCAGCATGATGTCTCCTTGTTCCAAGGCGTGGGTACGGATGTCAGCGCTTGTCGGCGGCGGTCAGGAACGCGTCGGCGAAGAATTCGTCCTGGGGCAGGCCGCAGCGCGCCACGTAGTCGCGGCGGGCCGCGTCGACCACGACCGGCGCGCCGCAGGCGTAGACCTGGTGGCCGGACATGTCGGGAAAATCCTCCATCGCGGCCAGGTGCACGTAGCCCGTGCGCCCGGTCCATGCGCAGCCGGGCGTGGGCTCGCTCAGCACCGGCACGAAACGCACGTGCTCGTGTCGGTCGGCCCACGATTGCGCCAGATCGTGCAGGTAGAGGTCGCCGCGCCTGCGGCCGCCCCAGTACAGCGTGATGGGGCGGCGGATGCCGCGCTCCAGCGCATGTTCGATCAGGGACTTGATGGGGGCGAAGCCCGTGCCCGAGGCCAGCATGATCATGGGCTTGTCGCTGTGCTCGCGCAGGAAGAACGAGCCGAGCGGGATTTCCAGCTTGTGGATCTCGCGCAGCTTCATCGCGCCGAACACGTGGTCGGTGAAGCGTCCGCCCGGCAGGTGGCGCATGTGCAGTTCGACCTGCCGGACGCCCTCGTTGTTCGGCACGCTGGCGATGGAATAGCTGCGGCGGGTGCCGTCCTGCAGCAGGATGTCCAGGTACTGGCCCGCGCGGAACAGCGTGGGCTCGTTCATGGGCAGGCCCAGCGTGACGATCATCACGTCGTCGGCGGCCCGTTCCATCTTCAGCACGCGGGCCGGCATGTATTTCGAGCGGATGGCATCGGCCGGATCCAGTTCGTTCACCTGGACCACCAGGTCGGTGAGCGGCGTGGCCTTGCACAGCAGCGCGTAGCCCTGGCGCTTGTCGTCCTCGTCCAGGCAACTGGGATGCACGTCGCCGTAGTCGACGCGGCCTTCGACGATGGTGGCGCGGCAGGTCCGGCAGATGCCGGAGCGGCAGCTGTAGGGCATGAACAGCCCGTTGTCGAGGCCGGCCTTCAGCACCGGGGTGCCGGGCGGGCAGGCGTAGGTGTGGCCGCTGGGATGCAGGGTGATGGTGTAGTCCATGTCTCTCCACCTGCGCCCGGTACGTCGCCGCGGCGCAGTCATCGTGTTCGACGCCAGTCTAATGACGGTCGGCCCGGGGAACTATCGTTGAAAGAGAAGGCTTGGTATTAGCAGCATTAATGAAGGGGCCGTCCGCATGGACGTGCCGGGACGAGGACGCCTGGGCATTCTCGCGATGGCGCAACTATTGATAGCAGCAATAGATGGCGCGCTTCGCGGCCCGCCGGTCCGGGCCGCGCCTGCGCCGTATACTGCCCGCTTGCCAGACGCAGACAACCAACCAGGGCATTCGATGGAGCCGTCCGCTATCACCCGATCTTCCGCATTCCTGCAAGCCAACGACGAAGGCAGCGCGACCAGCTTCCGCTGGCTGCTGGGGCAGTCCAAGACCTTGACGCTGCCGGAACAGATCGCCGCCCACGTGGGCGACCGCATCCTGAATTCCGCCATCGAGCCGGGCGAGTGGATACGCGAACAGGACCTGGCCGACGAGTTCGCGGTCAGCCGCAGCCCGGTGCGCGAGGCGATGCGGCTGCTGGAGAAGGAAGGCATCGTGCGTATCCATCCGCGCCGGGGCGCGCAGGCCACGCAGTTGTCGCTGAAGGAAATCGAGGACCTGCAGGAAGTGCGCCAGGCCCTGGTCCGCGTGGTGGCGCGGCGCGTGGCCGCCCGGTCGTCCCCCGAACTGGTGGCGATCCTGGAGGCGGGCGTGGCCCAGCTCGCGCCGCTGGCCGAGGATCCGGCGGGTGGCGATGCTTTCGGCGAGACGCTGTCGCGCCTGACGCTGTGCTGTGCCGCCCACAGCGGCAACGACCGCCTGTTCACGCTGATCACGTCGCTGTCGCTGCAGATGTCGCGCTATACGCGACTGGGCCTGCGCTCGGTCGAGCGCCGCAAGCGTTCGCTGGCGCTGTGGCGCAAGTCGCTGCAGGCTATCCGCAAGGGTGATGCCGACGAGGCCGAGCGGCTGTGGGCCGCCCGGCTGGACGAGAACAGCGCGGAGATCCGCCGCCTGCTCAAGGACAGCGGCGCCGCGTAGCGCCGGGCCTGGATCGGCCCGGGACGCGGCGCGCGCCGGCCGCCTAGCGCGCTCCCAGGCTGGAGCAGCGGTAGCTGTCGGCCGACAGCGGGTCGCCACCGCCATAGAGCGGGAAGGCCGGATAGCGGCACATGGGCCGCGAGGCCAGGACCTTGTGCGGCGCCGCCGTGTCGCGCCGGACCTGCACCAGGGCATCGGCCGGCGCGACGCCCGCGTCGGCCCAGCGGTCCAGGGTGTCCAGCGTATCGTGCGTGGTGGGGACTTCCTGGCCGGTGGTGCGGCTGGCCGCGCGGCCGCCGTGCGACGAGGCGGGCGAGACATACAGCCGCAGGAACTTGTCGGCGTCGGACTGCCCCATGCGCGCGACGACGCTCTCGTAGTACTGAATGCCGGCCGCAGGGCTTTGCGCAAAGTCCCCGGTGTTTTCGCGGATGATCAGCTTGCCGCCCCGCTTGAAGAAGGCCGACAGGTCGGGGTTGGTGGAGTCCATCCATTCCGAGACTTGCCGGATGCGGTCGGCGTAGGCGAGGGGATCGTAGCCGCGCACGTCGAAGGCGGGGTCGCGGGCGATGACGTAGCGGGCGTAGCTGCTGCCATAGATGACGCCTCGTGCGTCGGTGGCTGCCGGCGTGGGCACGGAAGGGACCTGCCCGGTGCTGATCCAGCGGCCGATGCCTTCGCCCCCCGGCTGTATCTCGCCGCCGAACATCCGGCCCGGATAGGTGGTGATGCCGTTGGCGAGCGGGAAGGGCATGCGCACGGGTTCATAGGCCGCCTTCAGCGTGGCGAGCTGCGCATCCGACAGGCAGGCGGCACCGTCGCCGCCGTCGGGACAGCGCAGCGCCTGGAGGTCGAACCTGGCCTGGCAGCCCAGGTAGTCGCTGACCACGCCATCGGCGATGCCGTCCAGCGCGTCGCAGGCGCCATTGACGGCGTCGGCCACCAGCTTGATGCTGGCCGTATCCAGCGTTCCGCCGTGGAACTGCGGCTGGGTGAAGGCCAGGAAGCCGTTGAAGAGCCCGGTCCATTGGATGACGGGGACGACCGACACGATGCCGTCGAAGTCCTGCGGGTAGCGCTGGGCCATCGTCAACCCCTCGCGTCCGCCTTCCGATCCGCCGAAGAAGTACTGCTTCCTGGGAGCGCGCTGGTAGAAGCGCCTGAAGACTTCGTGCGCGACGTCCTTGACCTTCTTGTAGGACTCGTGGGCGAAGTTGGCGAACATCTCGTCATTGAGCGCGAACTTCGCGGGGTCCGTGGCAAGGTAGGCGGCGGCATCGTGCCCCGAGTCCGTGCCGAACGTGGCGTAGCCCTGGGCCAAGGGCAGCGGCTGGCCGGCGGGCGCGTCGCGCAGGGGGTCGAGCCCGGTGACGAGGGTGCCGTTGAAGCCGCCGCCCCCGACCATCAGCGCTTTCTCGTTCCACGACAGCGGCAGGTTGATCTGGAAGCGGATGGGATCGGCGCCGGCGCTGCGCGCCGCGATGGCTCCCCGCACCTGGCAGTATTCCGGCAGGCCCGTGGCATCGCCGGCCGCCACCAGTTGGGCCGATGCCAGTGTCGCATCGCCGCTGGGCAGGCCGAGCAGGCGGCCTTCCACCTTGGTGCCGGCCAGCGCGGGGCAGGCCGTTCGCAGCGCCGCCTGGTCGGGCGGCGGCGTCGTGCCGGACGTGTCGCCGCCCCCGTCGCCGCCGCAGGCCGCGACGGCCAACGCGAAGCTGGCGCCGAACAGGAGTCCGGGGCGGAGCCGGCCGTGCCGGGTGGGCGTACGGGGGGCTGTCGTTGTGTGCATGTCTCCTCCTTGCCTGGATGTCATGGCCCATGGACGGCTTTCCATGGGTTGTTCATGAAATTTAATTCATATTTTCGTGAAGTCTGATGCATCTTCGTTCCTCTTACAATTGGAATCATGCCTATGCCCAGGTGGGTGGCAGGCGTATTCAACCAAGTCCTTAAATTGTCGACAATGTTAAGATGCTCAAAATTAATGCCACGAAGGAGACGACATGACGACCCGACCATTGCAACCCATCGCCGGTCCCGAGGTGTGGAGCGGCGACAGCCTGGCCGGCACCAGCGACTGGATCTGGCGCCTGGCGCCGGAGGAGATCCGCGAGCTGGCCGAGGCCACCGCCACGGCGCGAGCCAAGGGATTGGAGCCGACCGGGTTCGAGGCCGCCGACTTTCCCATTCCGCGCATGGCCGCGCGCCTGGAAAAAGTCCGCGGGGAACTCGAGGGCGGACGCGGTTTCACCCTGTTGCGCGGCCTGCCCATCGCCGACTACACGGACGACGAGGCGCGGCTGCTGTTCTGGGGCCTGTCCGTGCACCTGGGCGAGCCGCAGGAGCAGGATGGCGCCGGCAATCGCATGCACAGCGTCACCAATACCGGGATGAAAGTGTCGAACGACAATTCGGTGCGCAGCTACCAGACCGACGACGAACTGACCTTCCACAACGACGGCGGCGACGCGTTCATGCTGTTGTGCCTGCGCACCGCGCGGTCGGGCGGCGTCAGCAAGCTGGTCAGCGTCGCGACGCTGTACAACGAGGTGCTGCGGCGCCGGCCGGACCTGGTCGGCGTGCTGCAGGAGCCGTTCCATTTCGACACGCGGGGCCAGCATCGCGGCGGCTTGCGCATCCAGACCGTGCCCATCCTGAACTTTTTCGAGGACCGGCTCAGCGCCCTGTACAAGCGCCGCTACCTGAAGCTGGCGCAGGACCTGCCCGGCGTGCCGCGCTGGACCGATGCCCAGGCGCAGGCCATCGACCTGGTCGAGGAAATCTGCAACGACCCCGCGGTGCAACTGAGCTTCAGCATGGAGCCGGGCGACATCCAGATCGGCAACAACTATTCGGTGCTGCATGCCCGCACCAAGTACCAGGACCATGACGACCCGGCCCGCCGGCGGCACTTGCTGCGCGCCTGGCTGACCCTGCCCAACGGCCGGCCGCTGCCGGCGGTGTTCGGCCAGACGCGCGAGTTCGCCACGTCGTACGAGCGCCGACATGGGCAGGCCGCCGTGTCGGCTTCGTGAGGAGAGGGCGATGATCACCAAGCATCTGTTGGCCGCCGCGCTGGGCGGCATGCTGCTGGCCGCTCCGGCGGCGCGGGCGGACGACGCCTTTCCGTCGCGGCCCAGCAGGCTGATCGTGCCCTATACGCCCGGCGGCAATACCGATCTGCTGGGGCGGGTGGTGGCGCAGGGGCTGTCCCAGCTCTGGGGGCAGTCGGTCGTGGTCGAGAACAAGCCGGGCGCGGCCGGCACGATAGGCGTGGAGATGGTGGCCAAGTCCAGGCCGGACGGCTACACCACCGTGCTCGGCTCGTTCGGCAACATCCTGGTCGCACGCAGTTTGTACAAGAGCCTGAGCTACGATCCGGCCAAGGACCTGGAGCCGGTGGTGCTGCTGGCCACGCCGCCGGTGGTGCTGGTCGCCAACGAGAAGATGCCGTTCGATGACGTGAAGGGCTTGATCGAGTATGCGCGGCGCAATCCGGGCAAGCTCAACTACGGTTCGTCCGGCAACGGCTCGTCCAATCACCTGTTCGGCGAATTGTTCGCGTCCATGGCGGGCGTCAAGCTTACCCACGTTCCCTACAAGGGCAGCGGGCCATCCGTTTCGGACACGATCTCCGGACAGATCCAGTTGAACTTCGCGCCGTTTCCGCTGGTGCGCGAGCACATCAAGGGTGGCAAGCTCAAGGCGCTGGCGGTGACGAGCGCGAAGCGCTCGCCGGTGCTGCCCGACGTGCCCACGGTGGCCGAGGCCGGCCTGCCGGGTTACGAGGCAGTGGGATGGTTCGGGCTGATGGCCCCCGCGGGCACGCCCAGGGCTGTGCTGGACCGGATCAACCGCGACGTGAACCAAGTGCTGAAGTCGCCCGCCATCCGGGAGAACCTGGCCAGCGAAGGCGCCGAGCCGGCGGGCGGTTCGGTGGACGACGCGCGGCGCTCCATCGCCGAGGGCGAACGCAAGTGGGGAGGGCTGGTGGAGAAGCTGAACATCCAGCTTTAGCCGCCGGCGCTACTTCAACTGGCTGAGCGTTTGCACGGCCTCGCGCAGCGGTCCGATCAGCTTGTCGGGATCGAAGCGCGAGGCCGGCGTGACCAGGGACAGCGCGGCGATGCACGCGCCCTTGGCATCGAATACCGGCATGGCCACCGATTGCACCCCCGGCGTGTCGGTGCCTTCGGAGACGGCGTAGCCCCGCGCCGCGATCTCCTTGAGCAGGGCCGGCCTGGCCAGCACGGCACCCTGGCGCTGGAGCATCTCGCGGTAGGCGGGGCTGGAGAAGGCGGTCAGCACCCGGCCGGACGAGCTGTCGTTCAGGGATAGCAGGGTGCCGACCTTGACGTCGGCGCGCACCGCCACCTGCTGCGCTTCCACGCGGCGCACCAGCCGCACGCAATTGCCGTTCAGGACGGCCAGCGAAGCCGTTTCCCCCACCTGCAGGACCAGCTCCTGCATCACGTGCGCGAACCGTTCCCCCAGGTTGGCCTGCACCAGCGCGGTCTCGCCCACCAGCGCCGCGTGCAGCGACAGGCGGTAGCTGCCCTGTTCCGTCTGTTCCAGCCAGCCCGCTTCCACCAGCGTCAGGAGCTTCTGGTAGGTCGTGGCGCGGCTGCTGCCCGAGGCGGCCGCGAGTTCCATCAGTTTCATGGGCCGGTCGGACTTGCCCAGCAGATCCAGCAATTGCAGCGTCTTCAGTACCGAACTGAGCGGCCGGACGCCGCCGGCCTCGCGCGCTTCGAGCATGGCGCAGCTTCCTCGTCAGAAAAATTCTTGCATTCGCGGATGGGAAGTATAGAATGATTTAAATAGAATCATAAGTATTCTAATAGAATACAAAATCAGGAAACCGGTTTTCCCGATGCGCCGCATGGCAGGCGCGATGACGACAGGAGCATGCATGGACTTTGCCGACGTGGAAGAGGCCGCCGTGGCCCAGACGCAAGGCGGCGCCCCGGCCGGGCGCGAGCCGCGCATCCGCAGCGCGGATCTGTTGATGACGCCCGCCCGCATGGGCGTGATGCAGGCCAGCCGCCTGAGCGTGTCCCGGTTGCTGATGGCCAAGGCCATACGCGAGCGGTGGACGATCGAACGGGTGCGCTGGCAGATCGACGACCGGGCGCGCGGGACGGCGCTGTACCGCATCGACACGGGGGCGATGCCTTTCGATTTCATCGTCCATTCGTTCGAGCCCAGGATGGAAGGGCGGGCGGGCCGCATCATCGGCCGCGCCTGGGACATGATGGCGGCGCTGGTCGAAGGGCCGGTGTCCGAACGCGACATCCGCATCACGGGCGAGGAAATTCCCAAGCTCTACGCCGGCCGCGCCACGCCGGGCACCTTGATCTGGGCCCGCTCGAACCGTAGCGCGCGCGTGTTCAACCACACGGTGGAGTCGCTGGCGCAGGGGCGCCAACCCGACGTGCCCACGCTGGCCGACGTCTGCTACCTGATGCGCAACACCGGCCTGGATGGCAACGGCACGTTCGGCACCCGTTCGTTCCGCGCGCTGGAAAGCACGCATCCGCTGCGGCGTCCGCTGGACGCGCAGATGTTGTGCGCCTACATGATGCGGGTGTTCTCGGTGGACCTGGTCAATCACCTGGCGCATTGCGCCTCGCCGGCGGCGGTGCGCCTGGCGCCGGAGATCGAACGTTTCCTGGGCGTGGGCAACGCGTCGGCACTGGGACTTATCCTGTACGTGAACAACCATCCCAAGCTGGTGCACCACTGGGTACTGGCGCGGGAACAGGCCATCGTGGGCGCCAAGCGGCTGCGCGTGGCGGCCGGCGATGCGAAGCTGGCGCTGCTGTTGAAGCTGCTGGACAAGGCCATCGCGTTCCGGCGCGAGGATCGCATGGATTACGAACAGTTCACGGCCAGCGCGGACATCGCCGCCGACCTGGCGGCCATCCGGGCACAGGTGCAGGCGCTGCACGACACCGGCACGGTGCGGGGCAGCGTCGAACGCTATCCCTTGTCCGCGCTGTGCGACGCGCTGGACGGCACGGTGCACGAGGAAGCCTACGAAACCTTCCTGGGCCTGCTGACCGAACTGGTGCCCGAGCTGTGCGACCGCCTGGCCGAGGGCCTGGCGGTGGACGAGGAATACGCGACCGATCCGTCGATGTCCATCGGCCATCTGCGCGACCTGCTGCATGCCGAGTACGGGTGGGCCTTCGACATCGACCTGGAGTCCGAGGGAGCGTCGAAATTCGTCTGGTACAAGTCGGCCACGGCCGAAGAACCCCGGCGGGGTCCGCGCGCCGAGGCCGGCGAGGTCTTCAACCTCGGCCTGGACCTGCCGCGCCTGGTGGTGGGGCTGGACCGCGAGATCGCCCAGCGGCCGCCGGCCACCAGCGTCGCGCGCTTCCTGCTGGACAAGCCCGAATACCGTTTCATCGTGAGCCGCGTGCAGACGCTCAGCGGCATGGCCTTTCACTCGCCCCGCGCCAACATCATGGGCGAGCACTTCGTGCCGTGCGAGATCACGCGTTTCATCAACATCGGCATACACGGCATCGACAAGACGCGCGATTACCTGCAGCGCAACCTGCGCGGCGTCATCTACCAGGGCGCGCCCACCGCCGCCGACATCGCAGCCGGCGCCGATCCCCATTGGTTCTATCCCCAGGAGCCCGTCCTATGAACAGGCAAGCCGCCGATTCTGCCCGCGTGTTCGATGTGTCCGTGCGCGAGGCGCGCATGTGCATAGACCGCATTCTGCTGGTGTGCCGCCTGCCGCCCGGCTACGTGCACGGCGTGAGGGAAGTGGTGCTGCTTTCCCAGTCCATGGGGCTGGGCGGGTTCCGCGCCCTGTATGAAGGCCATGAACGGCTGCGCGAAGGCTGGCTGGACCGGGTGTCGGTGGTGGATGCCGATGACGGCGCGCTGGTCGTGGACGGCGGCGGCATCCACGCCTGGGTGCTGCTGCCCACCCTGATGGACCTGGGCGTGGAACGCGCCCGGTCGGCGGGGCGGGCCACGCTGCGCGTGTCCGGCGTGCAGGACCTGCACGAGTTGCACGTCATGGCCGGGCTGGGCCGCCGCTACGGCATAGGCGCCGAAGTCTCGCAGCCCGACGAGGCCACGGGCCAGGGGCCGAAGGCGGTGGTGACGCTGTTCAACACCGCGCGGCCCCTGGGCATCGACGAATGGGATCCGCTGCTGGCCCAGGCCATCCGCCACGGCTATCCGGTCGATGGCGGCTTGTGGCGGGCCATCCACGCCTTGTCGAACGAGGCCCTGGCTCCGGACTCGGTGGTCTCGCGCCGCCATGCCGGGCCGGTCATCCTGCGCGACGACGGCACGCTGCAAGGCCGCCCGCCGGCCGACGACGACATGGACCTGAACATGCTCCGCCATGTCCCCTCCAGCCAAGGATGCGCGTGACGCGCGAAGGACGATGCAGATGAACAACGTCAATGGACAGGCCGGCATCATCGTCGACGGATTGTCGATGCCGGTGCCGGAGCGGCGCTGGTTCGAGGAATGGCGCGAAGCCGGCATCGGCTGCGTCAACACCACGGTGGCGGTGTGGGAGAACGCCGCCGAGACCCTGGGCCTGCTGGGCAAGTGGCGCGTGGTGCTGGAGCAGAACCAGGACATCGTCGCGCCCGCCGCCAGCGTGGCCGAGATCGAGGCCGTGGCCGCCTCGGGCCGCACGGCCGTGATGTTCGGGTTCCAGAATACCGCGCCGGTGGAGCACAACCTGGACCTCTTCGCCATGTTCCGCCAGCTGGGCGTGTGCGTGATGCAGCTGACCTATAACTTGCAGAACTACATCGGCTGCGGCTACTGGGAAGAAAAGGACACCGGTATCTCGTCGCGGTTCGGCAAGCTGGCACTGGAGGAAATGAACCAGCTCGGCATCCTGATCGACCTGTCCCATTGCGGCGAGCGCACGACGCTGGAGGCCATCCAGATGTCGGCCAAGCCGGTGGCCATCACGCATGCCAACCCGCGTGAATACGTGGGCACGCCGGTATATGGCGCGGGCCGGCTCAAGCAGACCGAGGCCTTGCGCGAGCTCGCCCGGCGCGGCGGCGTGATCGGCCTGACGCCCAATCGCAACATGACCCGGCATGGCGCGGCGACGACGCTGGAGCAGTTCGGCGACATGGTGGCGTGGACGGTGGACCTGCTGGGGATCGACGCGGTGGCCATCGGCACCGATTACTGCCCCGGTCATCCGCGTTCGGTACGGACCTGGTGGCGCTACGCGAAGTGGTCGCGCCAGAGCGCGCCGGCCAAGGAGATGGAGATCGCGCCGCACGAAGGCTGGTCGGAGTGGATGCGCACGCCCGCCGGCGTGCAGAACATCATTGTCGAACTGGACCGGCGAGGCTTCGGCCGGGCCGACATCGACAAGATCATGGGGGGCAACTGGATGAGGCTGTTGCGTGAAACGATAGGCTGATTCGTCGATTGAGGAGCTGGGCCATGAACCGAATGCTGCGGTGTGCGTTGGGGGTGGGAGTGGTGGCGGTACTGGGCGTGGCCTCGTACGCCCGGGCGCAGGACGAGACGTTTCCGAGCCGGCCGATCCGGCTGCTGGTGGGGTTCGCGCCGGGAGGCGGGACCGACGTGGTGGCGCGGGTCATCGCGCCCCGGCTGTCCGAGATCCTAGGCCAGTCGGTCGTGGTCGAGAACAAGCCGGGGGCGAGCGGCATCGTGGCCGGCGGGATGGTGGCCAAGGCGCCGGCCGACGGCTATACCTTGATGATGGGGGTGGTGTCGGTCAACACCATCCTGCCGCATCTGTTCAACAACATTCCGTACGACACCGCCACGGATTTCGCGCCCGTGACGCTGACGGCCTCGGTGCCGCATTTCATCGCCGTGCATCCATCGGTGCCGGTGCACAGCGTGCCCGAGCTGATCGCCTACGCGAAGGCGCATCCCGGCGAGCTCAGTTTCCCGTCCGCCGGCAGCGGCACCACGCCGCACATCGCGGGCGAGATGTTCAAGAGCATGGCGGGGGTGCAGTTGCTGCACGTGCCGTACAAAAGCACCGGGCAATCGATGCCGGACCTGCTGGCGGGGCGCCTGCAGGTCGGGTTCGATACCTATCCGACCACGGCACCCTATGTGAAGACGGGCAAGCTGCGCGCGCTTGCCGTGACCGGCGCGCGCCGGCTGGCGGAGTTCCCCGACCTGCCCACGGTGGCCGAGTCGGGCCTGCCCGACTACCGTTTCGCCACCTGGTACGGTGTGTTCGCGCCCAGGGGCACGCCGGCCGCCATCGTCAATCGCCTGCACGACGGCATTGCCAAGGCCATGGCGGCGCCCGACGTGCGCGAGCAATTGGTGAAGATGGGCGTGGACGGGACCGAGACCAGGACGCCGGAGGAGTTCGCGGCGCTGGTGCGCGCCGACACGGAGCGGTTCGGCAAGCTGGTGAAGGCGGCGGGCGTGCGGGTGGACTAGGGCGCGCAGGCCCCCCGTTCCGGCGGGACGGGAGGCCTGCGGTGCGGGACTACGGGTTCAGAATGGCCTGGAGCACGACGCCGGTGGCCACACCGATCAGGAAGTAGTCGGCGCCGACGTTGATCCAGTGGTAGCCGCGGGGAGGCGGGGACAGGCGATGCACGCGCCAGTTATCCACCACGTACTGCGGCCCGCGATAGGGGTAGGGGACGCGGTCGCCCTTGGACCAGTGCCGATAGGCGGGATCCCCGGGCCCGCGTCCCGGCGGGCCCCGGTGGTCGTGGCCAGGCGCGCCGCCCGGGCCGCGCCCCATGTCGTGGCGGGGGCCGGGCCCCGGATGGCCCATGCCGGGATGTCCCGGTCCGCCATGGCCAGGGCCGCCGCCGGGCCGTCCGCCGGGAGGGCCGCCCTGCGCGTAGGACGCGGTCGAGGCCGCGAGCAGGATACCGGTCAGCAGATGCGCCAGCAGACGCTTGGATGCCATGATGATCTCCTTGAGGCAGTGCGACGCCCGGAACACAGGCGTTGCGTCGATTCTATGCCTCGCGCATGGCCGCGCCAGCCCCGCCGGGCCATGCAGGTATTGCAGCGTGTTTCAGCGGACCGGCCTCATTCCACCGTGACGTTGGCGGCGCGCACGATGTCCTTCCATTTCAGATAGTCGGTCTTGAGCAACTGGGCGAACTCCTCGGTCGACATGGCTTGCGCCTCGGCGCCCTGGGCGTGGATGGCTTCGCGGGTCTCGGGCTGGGCCAGCAACTTGTTGACCGCGGTGTTCATGGTGGCGACGATCTCCCTGGGCGTGCCGGCGGGCATGAACAGGCCGTACCAGGTACTGACGTCGAAGCCCTTGTAGCCCAGTTCGGCGACGGTGGGCACGTCGGGCAGCGAGGTGCTGCGCTTGGCGCTGGTGACGGCCAGCGCGCGCAGCTTGCCGGTCTGGATCTGCGCCATGGCCGACGGCACCGAGGACACCAGCAGATCGACGTTGCCGGCCAGCACGTCCATCATGGCGGCGTTCGAGCCCTTGTAGGGGATGTGCCGGATGTCGATCTTCGCGGCGTCCTTGAAGATCTCGCCGGCCAGGTGGATGGTGGTGCCGCTGCCGGGGGATCCGTACGTGATGGAGCCCGGTGCGGCCTTGGCCGCGCCGACCACGTCGGCCAGGGTCTTGAAGCGGGAATTCGCCTGCGTGACGATGACGATGGGCGTATAGCCGACGTGCGCCACCGCGACCAGGTCCTTGGTCGGATCGTAGGCCACGCTCTTGTACAGCCAGGGCGCGACCACCAGGTTGTCCTTCTGGCCCATCACCATCTCGTAGCCGGTGGGCGCGGCGCGCACGGCGGCGGCGATGCCTATGGTGCCGCCCGCGCCCGCGCGGTTCTCGGCCACGATGGTCCATTTCTCGGACTCGCCCAGCCTGGTGGCGACGAGGCGCGAGAGGATGTCGGTGCCGCCACCCGGCGGGAAGGGAATCAGCAGGCGGATGGGCTTGGCGGGATAGGCCTGGGCATGGGCGCCGGTGGCGGCCAGCGCCAGCGCGGCGATGGCAAGGCATTTGCGGAACATGGGATGTCTCCTTGTTCTGGGGGCGTCAAGCATACCGGAAACGGCCGCGGTCTCCGGTCCGGCCGGGTGGCCGTGGCGGAAGATTCCGCACGGGGTGATGGAAAACAAGCGTTATTTCCTGGATCATGGGGGAATTCCAATCAATAGAATATCGGGCGGACCGTCCTTCCCCCTGCGCGCCGGATCGGCTTCGCGCCTTTCGGGGGAAGACCGGCCCAGCCGTGGAGGAGGGAGCGCGTGCCCCCGCAGTACAACAACAGCCGGCGGAAAGTCGGCACGAGGGAACCCGCCAACGACGCGAGGTTCCCGGGCGGCCTGGAGCCGGAGACGGATTTCATACGCTACGCGCTGGACTGCGCCGCCATCGTGGCCAGTACCGATGCCCGGGGCACGATTACCTATGTCAACGCGCGGTTCTGCGAGATCAGCGGCTATACCCGGCAGGAATTGCTCGCCTCCAACCACCGGATGCTGAAGTCCGGCCTGCATGGCACGGCGTTCTTCCGCGCCATGTACCGCGAGATCGCCCAAGGCCGCGTCTGGCATGGCGAGATCTGCAACCAGCGCAAGGACGGCTCGCTCTACTGGATGGAAACGACCATCGTGCCCCGCGTCCTGCCGGACGGCACGGTGGACAGCTACACCTCGATCTGCCTGGACATCACCGAGCGCAAGCTGCTCGAGGACGCCTTGAGGACCAGCAAGGAGAGCCTGCGTCGCATCGCCTATGTCGATCCGGTGACGGGGCTGCCCAATCGCAGCTGGTTCCACCAGCACGTGGCGTCGCTGGTCGGCGAGTGCCGGCGGACAGGAACGGGCTTTCACCTGGGATTGATGGACGTCGACGCCTTCAAGGAAATCAACGATTTCTTCGGCCACCTGGCCGGGGACGAATTGCTGCGCGAGGTGGCCCGGCGGCTGAGGGCGGTGGACGACCCGCGCCTGTCGGTTTCCCGGATGGGGGGTGACGAGTTCGGACTGGTCCTGGCCGGCGCGACGGACGACGAGGCCACCGAGGTATTCGAGCGGGCGCTGGAAAGCGTGCGCGATCCCTTGCGCATCGCCGAGACGTCGCGGCGCTGTTCGGCCAGCCTGGGCGTGTCCGCGTTTCCCGGGCATGGCGAGGACAGCGAAAGCATGTTCCGGGCCGCCGATCTGGCGCTCTACCATGCCAAGTCGCTGGGCCGCGACCGCCTGGAATGCTTCCAGCCCAAGCTCAGGGAAGTGGCGGAGCGCAAGTCGGAGCTCCTGGCCGAGATCGAGACGGGGCTGCGGCGCGACGCGTTCGAATTGCATTACCAGCCCATCGTTCCCGTCGCGCCGGGCGGCAAGGTCGCGCTGGAGGCGCTGATGCGGTGGCGGCATCCGCAGCGCGGCCTCCTGCCGCCGGCCGCGTTCCAGGAAGGCTTCGCCGATCCCGCGGTCCGCGCGGCGCTGGGGATGTTCATGCTCGAGCGAGTGTTCCGGGACGTGGACGCGCTGTACGCGAGGAACATCCGGCTCGGGCGCGTGGCGATCAACCTGACGAACTCCGATTTTCGTTCCGAGGCCTTTCTCGACCGCTTCTTCGCGCTGGTCCGCGACAGCGGGATCGGGCCGGACCGGTTCTGTGTCGAGGTGACGGAAAGCATGTTCCTGGGCCTGAACCAGAAGCGGGTGGAGGACGGCCTGCGCCGGCTGCACGAGGCCGGCGTGGAGATCGCCCTGGACGATTTCGGTACGGGCCATGCCTCGTTGACGCACCTGCGCCTGCTGCCCATCGACCGGCTGAAGATAGACCGCAGCTTCGTCGCCAACCTGGTGGCGTCGGCCGAGGACCAGGCCATCGTGCGGGGCATCATCGACATCGCGCACAGCCTGGGCAAGACGGTGACCGCCGAGGGCGTGGAAACCGCGGAACAGGCCAGGCTCCTGTCCCGCATGGGGTGCGACCTGCTGCAGGGATGGTATTTCGGCAAGGCCTGCGATGCCGGCGGCCTGTCCGACGTGCTCGACATGATGCCGCCGATCGGCGCTCCCGCGCACAGGCCCTGACCGGAGGGGCCGCAAGGGCATGGACGCCAAGTCGGTCTTCGCGACGGTTGCACTGATGGTGCTGGCCAACGGGGCCGTGCTGGCGAACGTCTACCGAGGCCTTCCGTGGACGCTGCGGCCCGCCGCCATCCGCTGGCAGGCCGGAACGGCCCTGGTCGCCCTGGGCAGCGGCTTCTTCGCGTTCGGCAGCGGCATGCCCATGCCGGTCATGGTGACCCTGGCGAACGGCACGCTGCTGTTCGGCCTGGGTTCCTACCACCGGGCGTTCGAGCGTTTCTACGGCCGCCGTTCGTCGCCGGTGGACATCGTGATCGCCACGGCCGCGGTGGCCGGCACGTTCTGGCTGTCGGCCATCGAGCCGTGCTTCATCTGCCGCATCGGGCTGACGTCGGCCGCCTGGTCGCTGCTGCTGCTCCGGTCGATGTGGCTGCTGCACGAGATGCGCACCGAGGACGAGTCCCGCAGCCGGCGCATGCTGATCGTGATCTATGGCCTGGTCGTCGTCTACGTCATCGGCCGGGTGGCCGTCTACCTGCATCTGGACGTGCCGCGCGAGGCCACGATCGCGACCAACGACTACGGCATCAATCTGGTCTCGCCCATGTTCGTGGCCCTGCTGCCGGTGATCGGCACCACGGCGTTCGTCCTGCTTTGCGCCGAACGGGTGAAGCGTCAACTGGAGATCGCGGCGGCCACCGACTACCTGACCGGCCTGCCGAACCGGCGCACGCTGGTCGAGGACGGGAACATGGCGTTCCGCCGGACGCGGGCGACCGGCGCCGGCCTGGCGGTCGGGGTGATCGACATCGACCATTTCAAGAGGATCAACGACACCCACGGCCACGGCGTGGGCGACGAGGTGCTGGCCTTCACCGCGGATTGCCTGAAACAGGCGGCGCGCAAGGGCGACCTGGTCGCGCGCACGGGCGGCGAGGAGTTCGTGGTGCTGATGGACGACCTGGACCTGCCGGCGGCAGTCGCGGCGCTCGAGCGTATCCGCGTCGCCGTGGCGGACAGCCGCTTCAGCATCGACGGCGCGCCGGTGCCCATCACGATTTCGGCAGGCGTGGCCAGCTGCGAGCCGCGCGACCGGGATTTCGACGACGTGTTCCGCCGGGCCGACCGGGCGCTTTATCTGGCCAAGCTGGCCGGGCGGGACCGCGTGAAGCAGGCGGTGGCCTAGGCACTGCGCTAGAGCATGGCGCTGAGCATCCGGCGGCCACCCAGCAGTTCGGGCAGCAGGACCTCCACCATCCTGTCCAGCGTATAGCGGCCGGTGCCCGCTACCAGGCTCATCGCCGCGACGGTGCGTCCGGCCTGATCGTGGATGGGAACAGCGATGGAGCGCAGGCCCAGTTCGAGTTCCTCGTCGCTGGTGGCATAACCCAGGCGCCGCGTTTCCTCCAGCACCGCCGTCAGTTCGGGGATCCCCGTGCGGGTGCGGGGCGTGAGCGCGCGCCGCGGCATGCGGCCCAGCAGGCGCGCGATTTCCTCGTCCGGCAGGGCGGCCATCAGCACGCGTCCGGTGGCCGCGCAATGGGCGGGCAGGCGCGAGCCCATGCCCAGGCCGTCCGATAGGCTGCGCCGGGTCGCGGCGCGCGCCACGAAGACGACTTCGCCGCCGTCCAGCACGGCCAGGGAACTGGATTCCTTGGTGCGCTCGCTGATGGTTTCCAGCACCCGCTGGACCAGCTTGGGCAGGGGGCTGGAGCTGACATAGGCGTGCCCCAGGCGCAGCGCGCGGGGCGCCAGCCGGAAGTACCTGCCGTCGCTTTCCACATAGCCCAGCCGTTGCAGCGTCAGCAGTGAACGGCGCGCCGTGGCGCGCGGATGCCCGGTGATCTCGGCCGCCTCGCTCAGGGTGAGCGGGCCGCTGCGCAGGCCGAAGGCCTCGATGATCGCCAGGCCTTTCTCCAGGCCGGCGACGTATTCCTTGTCTTCTTTGCTGCGGGGTTCGGGCACGGTGCTCATGGTCGCGAGGTGTTCGTTTTGCGAACATTCTAACCACTTTTCTTGATCGTGGGATATCTGCGAACTAACGTTCGCTTTGCGACTTTCTGTTCGATTTATCCAAACGAGGTCAAGGATGAGACAAACTGCATGGACAGCCTGTGCCGTCGCGGTATGGGCGGCGATCGCCAGCCCGGCGCAGGCCGACGACGGCGCTTTCCCCAATCGCCCGGTACGCATCGTCGTGCCTTTCTCGGCCGGGGGCACGGCCGATGTGCTGCCCCGCATCATCGGCGAGAAGCTCAACGCGGCATGGGGCCAGCCCGTCATCATCGACAACCGGCCGGGCGCGGGCGGCAATATCGGCGCCGACATGGTGGCCAAGGCGGCGCCCGACGGCTACACGCTGATGGCCACGCCGCCGGCGCCGCTGACCATCAACCAGTATCTGTACAAGAACCTGCCGTTCGATCCCGAGCGCTTCGCGCCGGTGACCGTGCTGGCGCGCGTGCCCAACGTGCTGGCCGTCAAGACCGGCCTGCCGGTGAAGTCGGCGCAGGATTTCATCGGCTATGCCCGCAAGAACGGCGGGCAGGTGACCGTGGCGACGCAGGGCAACGGCACGACCTCGCACCTGACGGGTGCCCTGGTCGCGGCCCAGGCCGGCCTGGATTTCGTGTTCGTGCCGTACAAGGGCACGGCGCCGGCGCTGGCCGACCTGATGGGCGGACAGGTGGACGCCTTCTTCGACAACATCAGTTCGACCTTTCGCCAGCATGAGTCGGGCAAGGTGCGCATCCTGGCCGTGACCAGCGCGCAGCGCAGCCCCTTGCTGCCGAAGACGCCGACGCTGGCCGAGTCGGGGCTGCCCGGCTTCGACGTCAGCACCTGGTTCGGCGTGGTCGCGCCGGCCGGCACGCCACCCGAGGTGGTACGCAAGCTCAACGCCGCCATCGTCGAGGTACTGAAGATGCCCGACGTCAGGCAGAAGTTCATCGAGCAAGGCGCCGAAGTCGTCGGCGACACGCCGGCCCAGATGGCCGAATTCATGCGCGCCGAGCGCGCCAAGTGGAAGCAGGCCATCGACACGGCCGACGTCACCATCAACTGATGCTTGCAGCAACGAGGAAGTCCATGTCCCACAGCGAAACCCAAGAATCCCGGCGGACCTGGGAGCCGGGCCTGACCCGCGTGCCTTACTGGCTCTACCGCGACCAGGAAATCCACGAGGCCGAGCAACGGCGCGTCTTCCAGGGGCCGACCTGGAACTACCTGTGCCTGGAGGCCGAGATTCCCGAGCCCGGCTCCTATCGCACCACCTTCGTGGGCGCCATGCCGGTCATCGTGGCCCGCGACGAGGACGGCGAACTGCAGGCTTTCGAAAACCGCTGCGCCCACCGCGGCGCGCTGATCGCGTTGGAGGACGAAGGCAAGACGCGCGATTTCGCCTGTGTCTACCACGCCTGGCGCTATGACCTGCAGGGCAACCTGCGCGGCGTCGCGTTCCAGCAGGGCGTGAACGGCAAGGGCGGCATGCCGCCGGAGTTCCGCATGGAAGACCATCACCCGCGCAAGCTGCGCACCGCCAGCGTGGCGGGCATGGTGTTCGGCAGCCTGGACGAGGACGTGCCGCCGATCGAGGAGTACCTGGGCGACGAGATCCTGGAGCGTATCGAGCGCGTGCTGTGCAAGCCGGTGGAGGTGATCGGCCGCTTCAAGCAGACCATTCCGAACAACTGGAAGCTGTACATGGAGAACGTCAAGGACTCCTACCACGCCAGCCTGCTGCACGTGTTCTTCACCACCTTCAACATCAACCGCCTGTCGCAGAAGGGCGGGGTGATCGTGAGCGAGACCGGCGCCCACCACGTCAGCTATTCCAAGGTCTCGCACCAGCCGCAGCCCAATGCCGAATACAGCGCCGAAAAACTGCGCTCGGACAAGGAGGGCTATGCGCTGGCCGACCCGAGCATGCTGGACGGCTGCGACGAGTTCGGCGACGGCGTGACCTTGCAGATCCTGTCGGTGTTCCCCGGCTTCGTGCTGGCGCAGATCCAGAACACCCTGGCGATTCGCCAGATCCTGCCGGACGGGCTGGACCGGACGGTGTTGAACTGGACCTACCTGGGGTTCCAGGACGACACGCCGGAGCTGCGGCGCATGCGGTTGAAGCAGTCCAACCTGACCGGGCCGGCCGGATTCGTTTCCATGGAGGATGGCGCGGTGGGTGGCTTCGTGCAGCGCGGCATCGCGGGCAGCGATGGCCAGGCGGCCGTGCTGGAAATGGGAGGCAGCGGCATCGAGACGCAGGAGAACCGCACCACCGAAGCGTCGGTGCGCGGTTTCTGGAACGCCTATCGCGGCTATATGGAGATCTGAAGAGCATGGCCGAATTTACGCAAGAGCGGCTGGGCGCGCTGAACGCCGCCTACGCGCGCTGCATCGACAACGACGAGGTCGAGGCCTGGCCGGCGTTCTTCCAGGAGCGCTGCCTGTACGTCATCAATACCGCCGAGAACCACGCGGCGGGCATGCAGGCGGGCGTGATCTATGCCGACACGCGCGCCATGCTGCGGGACCGCGTATCGGCGCTGCGCGAGGCCAACGTCTACGAGCGCCACCGTTATCGCCACATCGTCGGACTGCCGTTCATGCTGGGCGTGCAGGACGGGGTGGCCAGCGTCGAGACGCCGTTCCTCGTGGTGCGCATCATGCGCGACGGCGCCACCGAGGTGTTCGCCTCGGGCCGCTACCAGGATCGCGTGGTCGAGGGCGCGGACGGGCAGTTGAGCTTCGCCGAGCGGCTGGTCATCTGCGACAGCCGGAACTTCGATACCCTGCTGGCGATACCGCTATGAGCGCCGACGCCCGACCATCCGCCGGAACCGTGCGCAAGCGCATTGCCATCGCGCTGGGCGATGCCAACGGCATCGGCCCGGAGATCGCCGTCAAGGCCGTCCACGCGCTGCGCGGCGCCCCGGTCGATTGCGTGCTGGTGGGCGATGGCTTCGTGTTGCGCGAGCAGGTGGCGCGCCACGCTCCCGGCATGGCGCTGGCGGCCTTCGACCCGGGCGCGGCGCGCCTGCCGGACCAGGTGTCGTGGGCCGAGGTGGCGGCGCTGCCGCCGTCGGAGTATCGGCCGGGCGAGGTGCGCGCCGCCGCGGGCGCGGCCATGGTGGCCTACGTGCGCGAGGCGGTGCGGCTGGCCCGCGCCGGCCTGGTCGATGCCGTGGTCGGCTGTCCGCATTCGGAGACATCCGTGGCGCGGGCCGGCATTGCGTTCTCGGGCTATCCGGGGCTGATCGCGCAACTGACGGGGACGCCGGCCGACCGGGTGTTCCTGATGCTGGTCACGCCCGACCTCAGGATCGGCCACGTGACGCTGCACGAACCGGTGCGGCATGCACTGGCCCGGCTGGACACGCAACTGGTCGTGGACGCGGCGCTGGCCGTCATCGACGGCGCGCGGGCGATCGGCATCGAGCGGCCGCGCCTGGGCATTTTCGGCATCAATCCGCACGCGGGCGAGGGCGGTCTGTTCGGCGACGAGGACCAGGCCATCACCGAGCCCGCGGTGGCGCGCCTGCGCGCCATGGGCCTGGAGGTGGACGGTCCCCAAGGAGCAGACCTGATGCTGGCGCAACGCGGGCATGACGTGTACCTGGCCATGTTCCACGACCAGGGGCACATTCCCGTCAAGCTGCTGAGCCCCCGCCAGGCCAGCGCGCTTTCCCTGGGCGGCGGCGTGCGTTTCAGCAGCGTCGGGCACGGCTGCGCCTTCGACATCGCCGGACAGGGCACGGCCGACCCGGCCGCGGTATTGCGTACCGTGCGCCTGTTGGCCGGGCTGGCCGATCACTAGGTCCGCCGGACCGGGATGGAATCCATGCAATACACCATACGCATCGATCAACGAGACATCGAATTTCCCTGCGAGGACGGCCAGACCGTCCTGGACGGCGCCCTGGCCGCCGGCTACGAGATCCCGTATTCCTGCCGCACCGGCATCTGCGGCAGTTGCCGGGGCCGCATCGTGCGCGGGGACGTCCGCGGCGGCGCCGGCGAGGGCGTGCTGGACGACGACGAGCGGCGCGAGGGCGGGACGCTGCTGTGCCAGGCCCGGCCCTGTTCCGACCTGGACGTGGCGGTGCGCGACATCGAGCGCCGCGATCCCGCCGCCAGCAAGACCGTGGCCGCCAAGGTCTACCGGCTGGCGCGCGCCGCCCACGACGTGACGGTGCTGCATCTGCGTTTTCCCGCCGGCACGCGGGTGCGCTTCAAGGCGGGGCAGTACCTGCACGTGCGGATGGCGGACGGCACCATACGCCATTTCTCGATGGCCAATCCGCCGCAGCAGAGCGACGGCGTGGAGCTGCACATCCGCCACGTTCCGGGCGGGAAGTTCTCGGGCTACCTGGCGGAGTCGATGCAGGCCGGCCAGTTGCTGGACGTGTCGCTGCCGTTCGGCGATTTCTACCTGCGCGAGACCGGCCGGCCGGCGGTGCTGGTGGCCAGCGGCACGGGTTTCGCCCCCATCAAGTCCATGGTGGAGGACGCCATCAAGCGCAAGCTCAAGCGGCCGATGACGCTTTACTGGGGCGCGCGCCGGGAAGAGGACTTGTACCTGGCGGACCTGCCGCGCAAATGGGCCGACAAGCACGGCTGGTTCCGCTTCGTGCCCGTGCTGTCCGACAGCCCGCCGGACGAAGGCTGGCAGGGCCGCCGCGGGTTCGTCCACCAGGCGGTGATGGACGACTTCGCCTCGCTGGCGGATCACGAGGTCTATGCCTGTGGCTCGCCCGCGATGATAAGCGCGGCGCGCCAGGGCTTCGTGCACGAGCGGGGATTGGCCACCGACCGCTTCCATTGCGACGCATTCGTGCCCATGGCGCCGCAGGCGGCGTAGCCGCCGCATCCCTCGGGGCCTCCGCCCCCCGGCTGTGCCAGAATGAGGCGTCGTCGGGGTGCGGAGGTTTCATGGACTGGATTCAACGCCTGCGTGTCAGGCAACTGTATGTGTTGGTCTCTCTTCACGAGACGGCCAACCTCAGCCTGACCGCGGCGCGGATGCACATGACCCAGCCCGCGCTGTCCAAATGGCTGCGCGAGCTGGAAACCGACCTGGGCGTGGAGCTGTTCGAGCGGCACTCGCGCGGGCTGGTGCCCACGCGTTTCTGCGATACGCTGGTCGAGCACGCGCGGGTGGTGCTGGGGGAGCTGGAACGCACCGGCGAGACGCTGCGCGCGATGAGCGACGGCTCGGACGGGCAGTTGCTGGTCGGCACCACGCCCATCGGGACCAGCGGACTGCTGCCCGCCTGCCTGGGCAACTACCGCCGCCTGCGGCCGGGCATCTGCACCGTCGTCCACGAGAATTCGCTGGAGAAGCTGCTGCCCCAGCTCAAGGAGGGCAGGCTCGATTGCATCGTGTCCCGCATCGAGGCGCCGGTCGATCCGGCGGTCGTGGCCGAGCCGCTGCTGGATGAAGGCATATGCGTGGTGGCCAGCCGGGGCCACCCGCTGGCGCGGCTGCGCAAGGTGAGCTGGGCCCAGGCCCGCGACTATCCGTGGGCGATGCCCCAGTCGGGCACGCCCCTGCGGCGCGAGATGGAACTGGCCCTGGCCGCGGTGGGCGAGCCGCCGCCGCGCGCCGCCATCGAGGCTTCGTCGGTGGTGCTGATCGCCTCGCTGCTGCAGGACGACGAGATGCTGGCGGTGATGTCGGACGCCGTGGTGCAGGCGCTGTCCCGGCTGGAGCGGCTGAAGGTCCTGCCTCTGGCGCTGGGACGCCGGGCCACGGTGGGCGTGCTGCGGCGGGCGGGCACGATGCCGACGCCCGTGCTGGAGGATTTCCTGTCCTGCCTCAGGCATGCGGCCCAGGCGGTCGGCCGGCGGCCGGAATAACCAGAATTCATGGCAGCGGGCCCATTAGTCATTATCCAGTCCGGGCCCTTGCATCCATACTCCGGGCACAAATCCATCATGCAAGGAGACAACATGGGTGCGACCCGTATCCTCGTCGCGGCCTGTGCCACATTCGCCGTGGCCGCGACCGCCGCCGCGCAGCCGGCGGCCTTTCCGTCCCGTCCCGTGCGCATCGTCGTGCCTTTCGCCCCGGGCGGTGCCGTGGATGTGATGACGCGGCAACTGGCGCGCGTGATGTCCGAGCAGCAGGGCTATACCGTCATCGTCGAGAACAAGCCCGGCGCCTCCGGCCTGATCGCCTCCGAGGCGGTGGCCAAATCCGCGCCCGACGGCTACACGCTGCTGATGGCGACCTCGAACACGCATGGCGTGAACAGCTTTCTGTTCAAGCAACTGCCCTACGACCCGGTCAAGGACTTCGCGCCGGTGGCGATGGTGGCCGACAACGTCGTGGTGCTGCTGGCGCACCGGTCGTTCCCGGCGACGACGTTCCAGGAAGCGGTGGCACTGATCCGCAAGACGCCCGGCAAGTACAGCTATGCCTCGCCCGGGTCGGGCACGGTCCATCACATGGGCATGGAACTGCTGAAGGCGGCCGCCCACCTGGACGTGGTGCACGTGGGCTACAAGGGTGCCGGTCCCGCCATGGCCGACCTGGCGGCCGGACACGTGCCGCTGATGATGGGCGGCATCGCGCCCGCGGCGCCGTTCATCAAGTCGGGCGCGGTGCGCGTGCTGGCCGTGGCCAACCCCGAGCCGTTCCCCACGCTGCCCGGCGTGCCGCTGTTCAAGGACGTGGCGCCGGAGGTGTCCGTGACCTCGTGGATGGGCTTGACGGCGCCGGCCGGCACGCCCGCCGCCGTGGTCGACCGGATCAATGCCGACGTGCGCAAGGCACTGGACAAGCCGGGTTTCGCGCAGACCATGGCCGAGCTGGGCATGGTGCCCCGCCCGATGAGCCCGGCCGACATGGGCCGCCAGATCGCCGCCGACATGCCCAAGTGGAAGCGGGCGGTGCAGATTTCCGGCGCCACCGCCGAATGAGCCCGGCCGACTACGCTTCGATGGAATCCCCGATGCCGCAATCGCAACGCCCCGTCAATTTCCTGTTGTTCATCACCGACCAGCATCGCGCCGACCATTTGGGCGCCTATGGCAACCGTGTCGTCGCCACGCCCAACCTGGACGCGCTGGCCGCCGCCGGCTGGCGCGGCGACGAGATGCACGTCGCCACGCCCATCTGCATGCCCAACCGCGCCAGCCTGCTGACCGGGCGCTACCCCTCGGCCCATGGCGCGCGCCACAACGGCATTCCGCTCGACCTGCAATCGGCCACCTTCGTGGACGTGCTGCGCCAGGCCGGCTACCGCACCTCGCTGGTGGGCAAGGCGCATTTCCAGAACATGACGGACAATCCGCCGCCGTGGCCGCCCAATCCCGCCGACCGGCTGGCGCGCGAGGCGAAGGTGCGCGGGCCCGGGCGCTACGACCAGGAGAACCGCAACAAGTGGCTGACCCAGGAGGGCTACGACCTCGACTATCCGTTCTACGGCTTCGAGGACGTGGACCTGGTGGACGATCACAGCGACTCCGTCCACGGCCACTACCGCCAATGGCTGCGCCGGCACCATCCCGAGGTGGAGGCCCTGATCGGGCCGAAGGCCGCCACGCCCGCGCCGGACTACGTGCTGACCTCGTTCGGCCAGGCCTGGCGCACGGCGGTGCCCGAGGAGCTCTATCCCAGCGCCTACATCGCCGACCGCACCATCGAGCGCCTGGAGCGCGCCGGCGGCCAGCCGTTCTTCATCCAGTGCTCGTTCCCCGATCCCCACCATCCCTTCACGCCGCCGGGCAAGTACTGGGACATGTACGACCCCGACGAAATGAAGCTGCCGCCGTCCTTCCACACCGGCGAGGCGCCGCTGCCCCACGTCGAATGGCTGTACCGGCAGCGCGACAGCGGCAAGGCGGTCAAGCATACGCCCGCCATCTTCGCCTGCACCGAACGCGAGGCCAAGGAGGCGCTGGCGCTGAACTACGGGTCGATCACCAACATCGACCACCAGATCGGCCGGGTACTGGCGGCGCTGAAGCGGCTGGGGCTGGAGAACGACACGGTGGTGATCTTCACCAGCGACCACGGCGACTATCTGGGCGACCACCAGTTGATGCTGAAGGGCCCCATCCACTATCGCGGCCTGGTGCGGGTGCCGTTCATCTGGCATGACCCGCGGCAGCCGGTGCGGGGCGCCGGCAGCGCACTGGCCAGCACCATCGACGTCGCGCCCACGATCCTGGCGCGCGCGGGCGTGGCCGGCTTCAATGGCATCCAGGGCAAGAGCCTGCTGGACGTCATGGCCGGCAAGGCCGAGCGCGTGCGCGAACACCTGATGATCGAGGAAGAGGGCCAGCGCGTCATCCTGGGCTTCGACGCCCGCATCCGCTGCCGTACCCTGCGTTCGGACCGCTATCGCCTGACGATCTACGACGGCGCCGAGTGGGGCGAGCTGTACGACCTGGAACGGGATCCCATCGAGGCCAGAAACCTGTGGGACGATGCCGGGTATGCGGGGGTCAAGGCCGACATGATGCAGGCCCTGGCGCGCGACATGCTCCATCACATCGACACCAGTCCCTATCCCGACGCATTGGCATGACCCCCCCTACGCGCTGACGCGCGCCCCCCAGGGGGCGATGCGAGCGGACTGGCAAAGCCAGATCCGCCGCATCCTGGGTGGTAGCGAATCAGTCCAGGGTAATCTTGAGGTCGCGGATCAGTTTTTGCCAGAGGTCGCTTTCGCTCTTGACCAGGGCGGCGTATTCCTGGGGCGTGCTGCCGACGGGCTCGATGCCGAACTCGACCAGCTTCTTGTTCACGGCCGGGGTCTTGATGGCGGCGGTGACTTGTTTCTGCAGCGTGGCGATGACCTCGGGCGGTGTGTTCGCGGGGGCGACCATGCCGACCTGGGCCGAGGCTTCCACGCCCTGGATGCCCAGTTCCGCGAAGGTAGGCACGTCGGGCAACTGCGGCAGGCGCGTGGGGTTGGCCACGGCCAGCGGACGGACCTTGTGGCCCTTGATGAAGGCGTTGCCGGCGGCGAGGTCGGTCATCATGGCCGGCAACTGGCCGCCCGCCACGTCGACCAGCGCGGGCGCGGCGCCGCGATAGGCGATGTGCAGCATGCGCATGCCGGTGCGTTCCTTCAAGAGCTCCATGGCCAGGTGGTGCGGGCTGCCCGCGCCGGCCGAGGCGTAGCTGTACTTGCCAGGCTGGCTCTTGACCTTGGCGATGAAATCCTTGGCGTCCTTGAACTCGGTGTTCGGCCCCACGATCAGGATCATGGGGAACTTGCCCATGAGCGTGACGGGCGCCAGGTCGCGCGTGGGGTTGTAGCTCAGGTTCTTGTACAGGGCGGGGTTGAACACCAGCGTGCCGTTGTCGGCCGACAGCACCGTGTAGCCGTCGGGCGCGGCGCGCGCCGTCTCGACCGCGCCGATGGCCGTGTTGCCGCCGGGCTTGTTGTCGACCACGACGGGCTGCTTGATGATCTCGGACAACTGGGCGCCGATGGTGCGGGCCAGGAAGTCGGAGCCGCCGCCCACCGCGTAGGGAACGATCCAACGGACGGGCTTGGAGGGATAGGCGTCGGCCGCCGCGGCCGCGCCGGTCCAGAGGACCAGCGTCGAAGCCGCCAGTGCCGTCGTCCACGTATTTTTCATGCTTGTCTCCTTGGAATTGTCATGCTTGGGGCAAAGCGGGCAGGATGGTGCCGGCGCACGAGCCGAAGCCTACGCGGTAGCCGTCGCCCTGGCACCAGCCGGTCAGGATGACTTCATCGCCGTCCTCGATGAAGGCGCGGGTCGCCCCGCCGATGTCCACCGGATGCTTGCCGTTGACGGTAAGTTCCAGCAGCGACCCGTACGAGCCGGCGTCGGGCCCGCTGATCGTGCCGGATCCCATCAGGTCCCCCACCCGGGTGTTGCAGCCGGACACCGTATGGTGCGCCAGTTGCTGAGCCATCGTCCAGTACATGTACTTGAAGTTGGTGGCGGCGAGGGTGGCGGCCTGTTCCCGGCCTTGCGGGCGCAGCGAGACTTCCAGGTGGATGTCGAAGGCGTGCTGGCCGTCGTGGCGCAGGTAGGGCAGGGGTTCAGGTTCCTGGCGGGGCTGCCGGGTGCGGAAGGGGGCCAGGGCGTCCATCGTGACTACCCAGGGCGAGATGGTGGTGGCGAAGCCCTTGGCGTTGAAGGGGCCCAGCGGCACGTATTCCCAGGCCTGGATGTCGCGGGCGCTCCAGTCGTTCAGCAGGACCATGCCGAAGATGCGCGATTCGGCCTCGTCGCTGGACACCGGTTCGGCCATGCCGTTGGGCACGCCGACGAAGAAGCCGGTCTCCAGTTCGAAGTCCAGCTTCAGGCAGGGCGAAAACACCGGCCTTTCCTGGTCGGGAAGCTTGATCTGCCCGTTGGGACGCCGCACGGGCGTGCCGCTGACGACCACCGACGAGGCGCGGCCGTTGTAGCCGATGGGGATCTCCAGCCAGTTCGGCAGCAGCGCGTTCTTGGGATCGCGGAACAGGGCGCCGACGTTGGTCGCGTGTTCCTTCGAGGAATAGAAGTCGGTATAGCCGGGGATCTCGACCGGCAGCAGCAACGTGGCGCCTGCCTGCGGCACCAGCGCCCGGGCGCGCGCCGCGGCGTCGTCGCGCAGGGTGGCGGTATCGGCGGCCAGCAGCGTGCTGACCTGGCCGCGCACGCTGCGCCAGGTGTCCCGGCCGGCGGCCATGAAGGCGTTCAGGCTGCCCGCGGCGAACAGGGGGCGGGGCGTGCGCAGCAGGCCGGTCTGTTCGAGGCGGGCCAGGTCCAGGATCTGGTCGCCGATGGCCACGCCCACCCGGGCGTCGGCGTCCGCGGACGGCTTGAATACGCCGTAGGGCAGGTTCTGGATGGGGAAGTGGCTGTCGGCGGCATTGGCCGACTCGACCCAGCTTTTCAGGCCGGGGGCGATCGTGGGATCGGCGGGGTTCATCGGGTCTCCGGGGAAAAATGCTTGGTCAGGTTCTGCCAGCACTGGAAGTACTGGCTTTGCAATTGGGCCGTGTCCAGCGCGTAGCGGGTGGGCTTGATGACGTGGCGGGTCTCGAACATGAACGCCATCGTATCGCCGACCTTGTGCGGCCGGGAGGTGTCCGCGCGCGAGGCTTTCTCGAAGGTGTCGCCGTCGGGGCCGTGGCCCGTCATGCAGTTGTGCAGGCTGGCGCCGCCCGGCACGAAGCCCTCGGCCTTGGCATCGTAGGCGCCGTGCACCAGGCCCATGAATTCGCTGGCCACGTTGCGGTGGAACCAGGGCGGGCGGAAGGTGTCCTCGGCCGCCAGCCAGCGCGGCGGGAAGATGACGAAATCCAGCGAGTCCACGCCCGGGGTGTCGCTGGGGGCGTGCAGCACCAGGAAGATGGACGGATCGGGATGGTCGTAGCTGATCGAGCCTATGGTGTTGAAGCGCCGCAGGTCGTACTTGTAGGGGGCGTAGTTGCCGTGCCAGGCCACGACGTCCAGCGGCGAATGGCCGATGTCGGCGCGCCAGAGGCGGCCGCCGAACTTGGCCACCAGCTCGAAGCGGCCTTCGCGGTCTTCATAGCCGGCGCGGGGCGTCAGGAAGTCGCGCGGGTTGGCGAGGCCGTTGGAGCCGATCACCCCCAGGTCCGGCAGGCGCAGCAGTGCGCCGAAGTTTTCGCAGATGTAGCCGCGTGCCTCGCCGTCGGGCAGCGACACCTGGAAGCGGCAGCCGCGCGGCACGACCGCGATCTCCTGCGGTTCGAGGTCGATCACGCCCAGCTCGGTGGCGATGCGCAGGCGGCCTTGCTGCGGCACGATCAGCAGTTCGCCGTCGGCGCTGTAGAAATAGCGGTCCCGCATGGAGCGGTTGGCGGCGTAAAGGTGGATGGCGCAGCCCTGCATGGCGTCGGCCGAACCGTTGCCCGCCATGGTGATCCAGCCGTCGACGAAATCGGTCGGCGCCTGCGGCATGGGCAGAGGATCCCAACGCAACTGGTTGGGCGAAGTCGGCGGTACCTGGCTGAAATCGCTCACCAGGCGCGGGCTTTCCATGGGTTCGAAGGGCAGGTGCACCGCGGCGGGACGTATCCGGTACAGCCACGACCGGCGATTGTGGCTGCGCGGCGCGGTGAAGGCCGTGCCGGACAATTGCTCGGCATACAGTCCGTAAGGGGCGCGTTGCGGGGAGTTGCGTCCCACGGGCAGGGCGCCTGGCAGGGCTTCGGTGGCGAACTCATTGCCGAAGCCCGACATGTAGCCGGTGCTGGCGGCGGTTTCGGCGGGGTGGGCAGGCGTGGTCATGGTCGTCTTCGGTAGGGGAGCGGGATTTACGTTGAAAGTAATACGTTTACGTTAAGCGTAATTTTTGTTGGCTGCGGCGTCAAGTAATTACGTCATGCGTGCTAGGATTACGTTAAACGTAATCGTGCGAGGGCGGCGTGGCCACCAAGGAAAGAACGGACGCGGGCGAGGACGAGGCGCCCGCGCGCGCGGGCAGCGGAGTGCAGGCGCTGGAAACCGGCCTGACGGTGCTCGACGCCTTCGCCGACGTCGTTCGCCCCATGATGCTCAAGGAAGTCGCCCTGGCGGCCGGCATGCATCCGGCCAAGGTGCATCGCTACCTGGCCAGCTTCGTCAAGCGCGGCTACGTGGAGCAGGATCCGCAGGGGCGCTACAGCCTGGGGCGCGGCGCGCTGCGCATCGGCCTGGCCAGCCTGGCCTCCCTGGACGCCGTCCGGCTGGTCACGCCGCTGCTGGACGAGCTCAGCAACGCGCTGGGCGAGACCGTGCTGGCGGCGGTCTGGGGCAACCGCGGGCCCACCGTGGTGCAGTGGCGCGACTCGCCCCGGCCGGTCATGGTGAACGTGCGCCCCGGGTCGGTCCTGCCGTTGCTGTCGTCGGCCACCGGGCGGGTGTTCGCCGCCTTCATGGAGCCGCCGCTGACAGCGTCGCTGGTCGAGGAAGAGCTGAAGGAGCGGGCGGCCGAGGGCGCATACCCCTCGGACGACCGGGAAGTCGCGGAACTGCTGGACGGCGTGCGCGCGCTGCACCTGGGCCGAGTCACCGGCGACGTCCTGCCCGGCGTGGACTCGGTCAGCTCCCCCGTCTTCGACTACGACTCGCGCATGGTGCTGGCCATCACCGCCCTGGGCAACAGCGCCCGCTTCGATTCCGACCCCGCCGGCCCCATAGCCACCGCGGTCCGCCAGGCCGCCGCAACCCTGTCCCATCGCCTGGGTTACCCGGGCGCCGCCAGGTCCTCATAAGAAAAAGCCGCTCGACAGAGCGGCAAATGACTGCACCCAACACCAGTATGACCCTGGCGAAGGATGGCGCGAACTCCGTACCATCCCCAATATCGCGGGTTCGTGATCAATCTGAATCTGCGAATATTTCCGCTCTTCAAGACCCCCCGAGGCTCAATACTCCGCCGTAAGCGTGATCTCCCCGCGGATGTCCGTGCCGTTGTTGATGACCACGCGTACGGTCTTGGGCTTGCCGTCCGCCTTGCCGCGATAGGTGACGATGTAGCCGCCGGCCGCGACTTCGGCGATGGGCAGGTCGATCAGGCTGAATTCCTTTTCGTCCCATTCGAAGTAGGCTCCGCCGGTGCCCGCGGCGCCCGCGAAAACCTTCATGTCGGTGTGCTGCCGCGGATTGTCGATCGCCGGCGATACCACGTGCACGACAGCCTTGCCCTTGAGCTTGGTGATGAGATCGGCCGCCAGAGGAGGGATCCAGCGACCGCTGATGCTGGCCTCGGAATAGGTCGATCCGTTGTGCGATACCACATCGGTGACCACGATCAGCACGCGTTGTGCGCCGGTACGCCAGGGCGTCTTGTCGTAGGCGAACTGCAGTGCGCCGACTCCGTTCTCGGGGCCGTCGCCGCCCCCCGTCGCGGTTTCCTCGGTGATGAACTGCTTGAACTTGGCGAAATCGGTGGTGGGCGCGAAGACCTGGCGTTCGCTCGGGTCGAAGGCCGGCGGCTGGGTGCTGCCCGTGCCGAGGCGCGGGGAGCCGGTGGTCTTGGTGTCGAACGCATCGCCGAAGGTGACCGCGCCCAGCTGGACGTCCAGGCCGCTCTTGCCGAGAAAGTCGGCGAACTCGATGATGGACGTCTGCACGCTCTTGAGGGCGCCGCTCATGCTGCCCGTCGTGTCGAACACGAACACCACGTCCGCCTTGGCTCGCGTCGAATCCTCGCCGATGCGGCGCACGGTGTGGCCCTTGACGATGCCGTTCTCCACCACGACGAAGTCATCCGCTTCCAGGTCGGGAACGCCCGCGCGCGTCAGGTTCGCGCGGGTGGCCGCAAACTTGTTGGGACCGGAGCGCATGGACAACTGCCGGGCCGACAAGGTCGTGGCGGTCGGCGCGGCGAAACCCGCGATGTTGATGTCGAACAGGCCGCTGCCATCGGTCCTAGCGGCGACGGACCCGGCCGCCGTGATGGTGGGATCGGTGATCGGCGCGGGCGGCTTGGCGGTGCTGTCGGCGTAGGGGTCGGGCGGCGGCGGGGTGCCCGGGTCGCCTCCGCCGCTCGAGGTGACCGCCCCGTCTCCGCCGCAGCCCGCGAGGAATCCCGCGACCAGCAGCGCCATCAATCCATTCCTGGAAAACAGTTTCATCATCGTGCTCCCTGACGTCCCCCCCTGGGGGCGCATGCCATGAATGCGCGGCGCGCGGACCATCCTGGTGAAAAAGGGTGGGCCGTGCGACGCGGACTGGTGTTGAACCGCGGTCCGAATCGGATCAGGGGTTCGTGCAGGGGATGGTAGGGAGGAACCGCAGGCCGCTGAATATGGCAAACGGCGGGCCGGAACTAGGCCGAAAGGGGGAGGGGGAGCCGCGCCTCGGGCGTGGGCGCGGCGAGGGAATCAGGCGATTTCGTAGTCGACCATGCAGCCGGAGCTGAGATAGCGATCCATTCTGGCGCGCGTTTCCATGTGGACCGGATGGGCGTGATAGGCCTGCAGCGCGTCGCGGTCAGTGAATACCGTGTAGACCACGACGTCCAGCGCCTTGCTGGACGTGCTGAAGTTCAGGCCCGCCTCGGATTCCAGCAGGCCCGGGATGCGTCCGCGCTGTGCCGCGATGGTTTCGCGGATGATGGCGAAGACCGATTCGCGGGTCTCGCCTTCCTCGAGTTTCAAGCGCCACATGGCGATGTGCTTGATCATGGAAGCTCCTTGGTGCGTGCGTGGAAGTGGTTCGTCTAGCGCGCCGCGAGCCGCCACAGCGCCGTGGTTTCGGCGGCCCGGGCCGCGTGCAGCGGGTCGTTCCCGTCCCGGACCTTGGGATGGCGGGGGCGGGTCTCGATCCGGTCGATCACCCGCAGGCCGGCGTTCTCCACCAGGGACAGCAGTTCGTCCCGGGAGCGCAGGCCCAGGTGTTCGGCCAGGTCCGACAGGATCAGCCAGCCTTCGCCTTGCGGTGCCAGATGTGCGGCCAGCCCGGCCAGGAAGCCGCGCAGCATGCGGCTGTCGGGGTCGAAGACCGCGCGGTCCAGGCCTGCGTGCGCGGGGCCGGGCACCCAGGGAGGGTTGCAGACGATGAGTTGCGCGCGGCCCGGGGGGAAGAGATCGGCCGCTTCGACGCGGACACGGTCCGCCACGCCGAGCCGGTCGATGTTCTCGTGCGCGCAGGCCAGCGCGCGGGGATCGGCGTCGGTCGCCACGATGCGGCGCACGCCGCGCCGGGCCAGCACGGCGGCCAGGACGCCGGTGCCGGTGCCGATGTCGAAGGCGGTGTCCTGGCCGGGCAGCGGCGCCTGGGCCACCAGGTCCACGTATTCGCCGCGTATCGGCGAGAAGACTCCGTGATGCGGATGGATGCGGGCGCCGAGCGCCGCCACGGGCACGCCTTTCTTGCGCCATTCGTGGGCGCCGACCACGCCCTGCAATTCACGCAGCGAGACCACGGCGTCGCGGCCGATCTCGCCGTAGGCTTCCCGGCAGGCCTGCCGCACGTCGGGCGCCCGCCGCAGCGGAATGCCGAAATCCGCGTCCAGGGGTACCAGCAGCATGCCCAACACGCGTGCCCGTTGCAACTGGGCCTGCCGGTACAGATGGAAGGTCTGGGTGATGGTCGCGCCCGGCTTGAACGGCCGGCGGTCCGCTCGCCGCGCCATGGCCTGCAGCAACAGGCGGGCGTTCTGGAAGTCGCCGCGCCACAACAGCGCCGTGCCTTCGCAGGCCAGGCGGTATGCCTGGTCGGCCGGCATGCGGTCGTCGGCGGCCGCGACGCGCCGGGGAGGAGGATGCCCCCCGGCCGACAGCCATGCCGCCTCGCGGGGTTCGGGATCGTTCCAGTGCAGGATGTCGTCGGCAGTCGTCACGGCGGGAAAAGGCAAGGGCGAAGGGGGCCGAGTCTACTCCATCGGCGCGGCCCGGCGCCGCCAGACCGTGGCGAGCCAGGGTTGCTGGGCGCGGGGCAGGCCGGCGGGCCGGTAGTAATGTTCGAGCTCGTCGAAGCCGGCGGCGTCCAGGTAGCGGCGCCATTGCTCCAGGTCGTGGTAGACGCCGTAGCGGCCCCGGTTCCAGCCTTCCTCGTTGTTGCCGCGCGGGTTGGAGCAGAACAGCACGCCGCCGGGCTTGAGCGTGCCGCGCAGCGCCGCCAGCACGCGTGGCAGGTCCTGGCTGGGGATGTGGAACATCGAGGCGTTGGCGAAGATGCCGTCGAAGCGGCCGGCGGGCAGGTCCAGCGCCAGGAAGTCCTGGCACCATACCTCGCAGCCGCTGTGCGAGCGCGCCATGGCGGCGAAGGACGGCGAGCCGTCCAGGCCCACGGCCTCGTGGCCGCGCTCGCGGAAGGTTTTCAGGTCGCGGCCCGGCCCGCACCCGAAGTCCAGGATGGCCAGGGGCGGGGGCGCGGCGAGGTGCCGCAGCAGCGCGTCGATGTTCTGCCCGACGTCGTGGTCGCGCGTGCCTTCCCAGAAGGCGGCGGCGTTCCGTTCGTAGTAGTCCAGCGTGGGGGCGGAAATGTCTCGGTGGGGGTCGGTCATGGGGTTCGGCGGCGTGGGCCGTGCGGGTTATGATCCAGGGCCTACGTATACGATCTTGTCGCGGAGACCTGCCTGATGCCTGCGTTCGACTACGACCTTATCACCATTGGCGCCGGTTCGGGCGGCGTGGCCGGTTCGCGCCGGGCCGCGTCGTACGGCGCCCGCGTGGCGATCTGCGAGGACGGCCGGGTGGGCGGGACCTGCGTCATCCGCGGCTGCGTGCCCAAGAAACTGCTGATGTACGGCTCGCAGTTCGCCGATGCCTTCCAGGACGCGGCCGGCTACGGCTGGAGCGTCCCGGACGCGAGCCTGGACTGGGGCGCCCTGGTGGCCGCCAAGAACCGCGAGATCGATCGCCTGGAAGGCGTCTACCGCCGGATGCTCGACCAGGCCGGCGTGACGCTGATCGAAGGCCGGGCCGTGGTGGTGGACCCGCATACGGTCGAGGTCGCCGGCAAGCGCCATACGGCCGAGCGCATCATGATCGCCACCGGCGGCCATCCCGTGCTGCCCGACATCCCCGGCATCGAACTGGCGATCACCTCGAACGAGGCGCTGTCGCTGGACAAGCTTCCGGGCGACGTGCTGATCGTGGGCGGCGGCTATATCGCGCTGGAATTCGCGGGCATCTTCCGCGGCGCCGGCGCGCGCGTGACCCTGGCCATCCGGCGTGACCAGGTGCTGGGCGGATTCGACCAGGACATCCGCCAGAGCGTGGCCGAAGGGCTGCAGCGGCGCGGCGTCGTCATCCGGCCGCACACCCGCGTGGTGGGAATGGCGCGGCGCGACGGCCGCATCGCCGTGCAGATCGACGATGGCGAGATCTTGATGGTCGACCAGGCGATGATGGCCACGGGCCGCGCGCCCAATACCCGCGGCCTGGGGCTGGAGGCCTGCGGCGTGGCGCTGGGCGAGCGCGGCGAGATCAAGGTGGACGGCCAGTCGCGCACCAGCGTGCCCAGCATCTACGCCGTCGGCGACGTTACCGACCGCCTGAACCTGACGCCCTGGGCCATCGCCGAAGGGCGGGCCCTGGCCGAGACGCTGTACAACGACAATCCCATGCAGGCCGATGCCGAGAACGTGCCCGCGGCCGTATTCAGCCAGCCGCCGGTGGCCACGGTCGGCCTGTCCGAAGAAGATGCCCGCAAGCGCTACGGCAAGGTCCGCGTCTATCGTTCGCGCTTCCGGCCGATGAAGAACACGCTGTCGGGCCGCGACGAACAGACCATGATGAAGCTGGTCGTGGACGACGCCAGCGACCGGGTGGTGGGCTGCCACATGGTCGGCCCCGATGGCCCCGAGATCATCCAGGGCCTGGCCATCGCGATGAAATGCGGCGCGACCAAGCGGCAGTTCGACCAGACCATAGGCCTGCACCCGACGGCGGCCGAGGAGTTCGTCACCATGCGCGAGCCGGTCGGCGCCTGAGAGAAGGAAAAATGAACATGCCCGCTTCCGCCCCGTCCAGCCTGGATGCCCCGCTGATCGTCACCGTGGCGCCCAACGGGGCCTACAAGAAGACCGCCGACCACGCCGCGGTGCCGGTCACCCCCGGCCAACTGGCCGAGACCGCCAAGCGCTGCCTGGACGCCGGCGCGGCCATGCTGCACATGCACGTACGCAAGGCCGACCAGTCGCACAGCCTGGAGCCCGAGGCCTACCTGGCCGCCACGCGCGCCGTGCGCCAGGCCGTGGGCAACGAACTGGTGGTGCAGATCACCACGGAAGCCGCGGGCGTGTACGCTCCCGACGAACAGGTCGCCTCGGTGATGGCCGTCAAGCCCGAGGCCGTGTCCGTGGGGCTGCGCGAGATCGCGCTGGGCCCGCAGGCCGATGCCCGCGTCGCCTCGCTGTTTTCCTGGCTGGCCCGGGAAAGGGTCATGACCCAGGTCATCCTGTACGACACCGGCGACGTCGAACGCTGGATGGACTACCGCCGCCAGGGCGTGGTGCCCGACGCGCCGTGGTTCGTGCTGTTCGTGCTGGGGCGCTACAGCGCCGGCCAGACCTCGTCGCCGTCCGACCTGCTGCCTTTCCTGGCCGCCTACGACCATGCCCATCCATGGGCCATGTGCGCGTTCGGCCGCCACGAGCACGCCTGCGCGGCGGCGGCGGCCGCGCTGGGCGGGCATGCGCGCGTGGGGTTCGAGAACAACCTGTACTTGCGCGATGGATCCGTCGCCGGCGACAACGCCGCGCTGGTGCGGCAGGTGGCCGAGGTCGCCGGTGCGCTGGGGCGCAGGATGGCGACCGCGGACCAGGTGCGCGCGCTGTTCCTGGGCGACGAGCGCTAGGCTCGCGCCCGCCGCATCCGCCGGATCAATCCAGGCGGATGTCCGCGGCCCGCACGATTTCTCCCCACTTGGCCGCTTCGGCACTGCGGTACTTGGCGAAGTCCGCCGGCGTGCCGCCTAGCGGCTCGGTGCCCGAGGCCGCCAGTTCCTGCTTGTAGTCGGCGCTGGACAGGATCTTGTTGACGGCCTTGTTCAGCGTGTCCACCGTGGCGGCCGGCGTCGAGGCCGGGGCGACCAGGCCGAACCACGCTTCGGAGGCAAAGCCCGGCAGCGTCTCGGCCACGGTGGGGATGTCCTCCATGCCCTTCACGCGCCTGGGCGAAGCGACACCCAGCGCCCGCATCTTGCCGCCCTTGACGAAGGGCAGCGTGCTGGGGGAATTGTCGAACATCACCTGCACCACGCCCCCCATGAGGTCGGTCGCCGCCGGCGCGCTGCCGCGATAGGGAATGTGCTGGATGCCGATGCCCGCCTGGGTCTTCAGGAGTTCCATCGTGAGATGGCTGGTGGTGCCGTTGCCCTGCGAGCCGTACGACAGCTTGCCCGGGTGCTTGCGCGCGTAGTCCACCAGTTCGGCCACCGTCTTGAACGGCGCGGACGGATTGGCCACCAGCATGATGGGCACCGCGGCCACCAGGGCGACCGGCGCGAAGCTGGTGGCCGGGTCGTAGCCGGGGTTCTTGTACAGGTGCTGGTTGATGCTGAGCGGGCCGGCGGTGGACAGCAGCAGCGTGTAGCCGTCGGGCTGGGCGCGTGCGACGGCCTGCGCGCCGATGTTGCCGCCGGCGCCGGGACGGTTCTCGACGACCACCGTCTGCTTGAGTTCCGTTCCCAGGCGCGCCGCCAGCGACCGGGCGATGATGTCCGTCGTGCCGCCCGGCGGGAAGGGAACGACGAAGGTGATGGGTTTTTCGGGATAGGCGGCGTGGGCGGACGCGCCGGCGGCAAGCATGGCCGCGGCCAGCAGGAAGCGCGGGTTCAAGGGCATGGGGGGTCTCCTGGATATTTATGGTGGGGAAGGGGCGCGGATCACGCCTGCCGCGGCACAGGCTCGAAGCCGTACAGCGCCTGCGGGTTGTCGACGAGCATCCGGTGGCGGTCGGCCGCGTCGGGTACCCAGAGCGGGATGAGGTCGACCAGGTCGCCGTCGTTGGGCATCGGGCCGGTATGGATGGGATGGGGCCAGTTGCTGCCCCAGATCATGCGATCGGGGCGCGCGGCCACCACGCGGTGGATCATCGGCAGCATGTCGGCGTGCGGGTAGGGCTGGCTGGACAATCGATACAGGCTGGCCAGCTTGATCCAGCAGCGGTCGGTGTCCAGCAGCGACATCACCGTCGCGAAGGACGCCGAATCCAGCCCCTCGTCCGCGCGGATGCGAGAGGTGGCTCCGGTTGTTTGGACAGTATTTTGAGATTTTAAGTGGAACGCTCCGGGCACATCATGCTGCCGTTTTAATCGCAGGCAGCATCGCGAA
>NZ_BAAAEN010000031.1:0-55695 GCF_039523035.1 Pigmentiphaga daeguensis | reverse complement strand
GCTTGCTCATGTTCCTCAATCAGGGCTTGCAAAACGGCACGAGCCATGAACAGGGGGTAGCGGCGGGAGTCTATATAATCGTCAGGGATGCGACACCCAGCCAGCCGCTCATGATGGGCATCGACGCACGCCCCGTCAGCGACGACGGCAAGACCATGGAGCCGCTCGAGAACTATGGCGTGCAGGTCATGTCCATCGGCTTCCTCGTCGCCCACGACGAAGCCATGATCTGGCGCGGCCCCATGGCGGTGCAGGCGCTCGAGCAACTGCTGCGGCAAACCAACTGGAAAGACCTCGACTACCTGATCGTCGACATGCCTCCCGGCACCGGCGACATCCAGCTCACGCTCAGCCAGCGCGTGCCCATGACCGGCGCCGTCATCGTCACCACGCCGCAGGACATCGCCCTGCTGGACGCGCGCAAGGGCATCAAGATGTTCGAGAAAGTGGGCGTGCCCATCCTGGGCGTGGTCGAGAACATGGCCGTGCACGTGTGCAGCCAGTGCGGACACGTCGAACACATCTTCGGCGCCGAGGGCGGCAAGAAGATGGCGGCCGAATACGACACGCCCTACCTGGGCGCGCTGCCGCTGGACATCAACATCCGGCTGCAGGCCGACAGCGGCAGGCCCTCGGTGGTGGCCGACCCCGATGGCGAGATCGCCGGCCTGTACAAGACCGTCGCGCGCCAGGTGGCCGTGGCCATCGCCGCCCGGAACAAGGACTTCTCGTCCAAGTTCCCCACCATCTCCATCAGCGCCGATTCCTGACCCGAGGCCGCCATGACCAGCCAGGCTCCCCGCATCGACGTCGCCGTGATCATGCGCAAGGAGCGGGTCCACGGCCCGATGAGCCGGTGGCAGCCCTGGCGGTGGACCCTGGCGGACGTGGTGGCCGACGAGCCGGCGTTCGGCGGCGCGCCCCACCGGCTGCGCCAGGACGCGCACGGCGAACTGTGGCTGCATCCCGGCTTCGCGGTCGAGCTGTTCAAGGACGACGCCGAGGGCTACTACCTGAACGCCACGACCGAGGCGCCCTGCTGGTTCGTGATGTGGCGCATGCAGGAAGCGGCGGGCCCGGACGATGAACCGCTGGCGCGACCGGAGCTGGTCACGCTCAGCTACTACCACGCCGGCCGGCTGCTGGACGCCCAGGAAACGGTCGAACAGGTGCCCGCCCCCGCCGACGTCGTGGGCTGGCTGCGGGCCTTCGTGGTGGAACACTACGTGGCCGAACCCAAGCGCAAGCGGCGCCCGGTCAGCTTCGTGCCGTTGCAGGACCGCTTCGGCAACCCGGCGTCGGTCAGCACCGGCCGGCGCAAGCACGGCGAAGAACCATGAGCGGCGACGGCGAAGGCTTCCTCGGCCGCTGGTCGCGGCGCAAGGCCCGGTCGCGGGCAGGCATGGGGGACGAACGGCCGGTCGACGCCGCTTCCGCTCCCGAGGCCGAGCCGGGGCCGCTCGAGGCCTCGCCGGGCGTGCCCGCCGCGCCGTCCACGCATCCGCAGGACCATCCCCAGGGCGAGGCCCACGACGCCGGCGCGGCGCAGGCGCCGGACACCGCCGCCAAGGCAGCGCCCGCCCCGACGCGGGAAGACCTGGCCGCGCTGACGCATGACTCCGATTTCTCGCCCTTCATGCGGCCGGCGGTCGAGCCCGACGTCAAGCTGGCCGCGCTCAAGAAACTTTTCTCCGACCCGCACTACAACGTCATGGACGGGCTGGACGTCTACATCGACGACTATTCCTCGCCCGAGAAGCTGCCCGCATCCACGCTCAGGCAGATGGTGAGCGCGCGCGTGCTGGCCCTGGTCCAGGACGATCCCGCCCCGCCTGCGGGCGATGCGGCGCCCGGCCACGCCCCCGCAAGCAAGGAGCCGGCCGATGATGGCGCGCGGGGTTCCGTGCTAGAGTCTGGCGCATCCACAGGCCAAGCGCCCAGCGACGGCCAGACGCATTTCGACTTTCCCGAGCCCGATCCTCCCAGGTAGCCGGGCTCCCTCGAGCGCCCATGCCCACACTGATCTGCGACTGCAACAACACCATGCCCCTGGACGCCGATGCACTCGGCGCGGCATTGGACGAAAAGCTGGTTCTGCACTCCACGCTCTGCCGCCACGAGGCCGGCGCGTTCCAGCAGGCCGTCACGGGCACCGCTTCCGTCATCGTCGCCTGTACGCAGGAGAAGCGCCTGTTCGCGCAGATAGGCGAGCACACCGAGGCCGCCGTCGCCCCCGTGCGCTTCGTCAACATCCGCGAGACCGGAGGCTGGAGCCGCGAGGCCCCGAAAGCCACGCCCAAGCTGGCGGCGCTGCTGGCGGCCGCCCGGCTGCCGGACCCCGAACCGGTCCCCACCGTCAGCTATCGCAGCGCGGGGCGCCTGCTCATCGTCGGCCCGCTGGACGAGGCCGAACGCGCCGCGGCGATGCTGGCGGACACGCTTGACGTCACCATCTTCGCGCGCGGCCCGGGCACGGCGGACGCGAGCCAGGAACGGCGCCATCCCGTGCTGGCGGGCCGCCTGGAATCGCTGCAAGGCTGGCTGGGCGCATTCGACCTGGCATGGGTGCAGGACAACCCCATCGATCTCGACCTGTGCACGCGCTGCAATGCCTGCCTTGCCGCGTGTCCCGAAGGCGCCATAGGGCTCGACTACCAGATCGACCGCGCCCGGTGCCGCGACCATCGCGCCTGCATGGCGGCCTGTACGACCGCGGGCGCCATCGACTTCGCCCGCGCCCCCGAACGGCAGGAAGCGCGCTTCGACCTGGTCCTGGAGCTGGGTGGCGGCACGCTGTTCGCGCAGCATGCGCCGCCGCAGGGCTACTTCGCCTGGAACGGCGCGGACCCGGCCCCGCTCTTGCGCCTGCGCGAGCTCGTGGGCGAATTCGAGAAGCCCAAGTTCTTCGACTACAAGCAATCGCTGTGCGCGCACAGCCGCAACGACACGATAGGCTGCCGCGCCTGCGTCGACATCTGCTCGGCCCTCGCCATCGAAAGCGACAAGGCGCGCCAGCAGATCAAGGTCAATCCCAACCTGTGCGTGGGCTGCGGCGCCTGTACCACCGCCTGCCCGACCGGCGCGATCACCTACGCCTATCCGCGCATGACGGACCAGGGCGCGGTGCTGCGCACGCTGCTGTCCACCTATGCGCGGGCCGGCGGCCAGGCCCCGGTCCTGCTGGTGCACAGCCAGGAGGCCGGCCGCGCGATGGTCGAACGCCTGGGCCGCGACGCCAGCCTGGGCAGGCTCCACGGCCTGCCCGCCAACGTCATCCCGCTGGGAGTCTGGCACACCGCCAGCCTCGGCCTGGAAGCGTGGCTGGGCGCCGTCGCGCTGGGCGCCTCGCAGGTCGCCATCCTGGCCACGGCCGAGGAAGCGCCGCAGTACCTGGACAACCTGGCCGCGCAGCTCGCGGTGGGCCAGGCCATCCTCGACGGCCTGGGCTATGCGGGACCGCACCTGCACCTGCTGCGCCCCGATACGCCGCAGGCGCTGGACGCGGCGCTGCGGGAGCTGGCGGCGCGGCGTCCCGGGGTGCCGGCCGCGCCGGCGCGCTTCGCCATGGTGCGCGAGAAACGCAGCACGCTGGACCTCGCGCTGGACCACCTGATCGCCCACGCCCCGGCCGCACGCGACGAGATTGCCCTGCCCGGCGGCCCGCCGGGCACCGGCTCGCCCCTCGGCGGCCTGGCCATCGACAAGGACGCCTGTACGCTGTGCATGAGCTGCGTGGGCGCCTGTCCGTCCAGCGCCCTGCTCGACAATCCGGACGCGCCCCAGCTGCGTTTCCTGGAAAAGAATTGCGTGCAGTGCGGGCTGTGCGTCGAGACCTGTCCCGAGGACGCGCTCGCCCTCGTGCCGCGCCTGCTTTCCACGCCCGAACGCACCCGGCCGCGCGTGCTGAACGAAACGGCCCCCTACCACTGCGTGCGTTGCAGCAAGCCCTTCGGCACGCAAAAGGCGATCGAAGCCATGCTGGCCCGGCTGAGCGGCCACCCGATGTTCCAGGGCGCCGGCCTGGAACGGCTGAAGATGTGCGGCGATTGCCGCGTGATCGACCTGTACTCCGGCGCCAACGAAACGCGCATCACCGATCTATGAACGCTTCCATTTCCCCCGCCGACATCGGCTCGGCCTCGCTCGACGAGGAAATCGCCCGCGCCGAGCTGTACGGCGTGCTGGCGCGCCTGTTCTACGCCCCGCCGGATCCGGACTTCGCGGCCGGCCTGCGCGCGGCGGCCACCGAGGCGCCGATGGCGGGCGCCTTCCTGGAAGCTCCGTGGCGCGACCTCGTGGCCGCGGCCCGGGCCGCCGACGATCCGTCGCTGCGCGACGAGTACGAAACGCTGTTCGGCGGCCTGGGCAAGCCCGAGGTCTACCTGTACGGGTCGCACTACCTGAACGGCTTCCTGAACGAAAAATCGCTGATCGCGCTGAGGAACGACCTGGCCGCCCTGGGCCTGGCCCGGAATCCGGCCATGCCCGAGACCGAGGATCACATCGCCTACCTGTGCGAGGTCATGCGCTACCTGATCGCCGGAGACGACGCCGGACAGTGCCATCTCGCCAATCAGCGGAAATTCTTCGGCGACCACCTGCTGCCGTGGGTGCCCGCCATGTGCGACGCCCTGTCGGCCCACCCGCGCGCCCGCTTCTACGCGGCGCTGGGCGAATTCACGCGGGCCTTCGCCAGCGTGGAGGCGCAGGGCTTCGACATGCTGCCCTGACCGGGCTACGGTCGAGGGTATACCCGAGGCGTGGCGCGGCTGGCGGCATTGCCTGTAACTGGTTACCGGGGGTACAGTATGCACAGCACTTCATATCTGCCAGCCCCAACGGAGACAGAGATGCCCAAGACCGCCGCCAACCTATCCCGCCGGGGTTTCTTCGTGGGTGCCGCCACCGCCGGCGCCGCCGCCGTCGGGGCGGCCGTCGCGCCCTCGCTGCGCCCCGATCCGGCCCCGCAGGCAGACGCCAAGCCCGCCCCCGAACGAGGCGGCGGCTACAGCGTGACCGACCACGTCAAGCGCTACTACAAGTCCACGCTGGTCTAACCACCGGAGCACGGCATGTTGCTGACCAAGAAAACGGGCGCCGGCGACTCCGGCGCATCCTCTTCCTCGTTCGTCCACAGCCTGCGCCGCGGCATGGCCCACGCGCTGCCCACCATGGACCGCCGCACCTTCCTGCGCCGCTCGGGCCTGGGCGTGGGCGCGGGGCTCGCGGCCACGCAGCTCGGCCTGGTCAGGAAGGCCGGCGCCGCCGACGGCGACCAGAAGGCCGGCACCGGCAAGGGCAAGGTCGAGGTCCGGCGCACCGTCTGTACCCACTGTTCGGTGGGCTGCGCGATCGACGCCGTGGTCGAGAACGGCGTCTGGGTCCGCCAGGAACCCGTGTTCGATTCGCCCATCAACCTGGGCGCGCATTGCGCCAAGGGCGCCTCGGTGCGCGAGCACGGGCACGGCGAGCACCGCCTGCGCTATCCGATGAAGCTGGTCGACGGCAAGTACCAGCGCATCAGCTGGGACACCGCGCTCGAGGAAATCTCGGCCCGCATGCTGCAGCTGCGCAAGGAAAGCGGCCCGGACTCGGTCTACGTCATCGGCTCGTCCAAGCACAACAACGAGCAGTCCTACCTGCTGCGCAAGTTCATGAGCTTCTGGGGCAGCAACAACTGCGACCACCAGGCTCGGATCTGCCACTCGACCACGGTCGCCGGCGTCGCCAACACCTGGGGCTACGGCGCGATGACCAACTCGTACAACGACATGCAGAACGCCAAGGCGGCGCTCTACATCGGCTCGAACGCCGCGGAGGCCCATCCGGTGTCCATGCTGCACCTGCTGCACGCCAAGGAAACCGGCTGCAAGGTCATGGTGGTCGATCCGCGCTTCACCCGCACCGCCGCCAAGGCCGACAAGTACATCCGCATCCGTTCGGGCACCGACGTCGCCTTCCTGTTCGGCGTGCTCTATCACATCTTCAAGAACGGCTGGGAAGACAAGAAGTACATCGACGCCCGCGTCTACGGCATGGACCAGGTCAAGGCCGACGTCATGGCCAAGTGGACGCCGGACAAGGTGCAGGACGTCTGCGGCGTGGACGAGGCCACGGTGTACGAAGTGGCCAGGACCATGGCCGAGAACCGTCCCAGCACGCTGGTGTGGTGCATGGGCCAGACCCAGCACTCCATCGGCAACGCCATGGTGCGCGCCTCGTGCATCGTGCAGCTGGCGCTGGGCAACATCGGCGTCTCAGGCGGCGGCGCCAACATCTTCCGCGGCCATGACAACGTGCAGGGCGCCACCGACGTCGGCCCCAACCCCGATTCGCTGCCGGGCTACTACGGCCTGGCCGAGGGCTCGTGGCGCCACTACGCCAAGGTCTGGGACGTCGACTACGACTGGATCAAGAGCCGCTACGCCTCGCCGGCGATGATGACCAAGTCGGGCATCACCGTCTCGCGCTGGATAGACGGCGTGCTGGAAAAGAACGACGTCATCGACCAGGATTCCAACCTGCGCGCCGTCTTCTACTGGGGCCACGCGCCCAACTCGCAGACGCGCGGCCTGGAAATGAAGCGGGCCATGGACAAGCTCGACCTGCTGGTCGTGATCGATCCCTACCCTTCGGCCACCGCCGCCATGGCGGCCATGCCCGGCAAGAGCGAGGACCTGAACCCCAACCGCGCCGTCTACCTGCTGCCCGCGGCCACGCAGTTCGAGACCAGCGGCTCCTGTACCGCCTCGAACCGCTCGCTGCAATGGCGCGAGAAGGTCATCGAGCCGCTGTGGGAGAGCCGCACCGACCACATGATCATGTACCAGCTTGCGCAAAAACTCGGCTTCGGCGCCGAGCTGTGCAAGAACTACAAGATGCAGAAGGTCAAGGGCATGGACGAGCCCGTGATCGAGGACATCCTGCGCGAGATCAACCGCAGCAACTGGACCATCGGCTACACCGGCCAGAGCCCCGAACGGCTCAAGGCCCACATGCGGCTGATGCACGCCTTCGACGTCAAGACCCTGCGCGCCAAGGGCAGCGTGGTCGACAAGGAAACCGGCTACGACATCCAGGGCGACTACTTCGGCCTGCCCTGGCCCTGTTTCGGCACGCCCGAGCTCAAGCACCCCGGCTCGCCCAACCTGTACGACACCTCCCGCCACGTCATGGACGGCGGCGGCAACTTCCGCGCCAACTTCGGCGTGGAACGCAACGGCGTCAACCTGCTGGCCGAGGACGGCTCCCATTCCAAGGGTGCCGACATCCCCACCGGCTATCCGGAATTCGACCACGTGCTGATGAAGAAGCTCGGCTGGTGGGACGAACTGACCGACGCCGAGAAGGCGGCGGCCGAGGGCAAGAACTGGAAGACCGACCTGTCGGGCGGCATCATCCGCGTGGTGATGAAGAACCACGGCTGCCACCCCTTCGGCAACGCCAAGGCACGCGCGGTGGTGTGGAACTTCCCCGATCCCATCCCGCAGCATCGCGAACCGATCTACGGCACGCGTCCCGACCTGGTCGCCAAGTACCCCACCCACGACGACATGAAGACCTTCTGGCGCCTGCCGACGCTGTACAAGTCGCTGCAGCAGAAGAACGTCGAGGACAAGCTGTACGAGAAATTCCCCATCATCCTCACGTCCGGCCGCCTGACCGAATACGAGGGCGGCGGCGACGAAACCCGGTCCAACCCCTGGCTGGCCGAGCTGCAGCAGGAGAGCTTCGTCGAGATCAACCCCAAGGCGGCCGCCGAGCGCGGCATCACCAACGGTTCGCGCTGCTGGGTCGTCACGCCCACCGGCGCACGGCTCAACGTGCAGGCCCTGGTCACCGAACGGGTCGGGCCGGACACCGCGTTCATGCCCTTCCACTTCGCCGGCCGCTGGCAGGGCAAGGACCTCCTGGCCTACTACCCCGAGGGCGCGGCCCCCATCGTGCGCGGCGAGGCGGTCAACACCGCAACCACCTATGGCTACGACAGCGTCACCATGATGCAGGAAACCAAGACCACCATCTGCAACATCGAGAAGGCATAAGGAGCGCGCCATGGCCAGAATGAAGTTCATCTGCGATGCGGAGCGCTGCATCGAATGCAACGCCTGCGTCACCGCGTGCAAGAACGAGCACGAGGTGCCGTGGGGCGTGAACCGCCGCCGCGTGGTCACGCTGAACGACGGCGTGCCGGGCGAGAAATCCATCTCGGTGGCGTGCATGCACTGTAGCGACGCGCCCTGCATGGCGGTCTGCCCCGTCAACTGCTTCTATCACACCGACGAAGGCGTGGTGCTGCACAACAAGGACACCTGCATAGGCTGCGGCTACTGCTCGTACGCCTGTCCGTTCGGTGCACCGCAGTTCCCCTCGCAGGGTACCTTCGGCGTGCGCGGCAAGATGGACAAGTGCACGTTCTGCGCCGGCGGCCCCGAGGCCCACGGCAGCGAGGAAGAGTTCAAGAAGTACGGCCGCAACCGGCTGGCCGAGGGCAAGCTGCCCGCCTGCGCCGAGATGTGCTCGACCAAGGCGCTGCTGGGCGGCGACGGCGACGTGATCGCCGACATCTTCCGCACCCGCGTGGTCACGCGCGGCAAGGGCGCCGAAGTCTGGGGCTGGGGCACGGCCTACGGCTCCAAGCAGGCCGGCCAGCCGCCGCAGAACCCGCAGCCGGGCGGCACGAACACCGGAGGCAAGTGATGAAAGCCAGCATCTTTCTCGCCGTCCTGCTCGTTTTCGGCACGGCCGCCTGTACCGAACGTGACCAGTCGCTCTACCAGGGCAAGGTCCAGAACGGCGAGCCCGCGTACAAGGGCACGGGCGTCTCGGCCTTCACCGCGCCGGGCTGGTCGCCGGGCGACCGGAACAGCTGGGAGCAGGAACTCAAGACCCGGGCCCAGCAAGGCCAGAACGAATACACCCGGGTGAACTGACCGGAGGTCGCCATGTTACGGTCGCTACTTGCCGCGCTGGCGCTGTTCGGCGCCATGCTGGGATCCCCCGCCGCCCAGGCGGCGGATGCCGCGCAGCCCCCCGCCGGCACCTCGATGGGTGCCATCCAGAGCGCCAACATCTTCGAGGTCAAGCCCGACGCCAGCCAGGACCCGGGCTATGCCGACCAGACCAACGCCGAACGCGCCAAGGTCCAGCCGGGCAACAACGCGCCGAACTGGCGCTTGGTCAACTCCGGGCAGCCGGGCTATAGCAGCCTGCCGCGCAGCGAAGCTCCGGAAGCCGGCGTGCTGATCCAGCGTTTCGTGCAGTACCCGGGCTCGAAATACACCTCGGCCGGCGAAGCCTGGCGCCAGGTGCGCAACAACTGGCTGATCCCCTACGGCGGCTCGCTGCTGCTGATCGTGCTGGTGGCCATCGCGCTGTTCTATTTCACCAAGGGCCCGCTCACCGTCCACGGCGCCGAGACCGGCCGCAAGATCGAACGCTTCACGTACTTCGAACGGGCGGCCCACTGGGTCAACGCCATCGCCTTCGTGATCCTGGCGGTCTCGGGCCTGATCATGGCCTTCGGCAAGTTCTTCCTGCTGCCCATCATGGGCAGTGCCCTGTTCGGCTGGATGACCTGGCTGCTCAAGACCGCCCACAACTTCGTGGGGCCGCTGTTCGCGGTCTCGCTGGTGGTGGTCTTCCTCACCTTCATCCGCGACAACCTGCCCACGCGCGACGACATGGTCTGGCTGCGCAAGGGCGGCGGACTGTTCAACGGCCAGCACATCCCCACCGGCCGCTTCAACGCCGGGGAAAAGCTCGTGTTCTGGGGCGGCGTGCTGTTCCTGGGCTTCATCGTCATCGGGTCCGGGCTGGTGCTGGACCGGGTCATCCCCGGCCTGGTCTACACCCGCGGCACCATGCAGGTCGCGCACATGGTCCATGCCGTGGCGACCATCCTGATGATGTGCATGTTCATGGGCCACATCTACCTGGGCACCATAGGCATGAAGGGCGCCTACAAGGCCATGAAGACCGGCTACGTGGACGAGGCCTGGGCCCGCGAGCACCACGAACTCTGGTACAACGACATCCAGGCGGGCAAGATCCCCGCCCAGCGCACCCAGCCCGCCCAGAAGAAGCCGGACACCCGGCCGGCGAACGCCTGAACCGCCGGCCCCGACCAGGAGATCCTGCATGAAAACCGCCCTCGCGCTGCTGCTGGCCGTCTTCTCCACCGCCTCCCTGGCCAAGCTGCCCCCACCCAGCCCCGAGGCCCAGGCCAAGGCGGCCGAAGCGGCCGCCCGCACGGCCTGGGCCGCCAAGGTCGACGGCTACAAGCTCTGCCAGGCGCAGGACAAGGCCGCGGCCGCCTATTTCGCCAGCGCGCGCGCCGCCGGCAAGCCCGTCCACGCATCCGCGTCCACGCCGCCCTGCGCCGATCCGGGCCCGTTCGTCTACACGCCGCCCGAAGCCAAGCCGCTGGAGGCCGCAGGCGCGCACTCTCCTTCGGAAACGGCCAAGGCGCCGCACAACACCGCCGCGCCCGACGCCGCCACGCCCAAACAGTGACCGCATCGCCCCGCCACCGTCCTTTCCTGACCGATGCCCGTGCCCCGCTGACGCGCGAGATCGCCGTCGTCAACGAACACGGCATACGCGATACGGTTTCCATCCCGGCCGAGCGCTCGCTGACCGTCTACGTCGACAAGCGTGAACTGGTCACGCTGATGACCCTGGGCGCCATGCCCGAACTGCTGGTGCTGGGTTATCTGCGCAACCAGCGCCTGGTGCGTTCGATAGACGAGGTCGAGGCGGTCACGGTCGATTGGGAAGTCCAGGCGGCGGCCGTGCAGACACGCGACGGCATCCAGGACCTGGAAGCCCGCACCTCCCAGCGCGTGGTCACCACCGGCTGCGGCCAGGGCAGCGTCTTTGGCGGGCTGATGGACGAGATCGACGACATCCGCCTGCCCGGCGACGCGCGTCTCACCCAGGGCCAGCTCTACGGCCTGCTGGATGCCATACGGCTGCAGGAAACCACCTACAAGTCCGCCGGCTCCGTGCACGGGTGCGCGTTGTTCCAGGGCGAGCGCATGCTGATGTTCGTCGAGGACGTGGGACGCCACAACGCCATCGACACCATCGCCGGATGGATGTGGCTGCAGGACCCGGCCCGGATGGCGGGCGACGACAAGGTGTTCTACACCACGGGGCGGCTCACCAGCGAAATGATCATCAAGGCGGCGCAGATGGGCATCCCCATCGTCGTCTCGCGCAGCGGCATCACGCAGATGGGCTACGAGCTGGCCGAGCGGCTGGGCCTGTGCGCGATCGGCCGGGCCACCAACAAGCATTTCCTTTGCTATACGGCGCCCTGGCGCCTGACGCTGCAGCCGGAACTGGCGGCGGCGCCGCGCCCCGCACGCACCGCGCCGCAGGGCGCCTGACCGCGCGGGCTCAGGCGCGCTTGCCGGCCTTGGGCGTGCGGAAACTCCACCAGGGCAGCACGCGCCGCATCGACAACACCTCGCCGCTTTGCTGCGGCTGGTACCCCGGCATCGCCGCCAGCTTGCGCTGCCAGGACTCGCTGCGCAGGATGCCCAGCAAGGCCTGGGTCGAAGGCAGCTCCAGCGTGGATTTCAGGCACACCAGGAAATAGTTCTCGGACACCAGCGGGATGAAATCCAGCCGGCTGGCCCGCGCCGCGACCTCGATGCCCAGGCCCGCGTCCGCGGCGCCCGAGGCCACCGCATGCGCCACCGCCGCGTGCGATGGCTCGGTGTGAGCATAGCCCTGGATGGCCGACGCAGGCAAGTCGTGCCTGGCCAGCAGTTCATCCAGCAGCACCCGCGTGCCGGTGCCCAGCGGACGATTCACGAAGCGCACAGCGGGCCGCGCGAGATCGGCCAGCGACACAATGCCCAGCGGGTTGCCCCGCGCCACCATCAGCCCCTGGCTGCGGCGCGCGAAGCCGATGATCTTGTGCTGCCCGGGCCGCAGCAGCGGCTTGTACGTGCGCTCGGCCAACGACCCCGGCGGGGAATCGGCGGGGACATGGAACCCCGCCATCACGCACCGGCCCTCGTTCAACGCCTTGATCGCATCGACGCTGCCGGTGAAACGTATGTCCAGGTGCAGCTTGTCGCTGGCCACGGCGTGCTCGCGCAGCGATGCCAGTGCGTCGTCATGGCTGGCATGCAGGGCCACCACGTGGGCGGCATCGTCGAACGCCACCGCGAAGGCGCGCTCCAGGTCGGCGTACAAGGCGCCGATCTGCGGCGCCAGGCGCGCCTGCGCCTGCCGCTCGGCCCATAGCAGCTTGTTGCCGAACTCGGACAGCCGGGCCGGCTGGCCCTTGTCCCAGACCACCAGCGCGTGCCCGAGACTCTTTTCCCAGCGCTTGAGCTCGCCCCAGACGTGACGATAGGACAGGTCCAGGGCCTTGGCGGCGGCCGAGATCGAACCCTGCTCGCGTATGGCATGCAGCAGGTCCATCAGCGGATTGCGGATGGAGGCGGCGTTGGCGCGCAGTACGCCGAAGGTGTAGGAGAGTTCGATTTGATGCACTGAAGGAGTATATATGACCCCCCCCTACGCGCTTCGCGCGCCCCCCAGGGGGCGATGCGGGTGGACCGGCGGAGCCGGATCCACCGCATCCTGGGTCTAGTACCGCTGTCTTGAGTTGTGGCGCCGGTGCTTCGCTGGCTGCCAGCGGTAGCAACGGTGTGGCGTACCAAGAAACGGGTACTAGACCCAGGGCGCCGCGGATCCGGCTTTGCCGGTCCGCTAGTGCCGCCCCTTGAGGGGCGCGGCCATAGGCCGCGTGGGGTGGGCTCTCCTGCCGGTCCGCCAGCGCCGCCCCCTTGAGGGGGAGCGGCCAAAGGCCGCTTGGGGGTGGGACACCTATGCACGCTGCTTCATATCGCTTCGGCTGTCGCACTCCGTTACGCTGGGGCGGCACATTTGAAGACGGCATGAACACTCTTGCGGAAAGCGCGGGCACAGCGCTGCGCCTTATCACTTCTCTCGATCCCGTCCTGCTCGACATCGTCCGGCTGTCGCTGGCGGTCAGCGCCTGCGCCTGTCTGCTGGCCTGTGCCGCCGGGCTGGTGCTGGGAGCATGGCTGGGGGTGGCGCGGTTCCCCGGGCGGGGGGCCGTGCTGACGCTGCTCAATACCATGCTGGCGCTGCCGTCCGTCGTGGTGGGGCTGCTGGTCTATCTGCTGCTGTCGCGTTCGGGCCCCCTGGGCTTTCTGGGCTGGATGTTCTCGTTCCAGGCCATGGTGGTGGCGCAATCCATCCTGGTGCTGCCGGTGGTCATGGCGTTGACGCGGCAGGCGGTCGAGGATGCCGACCGCAGCCATGGCGAACAGTTGCGTTCGCTGGGCGCGGGCACTTTCATGCGCGGGCTGCTGCTGACCTGGGACGAGCGTTTCGCGCTGCTGACCATCCTCATCGCGGCATTCGGCCGCGCCGTCTCGGAAGTGGGCGCCGTGATGGTCGTCGGCGGCAACATCGAAGGCTATACGCGGGTCATGACGACGGCCATCGCGCTCGAGACCAGCAAGGGCGACCTGCCGCTGGCCGTGGCGCTGGGCATGGTGCTGCTGACCGTGGTCCTGCTGCTGAACACGCTGATCTCGCTGGTGCGCCGCTGGCGCGAACGGCGCGACGCGGGCCTGTCCGCCTGGCTGCGCATGCCGGACCCGGCCGCATGAAGCGCGCGGCCTCGATCATGCCCCTGGGCGTCGACACGGATGCCGCGCTCCCGGCCGTGCCGGACCTGCGGGCGCCGGCCCCTGCCCCGGTCCTGTTCTCGCTGCGCGGCGTCGACCTGCACTACGGGCCGGTACGCGCGCTGCACGATGTCGACCTGTCCATTCATGCGGGGGAACGCGTCGCGCTGGTCGGCACCAACGGCAGCGGCAAGAGCACGCTGCTGCGCGTGCTGCATGGCCTGCTCGCTCCCTCCTCGGGCACCGTTTCCTGTCTGCCGCGCAACCGACAGGCCCTGGTGTTCCAGCGGCCGCACATGATGCGCACCTCGGTGCGCAACAACGTCGCGCTGGGGCTGTGGCTGCGGGGCATGGGCTGGCGCCGGGCGCGGCAGGCCGCCATGGGCGCGCTGGCGCGCGTCGACATGGCCGAACTGGCCGGCCGCAACGCCAAGGCGCTGTCCGGCGGACAGCAACAGCGGGTGGCCCTGGCCCAGGCGTGGGCCATGGACGCGGACGCCCTGCTGCTGGACGAGCCCACCGCCAATCTCGATCCGCACGCCAAGCGCGAAGTGGAAGCCTTGATGCAGGAATTCGCGCAGCCGCGTTCGGGACGCACCATGACCATGGTGTTCAGCAGCCACAACCTGGGCCAGGTCAAGCGCCTGGCAAGCCGGGTGGTCTATCTGGAGAGGGGCCGCGTCCTGGCGGACCTTCCCGTCCATGCTTTCTTCAACGGGCCGCTGCCCGAGGAAGCCGGTCTTTTCGTCAAAGGAGAAAAAATATGAAGCTCTTCCACCGCCTGCGTCCGCTGGTCCTGGGCTGCCTGCTGCCCGCGGCCGCCGCCCTGGCCAGCCTGCCCGCGGCCGCCGAAACCATCGTCATGGCTTCGACCACCTCGACCGAGCAGTCCGGCCTGTTCGCCCACCTGCTGCCCGCCTTCAAGAAGGCCAGCGGCATCGACATCAAGGTCGTCGCGCAAGGCACGGGGCAGGCGCTGGACACCGGTCGGCGCGGGGATGCCGACGTCCTGTTCGTGCACGACCAGGCCGCCGAGGAGAAATTCATCGCCGAGGGCTATGGCGTGAAGCGCTATCCGGTCATGTACAACGACTTCGTGCTGATCGGCCCCGCCGCCGACCCCGCCGGCGTCAAGGGCAAGGACATCGTCCAGGCGCTGAAGAAGCTGTCGGCGGCGAACGCCGAATTCATTTCCCGCGGCGACAAGAGCGGCACGCACTCGGCCGAGCTGCGCTACTGGAAGGAGGCCGGCCTGGACGACAAAAAGGGCGGCGGTTACAAGGCTTGCGGCTGCGGCATGGGGCCCGCGCTGAACATGGCCTCGTCCACCGGCGCCTACGTGCTGTCGGACCGCGGCACCTGGCTCAGCTTCAAGAACCGGGGCAACCTGGCCATCCTCGTGGAAGGGGACGAACGCCTCTTCAACCAGTATGGCGTGATGGTCGTCAACCCGGCCAAGCATCCGCACGTCAAGGTCGCGGCCGCGCAGAAGTTCGTGGATTGGGTCATTTCCCCCGCCGGCCAGCAAACCATCGCCAGCTACAAGATCGACGGCCAGCAGTTGTTCTTCCCCAACGCCAAACCGTGACGGCCGGCCCGGCCTCGCGCCGGGCACTTGCCACGCCTGACCCGGGCGGCCTTTCCAGGCCGCTTTTTTTTCGTCTGGGCACCTTGTGCCGACCACTCCGGCGTTTACAAATTCACTATTGAAATAGAATTGATAATAATTATCATTAAAAAATTTATTCCCCATAGCCACCGGAAATCGCACCCCATGCCACCCTTCTCCACCCCACTGCGCCGCGCGGGCCTGGCCGCCGCGCTGGGCACGCTTCCCGGCGCCCTGCTCGGGCAGACCACCGAACCGGCCACCTTGCAGGAAATCCGCGTCGAAGCCACTCCCGAGCGCGAGACCGCCAGCGGGCCCGTCTACGGCTACGCCGCCAAGCGTTCGGCCACCGCCACCAAGACAGACACGCCGCTGCACGAGACGCCGCAGTCGGTCACGGTGGTCACGCGCGACCAGTTGACGGACCAGGGAGCCACCAACCTGCAGGACGCGCTGGGCTACGCGGCCGGCGTGCGATCGGACGCCTATGGCATCGACTCGCGCGCCGATTCGGTCCGCATACGCGGCACCGAGCCCACCCTGTACCTGGACGGCCTGCGCCAGCACTACGACTACTACACCAGCACCACCCGCACCGAGCCCTATACGCTGGAGCGCCTGGAAGTGCTGCGCGGTCCCGCCGCCATGCTGTATGGCCAGGGCAGCACCGGCGGCATCATCAACATGGTGAGCAAGCGCCCGCAGGCCGAGTTCCAGGGCGAAGCGGGCATACAACTGGGCAACCGCGGCCGCAAGCAGGCCCAGGTAGACCTGACCGGGCCGCTGACGGCTGACGGGCAGTGGCTGTACCGGCTCGTCGCGCTCAAGCGCGATGCCGACACGCAGGTCGACTACGTGAAGGACAACCGCAGCCTGGTCATGCCCTCGCTGACGTGGCGCCCCGGCGCGTCCACCTCGCTCACGCTGCAAGGCCTGTGGCAGAAGGATGAAAGCGGCTCGACCGCGCAGTTCATGCCGTGGTCGGGCATGCGCACCGACAATCCCAACGGCAGGATCCCCACCAGCCGCTTCATCGGCGAACCCGGCCATGATCGCTACGATTCGCGCCGCACCTCGTTCGGCTGGCTGTTCGAGCACCGCTTCAACGACCAGTGGTCCTTCAGCCAGGGTTTCCGCCATGCCAACAACAAGGTGGATTACCTGACGCATTATGCGGACTCGTTCACCGAACCCGGGGGCTGGGCCGCCGACCCGATCAACCAGCGCCGCATCGGCCGCTACGCGGACGACGCGCTTACCAAGGTGCGCATCGACACCCTGGACCAGCACCTGACCGGCAAGCTGCAGACCGGCATCGTGCAGCACCAGGTACTGCTGGGCTTCGACTGGACCCGCTACCGCCGCGATCGCCGCAGCGGCGCCGCAGACGGCGGCACCATCGACGCCTACGATCCGGTCTACGGCAACTACACGCCGCCCGTGCTGACCGACGAGCCGCGCTATACGCTGCGCCAGGCGGGCCTGTACCTGCAGGACCAGATGAAGATAGGCAAGCACTGGATCGTCGCCGCGGGCGTGCGCCACGATCGAACAACCGCCGGACTGGCGGGCAGCGCCGACGAAAAAGACAACGCCACGACCAAGCGCCTGGGGGTGATGTACGTGGCCGACAACGGTCTGGCGCCCTACATCAACTACAGCGAATCCTTCACGCCCGTGCCGGGCACCGACAAGGACGGCGCGCGCTTCAAGCCCCTGCGCGGCGAACAGTGGGAGCTGGGCGTCAAGCATCAGTCGGCCGACGGCCGGCGGATGGCCACCGCCTCGGTCTACCAGCTCAAGGAAAAGAACCAGTTGGCGGGCGATCCGGCCAATCCGCTCTATTCCATCCAGGTGGGCGCGACCAAGACCAAAGGCCTGGAGCTCGAGTATCGCGGCGCGATCACCCGCGGCTTCGATCTGATCGCACACTACAACTACATCGACCTGGACAAGTCGCTCGAAGGCATGCCGCGCCACCAGGCCGCGGCCTGGGGCAAGTGGCGCTTCGCGCTGGGTGGCGTCAACGGCTTCGCGCTGGGAGCCGGAGTGCGCTGGATGAGCTCGTTCCGCGATGGCGTGGCCCCCACCACGCCATCGGTCACGCTGTTCGACGCCATGGTCTCGTACGAGACCGACCACTGGCGCTACGCGCTCAACCTGAACAACCTGACCGACAAGACCTACGTGGCGACGTGCCTGTCGCGCGGGGATTGCTGGTACGGCGCGCGCCGCAGCATCATCGCCAGCGCGACCTACAAGTTCTAGCCGCCGGCGCCAGCCATACCCCGCACGTATGGCTTCCAGCCGAAACCCGTCTTGGACAGGGCCGCCTCCCGCGCGGTCCAATTCTCCTCCAGAGCCACCGAGTGGCCGTTCACATTCCATGGAGGAGAAATGGACCAGGACTTGCAGATCGACGACCCCTTGTTCAAGGAAAAGGGCTTCGGGCGCCGCATCGGTTTCGGGCGCCACTGCGCGCTGATCGTCGTCGACATGATCCGCGGCTTCACGGACCCGGCGCAGCCCCTGGGCGCCGACCTGAAGCAGGCGGTGCTCGCCACCAACCGCCTCGTCGCCGCATGCCGCCGGATCGGCGCGCCCATTCATTTCTTCACGGTGGGCTACCGGGCCGACCTGTCCGACGCCGGCGTCTGGCAGCGCAAGATGGGCGGCATGGCCAGCCTGCTGGAAGGCAGCGACAACGTCCGGCTCGATCCGCGCCTGGACACGGTGGATGGCGACTCCATCATGTCCAAGAAATACGCGAGCTGCTTCGCCGGCACGGACCTGGCCGCGCGCCTGGTCTCGCAAGGCGTGGATACCGTCATCGTGACGGGCTGCACCACCAGCGGCTGCGTGCGGGCGACGGTGGTGGACGCGGTGCAGAGCGGCTTCCGCCCCATCGTCGCGCCCGAAGCCGTGGGCGACCGCTCCGGCGCGGCCCATCGCCAGAGTCTGCTCGACATGGATGCGAAGTACGGCGACGTCGTCCCGCTAGACGAGGTCATCGCCCATCTTTCCCGCATCGCGCAACCGGTGGAGGCCTGACATGAAAAAGCCAGCTCTATTCGCCGCCCTGCTGCTGGCGATGGCTCCCGCCGCTGGCCATGCCGACGCCGGGTTTCCCAGCCGTCCGATCAAGATGGTGGTGGCCGCGCCCACCGGCGGCGTGCCCGACGTCATCGCGCGCCTGGTGGGCCAGCACATGTCCGCCTCGCTGGGGCAGCCCATCGCCGTCGAGAACAAGACCGGCGCGGGCAGCATCATCGCCCTGGAATCGGTGGCCAAGGCCAATCCCGATGGCTACACCCTGCTGGTGGCCGACTCCAGCCCGCTTACCATCAACCCCACGCTGTACAAGAAGCTGCCCTACCAGGGCATGGACAGTTTCGAGCCCATCGCCTTCCTGGGCGCCGCCCAGCTGTTCCTGACGGCCGGCCCCTCGCTGAAGGCCAACTCGTTCCGGGAGATGGTGGCACAGGCCAAGGCCGCTCCGGGCAAGCTCACCTACGGCACCATAGGCATCGGTTCGCTGCACCACGTCATGTTCGAGGAGATCCGCCGCTCGGCCGGCATCGACATCATGCATGTCCCGTTCCGCGAACAGCCTTCCGCCCCCGTCGCGGCGGGGACGGCCGACATGCTGCTGGCCGGCCTGCCCTCGATAGAAGGGCTGGTGCGGGCGGGCCGCCTGCGGCTGCTGGGCGTGACCAGCAAGGCGCGCGTCGCGCAGTTGCCCGACGTGCCGACGCTGGAGGAAAGCGGCCTGCCCGGCTACGTATTCACCGCCGACATCGGCCTGCTGGCACCGCGCGGGACGCCGCCCGAACACCTGCGCAAACTGGCCGAAGCCGCCCGCCACGCCGTGGCCCAGCCCGACGTGCGGCGCAAACTGGCCGACCTGGGCATCGTCCCCGACGGCCGCGTCCTGGCCGAGTACGGGGACTACATGCGGCGAGAGATCGACCGGTTCGGCGGCATGGTCCAGCGGGCGGGGCTGGCCGGCACCCAATAGCTCGCCACCTTCCGCCGCGGTGCCGGCCGCGGCGGAATCGGCCTACTATAGGGCGGAATCCCCCATGCCTGCCGCCTATGATCACGCTGAAGCGACTCGAATACTTCGCCAAGGTCGTGGAGACGAGAAACATCACCCGCGCCGCGGAACAGCTGCACATCGCCCAGCCGGCCCTGGGCACCCATATGCGCGAGCTCGAGGCGGCCCTGGGCGTTCCGCTGTTGTCGCGGCATTCGCGCGGCGTGGATCCGACGCCGGCCGGCAGCCTGCTGCTGGAACGGTCGCGCCAGATCTTCGAGCTGGTCGCACGGACTCAGGATGACGTACGGCGCGCCGACCAGGCCGCGCCGGTCCGCTTCAACCTGGGGCTGACCTCCAGCACCATGCTGCTGATCGGCTCGGACCTGCTGCTGACCCTGAAGCGCCGGTACCCCCACATCGACCTGCAGCTGTACGAGAACCCGAGCTTCCTGCTGGTGGACGCGCTCGAGCGCAAGGACATCGATGCCGCGCTGGCCTATTCCGTATCGCCCCACCCCGGCTTGTCCACGACCCCGGTGCTGAAGGAACGGCTGCTGCTGACGGTCCGGGCCGACCTGGCGCCTTCCTGCGGCCCCGTCACCATGGACGAAGTATTGGCGCACGAGCTGGTGCTGGGCAACGAACGCGACGTCGCGCGCCGGCTGGTCGAAGCCAGCGCCTTCGAGAAAGGCACGCAGCCCCTCATCCAGTGCGAGACGCACTCCATCACCAGCCAGCGCGACCTGGTGCTGCGCGGCGCGGCGGCGGCCGTCATGCCCCTGGGCGCCATCGTCCGCGAGTTGGAGCGGGGCGAGGTCGTCGCGCGCCCCATCACCGACCCGGGCATGCACATCACGCTGTTCATCGTTCGCCGGCAGGCGCCGGACGAGGCCAGCCTCCAATATGTCGACCAGACCGATCCCATCGTCCGGGCCTGCGTGGACATGATCGCGGGGCGGCTGGGGGAACTGGGCAGCCCGGTGTAGAACCGCACGAGTTGCGCATGCCTCTCGTTTGCGGCTATGGTGACCGTTACCCTTCGACACATCCCGGGAATTCCGCCAGGCATCTGCGGCCGCGGCGGTCCGCCCCGGACACAGAATAGATATACCGATGGATACGAAAGGGACTGCACTCCACTTGCTGGAGCGGCTCTATGACGGCGTCCTTTCGGAGGACCAATGGCGGCAGTCGCTGCGGGACATCAGCCTGTCGCTCGGCGCGGCCAGCGCCGGTCAGGTGGCCCTGCACGTGCCGACGGACTCGCTGGAACTGGACGAGCTCATCGGCCTGCCGCCCAAGGTCATCGCGCATTTCAACGAAATGCAGGACCTGGACCCTGGCCGCGCGGCATCGTCGCTGCTCGCATCGGGCCGCATCTACCTGGACTACGAATTCCATGGCCAGGCGCGCCTGCAGCGCGAACCCTTCTACCAGGAGTTCCTGAAGCCGAACGGCCTGGGCACCTATGCCCTGCTCCCGCTGGGACAGGACGAAGAGCGCATGTACACCTTTTCCGTGCAAAGGGAAAACGGCCGTCCGCCGCTGGACGACGATGAGACCCGGCTGATGCATGCCGTGTTGCCCCATCTGCGCACCGCCTTGCACCTGCAACTTCGATTCCGCCAGCAACAAGCCGAATCGCTGCTTCTGCGGCACATGCTGGACCGGCTCGGCTTCCCGCTGCTGGTCTGTTCCGCGCGCGGCCGCATCGTGCAGTCCAACCACCTGGGCGACATCTGGCGGCAACAGCCCGACTGCCCCCTGGGCGCCCGCGCCTCCAGCCTGCCCCAGCCCATCCGCCGGCTGCTGGACAGGGCCTGCGGCCACGGCGCCGAGGCCCCCTCGGCCGGCTCGCTCGCGCTACCAGACGGCGGCCGGCTCATCGTCCTGCCATGTCCGCTCACCCAAGACCTGCGCGGCGGCGACGCCCTGGCGCTGGTCGCCGCGCAGGGGCCGCAATGGCGTCCCACCCCGCGGGGCACGCTGCTGCGCACCCTGTTCCGGCTGACGCCGGCGGAAATCCGCCTGGCCCATCACCTGGCCCAGCACGACGACCCGCTGCCCACCGTTGCCGAAACCCTGGGCGTTTCGCTCAACACGCTGCGCACGCAGTTGCGCTCGATCTTCGACAAGACCCAGACCCGGCGGCAGGCAGACCTGGTCCGGCTGATGGGACACCTGGGCCTGCTGACGCCGGGGGACTGATCGCGATTACAGGTCGTCGAACTCCCGGTAGGTCATCGTCTTGCTACCGCCCAGGCTGGACGAGAAGGTGACCGTACCCGGCGCGCTGCCATTCGCCTGGAAGCGGGTGGTGATCGTTTCGGCCGCGGTCTTCGTGGCGAACGCCCCCGCCAGGAAACCACCCGCCTCATGCGAAAAGCGGACCGTCTCGGTCATGCTCGCGTCGTAGGCATAGTCGGGGCCAAGCACGGGATCCGAGCCGCTGACCGAGAACGAAATGCGCGAATAGGTATCGGCATCCGTCGTGGGATCGTAGGCCACGGCCACGGCGTAGTCCTTGAACTTCATCGTCACGGCACCGCCATCCTCGGTCAGGACGATCGCGGGAATATCGAACTCGGCGCGCTGCCCCTTGGGTTCGGCCGAACTCACGTCGTTGGACGCCTTCACCGATGCCGTTCCCGCCGCGGACGTCCCGTCGAAGGACGCGCCCTCACCCAGCGTGACCCTGGCGCCCAGCGTCCAGTCCGACTCCTCTTCCAGCAGGTCTCCGTCCACCTCGTCGAAATCGACCGTCGCCTTGCCCGTGAACGGAATACCGTTGTCGGACACGCGACAGTCGTTCATGGTCAACGCCACCGAGTCCCCGGCCGACAGGGTGCCGCTGTCGTCCGCATCGGTCCAGACGCCCGAGACCGTCCCGCCGTCCAGGCACTCTGGCGTGCCGTCTCGGCCGATGACGATTCCGTTCTCGAGCATGGGTTCGAACGCCTGGTGCAGGGACACGGCCGAGAACGCCGTCTCGTGGCCGTACCAGATCTGTTTCTCGCTGAGCGTCTTGCTGTCGCCGCCACCTCCGCCACCTCCGCCACCGCCGCCCGAGTCATCGCCGCCGCCTCCCCCGCAGGCGGCCAGCGATGCCGCCATCAAGGCGGTGCAAAGTGCGGTCAACGATTTCGACATGCTCGACTCCTTACTGAATGAATAGGCAATGTCGGCATTCTCGAAAATCGCGCCGCCCGGCGCATCACAGGATCCTGTGATGAAAACCGGGCGGCCTGGCCTACTCAGAACACGCCGCGATACGATCCTCCGTCCAGTTGCAGGTTCTGCCCCGACAGATACCCGGCCTGCGCGCTGCACAGGAAGGCGCAGGCATCGCCGAACTCCCGCGGCTGCCCCAGCCTGCCGGCCGCGATGGTATCGACGATGCGCTGCCGCGCTTCCTCATAACCCAGGCCCTGCTCGCGCACCATGCGCTCGGCCATGAAGCGCTGGCGGTCGGTGTCGAAACGCTCGGGCAGCAGGTTGTTGATGGTGACGTTGTCGGCCACCACCTCGCGCGAGATGGCCTTGCACAACGCCGTCAGGCCGGTGCGCGCGGACGTCGACAAGCCCATGGCCGGGCTGGGCGACTTCACCATGGCCGACGTGATGTTGACGATGCGGCCGAATCTCCGGGCCCGCATGCCGGGCAACAGCGCGCGGATCAGCAGGGCGGGCGCCAGCATGTTGGCCTCGATCGCCCGCAGATAGTCTTCACGCTCCCAGTCGACGAAGCGCCCGGGCGCCGGCCCCTCGTTGTTCGTCACCAGGATGTCGGCGTCCGGGCACGCCGACACCAGCGCCGCGCGGCCCGCGTCGGTATTGATGTCCGCCGCGATCGCGCGCACGGCGCCGCCGGTTTCGGCGGCCAGCTCCCGGGCGGCGGCGGCCGCCGAATCCGGCGAGCGGCCGTTGATCACGACATGCACGCCTTCGCGCGCCAGCGAGGCGGCGCAAGCCCGCCCCAGCCCGCGCGTGGACGCGCACACGATGGCCTTGCGGCCGCGAATCTGCAGATCCATGAGTCTTCCGCCTATGGCTGTTGGTGGGCCGGCACGGGGCGGCCGATGGCCTGCATCAGGTGCCGGGCAAGCTCGGCGCGCGTGCCTATCCAGATGTCGTCCGCCGCCGTGGCGATCTCCAGCAGCCGCTGGAACGCCGCCATCCCGGCCGGGCGCCCGCATACGTGGGCATGCACCGTGGGATCGATCTTCTGCGGCGTGCGTTCCCACTTGCGGACGTAGTCGAGCCAGTCCTCGAAGATGTCCACCATGGCGCTGGGCGGCTGGCCATGGCGCATCACCAGCGGCAGGTCGTTCACTTCCATGGTGCCGGGCACGGCCACGATCGCGTGGTCGCCGAAATCCACCAGGTAGGGCATGTCGTCGTTCAGCGTGTCGCCATGCCAGAGATAGCCGGCCTGGGCCAGCAGGTGCGCCGTGCGGTGGCTGGGCGTGCCGCGCGGACTGATCCACCCCAGCGGCGCCGTGCCCGTCGCCGCCGCGATCAGGTCGGTCGTGCGGCGGATGTTGTCGCGCTCCTGCGCCTCGTCCAGATAGGCGGGGATCACGTCCATTGCGTACGAATGCGCGACGACGTCGTGGCCGGCCTGGGCGATGTCCTTCACCTCTTCCGGATAGCGCTCGGCCATGATCCCGCTCACCAGGATCGAGGCCCGGACGCCGTTGCGCGCCAGCGCCTCGAGCACGCGGTGCACGCCGCGGCGATGTCCGTACTCGGCCCAGCCGACCGCGTTCAGGTCGGGAATGCCGCCCTTGAGCGGATTGCCCATCGGGCCGATGCCGGGCCACGCGCCGTCCGACCACCACTCGTAGGCCATGCGGAACACCACGCCTATGCGCTTGCCGCCGGGCAGCAGGAAGCCGGCGGGCGGATGGATCTCGGTCGCGCCGGCGTGCAGGTTCAATACATCCATGTCGTTCCCTCGTTCGGTCATGGTCATCGGATCATTGGGCTTCGATACCGGCGCGCTTGACGGCTTCCGCGTAGCGGGCGGAATCGGCGCGCACCAGTTCCGCGAACGCCTGGCCGGCGCGCGGGTCGGGTTCATAGCCGCCATCGCGCAGCATCTTGGCGAACGCCGGCTGGGCAACGATGTCGCGCACGGTGGCCGCGATCGTGTCGATCGCCGCCTGCGGCGTTCCGGCCGGCGCGAACAGGCCCTGCCAGGCCGCCGGCAGCACGAAGTCGGCAACGCCCGCCTGCGCCATGGTCGGCGCATCCGGATACTCGGGCGTGCGCTGCTCGCCGGTGAAGCCCAGCGTGCGCACCTTGCCCGACTGGACATAGGGCAGCGCGATCGTGGGCGGAATGAACATGATGTCCACGTCGCCCGCCGCCACCGCGTTCAGCGCCTGCGAGGCGCTCTTGTACGGCACGTGCAGCATGCTCATGCCGGCGCGCGCGGCGAACAGCTCGCCCGCCAGGTGCAAGGTGTTGCCTATGCCGGGCGACGAATACGTGATCGGCTTGGCGGCCTTGCGGCCATAGTCCACCAGCTCGGCCACCGTGCGCACGGGCAGCGCGGGATTGACCATCAGCAGGTAGCCCGTGCCGGTCGCCACGTTCACCACCGGCACGAAGTCCTTGCCGATGTCGTAGGGCAGCTTCTTGTAGACATGGGGATTGATGACGAACGAGGTCGTCACGTGCAGCAGGGTGTAGCCGTCGGGCGCGGCCTTGGCCACGTCGGCCGCCCCGATGACGCCATTGGCGCCGGGCTTGTTGTCCACCACCACGCGTACCTTGAGCCGCTTGTCCATCTCCGCGGCCAGTTGCCGCGCCACGGTGTCCGGCGTCCCGCCCGCCCCGAACGGGACCACCACCCGGATCGGATGCGAGGGATAAGGCGCCTGCGCATGGGCAAGCGGGCCCAGGGCCATCATCGCGGCCAGGCACCACCATCGGATCGTTTTCATCGCTCCTCCTTTTTTATCGATAAAAAACATTTCTTTTTTATTTTTATCGATCACAAAAGAAAAGAAAAACCACGGAGAAACCCGAATATGCTTGGCACCAGCCGCCATTCCCGGCTGTGTATGATTTATCGATAAAATTCGACCATCATGCTGGAACCCGACGACGCCCTTCCCGCCGGCCGCATCGTGCCCGCCACCCTCGCCTCGCAGACCTACGAGCGTCTGCGGCGCGACATCGTGGACGCCCATTACGCGCCCGGCCAGAAGCTGGGCACCCGCCAGTTGAGCGAACGCTACGACGTCGGCCTCGCCCCGCTACGAGAGGCGCTGACGCGGCTGTCGCGCGAGGGCCTGGTCGTACAGCACGACCGGCGCGGCTTCGCCGTGCCCAACTTCGGCGGCGCGCACCTGGAAGAGCTCTCGCGCACGCGGTCCTGGCTCAACGACATCGCCCTGCGAGCGTCCATCGACTACGCGGACCAGACCTGGGTCCAGGGACTGGTCCAGGCCTACCACCGCCTGGCGCGGCTGGACCGCTATCTGAAGGGCAAGGACGGCCCCCACGAGAATCCCGAGTGGGAAGCCGCGCACCGGGACTTCCATACCGCCCTGATCGCCGGCTGCCGCTCGCGCTGGATGATCGACTACTGCAACCAGATGTTCGAAGCCTCCACCTACTACCGCCGCTACTCCCGCATCACGGCCGAGTACCGCAAGGGCCGCGAGAACGAACACGAAAAACTGTTCCAGGCGGCGGTGTCCCTGCAGGCCGACGAAGCGGCGCGCCTCATGCGCAAGCACGTGATGGAAACCGCCCAGCGCGTGCAGGAGCGCTTGCTGGCCGAGTCGGCCAGGCCGGGCCTGCGGTCCTGACACGCTTCATGGTGCAACGCGCAAGAAACGCGCGCTGGACATTGACCGCCGCCGGCCTATACTTACGCCCGTGACGCAGGGGTACTCATCGCCGGTTCGGCGTGGGTTGAGATGACACCCTCAGCACCTGTACGGATAATGCCGATGCAGGGAGCGTTTTCCGGCGGAACCTCGCGTTCCCGGCATGCGGCCCCAGGCCGTCCCCCCAGTCCGTGCACGGACGTCCCCGGGGGCCATCCGGAAAATCCCTTCCTTCGTTCGGCTCCGGAAACCTTTTTCTTGGAGCTTCCATGAACGCCAATCCCAAGTTCATCGCCGCCACGGCCCAGGTCGACCAGGCCGCCATCCAGCCGCTGCCGAAGTCGCGCAAGGTCTACGAACAGGGCTCGCGCCCCGACATCCGCGTGCCCTTCCGCGAGATCGAGCAGGCCGACACGCCCACCATGTTCGGCGGCGAAAAGAACCCGCCCATCACCGTCTACGACACCAGCGGCCCCTACACCGACCCCGACGTCAAGATCGACATCCGCTCGGGCCTGGCGCCGCTGCGCGAGAACTGGATCGCCGAACGCGGCGACACGGAACAGCTCGACGGCCCCAGCAGCGCCTACGGCCGCGAGCGCCTGGCCGATCCCAAGCTGGCCGAGCTGCGCTTCAACCTGCACCGCGCCCCGCGCCGCGCCAAGGCCGGCGCCAACGTGACGCAGATGCACTACGCGCGCCGCGGCATCGTCACGCCGGAAATGGAATTCGTCGCCATCCGCGAAAACCTGCGGCGCGAGCAATACATCGAATCCCTGCGCGCCAGCGGCCCGCAGGGCCAGCGCCTGGCCGAGCTGCTGGGCCGCCAGCACCCGGGCCAGTCCTTCGGCGCCTCGATCCCCGCGCGCATCACGCCCGAGTTCGTGCGCGACGAAGTCGCGCGCGGCCGGGCCATCATCCCGGCCAACATCAACCACCCGGAAATCGAGCCGATGGCCATCGGCCGCAACTTCCTGGTCAAGATCAACGCCAACATCGGCAACTCGGCCGTCAGCTCTTCCATCGCCGAGGAAGTCGAGAAGATGACGTGGTCCATCCGCTGGGGCGGCGACACCGTCATGGACCTGTCCACCGGCAAGCACATCCACGAAACGCGCGAGTGGATCATCCGCAACTCGCCCGTGCCCATCGGCACCGTGCCCATCTACCAGGCGCTGGAGAAGGTCGACGGCAAGGCCGAGGAACTGACCTGGGAAATCTTCCGTGACACGCTGATCGAACAAGCTGAACAGGGCGTGGACTACTTCACCATCCACGCCGGCGTGCGCCTGCCCTTCGTGCCGCTGACCGCCAAGCGCATGACCGGCATCGTCTCGCGCGGCGGCTCCATCATGGCCAAGTGGTGCCTGGCGCACCACAAGGAAAGCTTCCTGTACGAACGCTTCGAGGAAATCTGCGAGATCATGAAGGCCTACGACGTCAGCTTCTCGCTGGGCGACGGCCTGCGTCCGGGCTCGATCTACGACGCCAACGACGAAGCACAGCTGTCCGAACTGCGCACCCTGGGCGAACTGACCCAGGTCGCCTGGAAGCACGACGTGCAGGTCATGATCGAAGGCCCCGGCCATGTGCCCATGCACATGATCAAGGAAAACATGGACCTGCAGCTCGAGCATTGCCACGAAGCGCCCTTCTACACGCTCGGCCCCCTGACCACCGACATCGCGCCCGGCTACGACCACATCACCTCCGGCATCGGCGCGGCGCAGATCGGCTGGTACGGCACGGCCATGCTCTGTTACGTCACGCCCAAGGAACACCTGGGCCTGCCCAACAAGAAGGACGTCAAGGACGGCATCATCACCTACAAGATCGCCGCCCACGCCGCCGACCTCGCCAAGGGCCACCCCGGCGCGCAGATCCGCGACAACGCGCTGTCCAAGGCGCGCTTCGAATTCCGCTGGGAAGACCAGTTCAACCTCGGCCTGGACCCGGACACCGCCAAGGACTTCCACGACGAGACCCTGCCCAAGGACTCGATGAAGGTCGCCCACTTCTGCTCGATGTGCGGACCGCACTTCTGCAGCATGAAGATCACGCAGGACGTGCGCGAATACGCGGAGCAGATCGGCGTCAGCGAGGCCGAGGCCCTGAACAAGGGGATGCAGGAGAAGGCGGTGGAGTTCGTGAAGAAGGGGGCGGAGATCTATCACCGGTCGTAAGCCGCCTTGGTTACACTGCATTGAGAGCGTTTCTTGCTGACGCAACCGGCTCGGCCCGGCAGGCGGCGCAGCGGCAGAGGTCCGGGTCCCGGCTACGCCGGGACTTCCCGCGATTCGGGCGGGATTCGGGGCGGGCGAAAAACTCGCGCGGGGACAGTCCCCCGGACTGTCCCTACTGCCGCGCTCAAACAGTTTCGCCCTTGCTTCCCCGAATCCCGCCCGAATCGCGGCCGGCCCAATGCCGCTGCGCCGCCTGCCGGGCCAAGCCGGTTGAAGCAACGTAATGCCACGGCTGTGGCCGGGGCATGATCGATAGAGATTTCAGGATCCAACCATGACAGACACATTCACCCTTGCCGGCAAGACCTACTCCTCCCGCCTGTTGGTGGGCACCGGCAAGTACAAGGACTTCGACGAGACCAAGGCCGCCATCGACGCCAGCGGCGCCAACATCGTCACCGTGGCCATCCGCCGCACCAACATCGGCCAGAACGCCGGCGAGCCCAGCCTGCTGGACTACCTGCCGCCCAGCGAATACACCATCCTGCCCAATACCGCCGGCTGCTATACCGCCGACGACGCTGTGCGCACGCTGCGGCTTGCGCGCGAACTGCTGGATGGACACGATCTGGTGAAGCTGGAAGTGCTGGGCGACTCGCACACCCTGTTCCCGAACATGCCCGAAACCCTGAAGGCCGCGGAAACGCTGGTCAAGGACGGCTTCAAGGTCATGGTGTATTGCACCGACGACCCCATCCAGGCCCGCATGCTGGAAGAAATCGGCTGCGTCGCGGTGATGCCGCTGGCCTCGCTGATCGGCTCGGGCATGGGCATCCTGAACCCGTGGAACCTGCGGCTGATCATCGACCAGGCCAACGTGCCCATCATCGTGGACGCGGGCGTGGGCACGGCCTCGGATGCGGCGATCGCCATGGAGCTGGGCTGCGACGGCGTGCTGATGAACACCGCCATCGCCGCGGCCAAGGATCCGGTGCTGATGGCCAGCGCAATGAAGAAAGGCGTGGAAGCCGGACGCGAAGCCTTCCTGGCGGGCCGCATGCCGAAGAAGCTGTACAGCGGCTCGCCCAGCTCGCCGATGACCGGGCTGATCCAGTCATAAGCTTACTTACCCGGCCGATCCGGCTGCGGGCGCAGGAACAGCCCCCCGGGGCGGACGCGCCGGCCGCTCCCGTGCCGGGAGCGTAGCCGCTACCACCACCCGTGAAAGTGATGCACCGGCCCGTTCCCCGACCCGACGCCCAGCCGGTCGGCGTGGCGGATGGCCTCGGTCAGGTAGTGCTTGGCCCGGCGCGCCGCCTCGGGCACGTCCTGCGCCTGCGGCAGCAGCGCCGCCAGCGCGGCCGACAGGGTGCAGCCCGTGCCGTGGGTATTGCGGGTGTCGATGCGCGGCGCCGCCAGCTCGATCATGCGGTCGCCGTCGTGCAGCAGGTCGATCGCCATGTCGCCCGGCAGGTGCCCTCCCTTCAGGAACACCCAGCGCTGGCCGGTGTGGGCCAATTGTTCGCGCAGCCGCTCGGCCACGCGCCGCATTTCCTTGACGGTTTCCACCGGCCGCTGCTCCAGCAGCACGCCGGCCTCCGGCAGGTTGGGCGTGATCATCGTCACCTGCGGCATCAACGCTTCGCGCAGCGCGCCGATGGCGTCGCGCGCCAGCAGGGCGTCGCCGCTCTTGGCGATCATGACGGGATCGAGCACCACGTGCGGCGGCTTCCAGTGGGCAAGCCGCTCGCCCACGACCTCGGTGACGGGCCGGCTGCCCAGCATGCCGATCTTGACCGCGTCGGCGGGCACGTCGGCGAACAGCGTGTCGATCTGCTGCGCGACGAAGGCGGGATCGACGGGCTGCACGCCCGTCACGCCCTGGGTGTTCTGCGCGGTCAGCGCCGCGATGACGCCGCAGGCGTACGCGCCCAGGGCGCTCATGGCCTTGACGTCGGCCAGCACCCCGGCGCCGCCCGAGGGGTCCACGCCCGCGATGGTCAGGGCCTTGGGAATGGGACGAACGGCAGACATGGCGATCCTCTGGAAACGAAACGCGCCGCCCCCCGGGCGACGCACGCCGCCAGTATAGTCCGCCCGCCGGCCCGCCCCGCGCCGGCATGTCCGGCCCGCGCGAACGCGGGTAACATGGCAGACCATTCTGTGGAAGGCCAACCATGATCTACGAACTCGCGCACATCGAAATCCAGCCCGGCACCCAGGAAAAATTCGAGGCCGGCGTCCAGGAAGCCGCTCCGCTGTTCCAGCGGGCGAAGGGCTGCCACGGCATGGAACTGCACCAGACGCTGGAAGACCCCAACGCCTACCTGCTCGTGGTCCAGTGGGAAACGCTGGAAGACCACACCGTGCACTTCCGGGGCTCGGAAGACTTCAAGGCCTGGCGCGCGCTGGTGGGCAGCTACTTCGCCAAGCCGCCCGAGGTCCGCCACGCAACGACGGTCGCCAAGCCGTTCTGAGCCGGTTAGAATGGTTTGTTTTGTTACGTTTTCCTGCCAAGTCCTGCCATGAACGCTGCTTCCCTTCCCGACGTCGAACACGCCCGCTTCAATATGGTGGAACAGCAGATCCGCCCCTGGGACGTCCTCGACCCCAAGGTGCTGGAACTGTTGTTCAAGGTGAAGCGGGAGGACTTCGTGCCGCCCGCGCTGCGCACCCTTGCCTTCGCCGACACCGAGATCCCGCTGCGGATCGACGACTACGACAGCGGCGAATGCATGCTCGCCCCCAAGGTCGAAGCGCGCCTGCTGCAGGAACTCGCGCTCAAGCCCACCGACAGCGTGCTGGAAATCGGCACCGGCTCGGGCTACCAGACGGCGCTGCTGGCCAGCCAGGCCCAGACGGTGACGTCGGTCGAGATCCTGCCCAAGCTGGCCGCCTTCGCCCAGGCCAACCTCAAGCGCGCCGGCATCGCCAACGCCACGGTCCAGGTCGGCGACGGCAGCAAGGGCTGGGGCTCGACCGAATACGACGCCATCCTGGTCACCGGCTCGGTGCCCGAAGTGCCCGACAGCCTGAAGTACCAGTTGCGCGTGGGCGGCCGGCTGGCCATCATCGTCGGCCAGGCGCCGGTCATGACCACCCTGCTCATCACCCGGACCACGGCCGCCAGCTTCGAGACCACCTCGCTGTTCGAAACCCTGGTCAAGCCCCTGCGCGGCGTCACCGTTTCCAAGTTCAAGTTCTAAGCGGAGCTTCGTGCCCATGCGCGCCAGGCCGTACTACGTCCAGACGCTGTGCGCGCTGTTGGGCGCCTGCGCTTTCGTTCCCGCGGTCGCGGCGCTGGACCTGGAGCAGGCCTACCAGGCGGCGCTGGCCAACGACGCGACCTTCGCGTCGGTGCGCTCGGCCTATACCGCCACGCTTGAAAAACTGCCCCAGGCGCGCGCCTCGCTGCTGCCGGCCATCTCGCTGGCCGGCAGCCGGGCCGAGGCCTCCACGACGCGCCTGCCGGGCGTGACCTACACGAACGAGAGCTATACGCTGCAACTGATCCAGCCGCTGTTCCGCTGGTCGGGCTGGCAGACCTACGAGCAGTCCAAGCTGCAACTGGCCGTCGGCGAAGCCCAGCTCGCCCAGGGGCGCCAGGACCTGATCCTGCGCGTGGCGCAGGCCTATTTCGACGTGCTGGCGGCGCAGGACAACCTGGCCTTCATCGGCGCCCAGAAAATCGCCATCTCGGAACAGCTGGAATCGGCCAAGCGCAACTTCGAGATCGGCACGGCCACCATCACCGACACCTACGAGGCCCAGGCGCGCTACGACCTGGCCCAGGCCCAGGAAATCCAGGCCGAATCCGACCTGGCGGTCCGCATCGGCGCGCTGCAGCAGATCATCGGCACGCCAGCGGGCGACCTCGCCAAGCTGCCGCCCGCGGTCAACGTGCCGGCGCCGCAGCCGCCCCGGATCGAGGCCTGGACCGAACAGGCCGCCGCCAACAACCTGGCCGTCGCCCAGGCCACGCTGAACAGCGAGATCGCCCAGCGCGGCATAGAAATCGCCAAGAGCGGCCACTACCCCTCGGTCGACCTGGCCGCCAACGTGGCGCGCACGCGCGGGCTGGTCGGGCAGACGGTGGTCAACGACTTCTACACCACGCGCTCGGTGGGCGTGCAGGTCTCGGTACCCATCTTCGCCGGCTTCGGCACCACCTCCAGGGTGGACGAGGCCGTCGCGCTGTCCGAGAAGGCCCGCAACGACCTGGAGGTCGCCCGCCGGGCCGCCATCCAGAACACCCGCGTCGCCTTCCAGGGCGTGAACGCGGGGCTGGCCCAGGTCCGCGCGCTGGAGGCCGCGCAGGTCTCCAGCCGCAGCGCGCTGGATGCCAACAAGACCGGCTACGAAGTGGGCGTGCGCATCAACATCGACGTGCTGAACGCCCAGCAGCAGCTCTATTCCACCGAGCGCGACCTGGCCAAGGCACGCTACGACGCCCTGCTGTCGGGCCTGCGCCTGAAGGCCGCCTCCGGCATCCTGTCGGAAGACGACGTGCGCCAGGTCAACGCGCTGCTACGCTAGGGCCACGCGGCGGCCAAGGCACTACCCGCGTTTCCTCAGCCTTCCGTACACCCGGTAGGCATTGCCCGAATAAATCCTGGCCTTGTCGGCCTCGCCCAGGCCGGCGGCATCGATGTAGCGACGCGTGTCGTCGAAATGATGGCCGGTCTCGGGGTCCACGCCGCGCACCGCACCCACGGTCTCGGACGCGAACAGGATGTTCTCGGGCGGGATCACCTTCAGCAGCAGGTCTATGCCCGGCTGATGGTAGACGCAGGTATCGAAGAACACGTTCTGCAGCAGCAGTTCCTTGAGCGGCGGCAGGCCCATGTCCTGCGCCAGCCCGCGATAGCGCCCCCAGTGATACGGCACCGCGCCGCCGCCATGCGGGATGATGAACCTGAGCGTCGGGAAATCCTTGAACAGCGAGGACGTCAGGAACTGCATGAAGGCCGTCGTATCGCCATTGATGTAGTGCGCGCCCGTCGCGTGGAAATGCGGGTTGCAGGAGCCACTGACGTGGATCATGGCCGGCACGTCCAGCTCGACCATCTTCTCGTACAGCGGATACCACCACTTGTCGTGCAGCGGCGGATCCTTCCAGTACCCGCCCGTCGGATCGGGATTCAGGTTGCAGCCGATGAAGCCCAGTTCCTTCACGCAGCGCTCCAGCTCCGGTATGCACCTGGCCGGCTCCACGCCCGGGCTCTGCGGCAGCTGGCAGACACCGGCGAAATTGTCCGGGTACAGCTGGCAGATGCGATGAATGAGGTCGTTGCAGACGATGGCCCACTCGCTGCTGGTCTGCTGGTCGCCGATGTGGTGGCCCATGCCGACCGCGCGCGGCGAGAAGATCGTCAGGTCGGTGCCGCGCTCGCGCTGGATGCGCAATTGCTTGGTCTCCAGGCTTTCGCGGATCTGGTCGTCCGAGATGACGGGGCGCGGGAAGATCTCGCACTTGCCGCATTCGCAGGCCGACACCTGCAGGCGCCGGTACTCGTTCAAGGCTTCGGGCGCGGTCGTGTAGTGCCCATGGCAATCGATGATCATGCGGACTCCTTGCTCCTGTCGTCGTGAGTCGTGGCCGGGCCGGCATCGGCCCGCGCAGGCATTCCCGCATTCTGCCGACAGCAAGGCGCGCGCATCCATTGAGTAATGCTTCCGGTGACTTGAGGAAACGCTCAACCAAGGCCGTTTCGCCAGACCGTCTTAACCATCTGCTCAACCCCGCGGAAGTTTTACTCAATAGACCCGGCGGGGCCTCGCATGCAACCATCCTCGCCAGTACGACATCCACATCGGCGCCCCCTGAACGCCGGGACAAGGAGACGAGCCGTGACACTCCCCGCATTGCGAATTCCGAAGTACGCCGCAGTCCTCTTCGCCGCCGCACTGTCGGCCGGCGCCATCGCTCCCGCCGCCGCGGCCGACTATCCGGATCGGCCGATCCGGATGTACCTGCCCTACGGCCCCGGCGGCATCGGCGACCTGACGGCGCGCGTGGTCACGCAAAAGGTCAGCGAGATCCTGGGCCAGCAGATCGTGATCGACAACAAGCCCAGCGCGGGCGGCGTGCAGTCGTTCCAGGCCGGCCTGCAGGCCCCCGCCGACGGCTACACGCTCGTGCAGGGCGGCAACGGCACGGCCATCACCCAGACGCTGGTCAAGGACCTGCCCTACAGCATCGTGGACGACTTCACCCAGGTCGCCACCCTGTCCCGGTTCAACCTGATCCTGACGGTCAAGCCCGATTCACGTTTTCGCAATCTTACGGAGCTCATCGCCTATGCCAAGGCCAATCCCGGCAAGCTGAGCCTGGGCACCACCAACGTCGGCTCCAGCCAGCACCTGGGCGCCGAGCTGTTCAAGTCGGTGGCGGGCATCCAGGCCGAGACCATTCCTTACAAGACCAGTGCCGCGCTGCTGACCGGCGTGCGCTCCGGCGACATCGACGTGGGCTTCGACTTCGTGCCACCCATGCTGTCTTCGATCAAGAGCGGCGCGGTGCGCGCGCTGGCCATCGCGGCCGACGGCCGCAACCCCAACCTGCCCGACGTGCCCACCACCGCCGAAAGCGGCCTGGACGGCTACGTGGTGGCGTCGTGGAACGGCGTGTCGATCCGCCAGGGCACGCCGCGCGCCATCATCGACAAGCTGAACCGGGCCTTCGTGGCCGCCGTCAACTCGCCCGAGGTCGCGCAGAAGCTGCGCGAGATGAACTCCGAACCCTACGCCCTGGGCGTGGACGAGTCGCGCGCCCTGATGAAGGCCGACATCGCCAAATGGAAGGCGGTGATCGAGAAGGCGAACATCCCCATCAACTGACCGAGGGCAACATGAAGAACGTCGTCGTACGCAACATCCCGCGCGGCCCGCAGGACCTCATCGCCGAACTGGCCACGCACGGCGTGGCCACCGTGCACGAGGCCATGGGGCGCGCCGGCCTGATGGCGCCGTACCTGCGTCCCATCTACGCCGGCGCCAGCATCGCCGGAACCGCCGTGACCGCGCTGACCGCGCCGGGCGACAACTGGATGCTGCACGTGGCCATCGAACAATGCCGGCCCGGCGACATCCTGGTGGTCGGCGTCATGTGCGAGAACACCGACGGCATGATCGGCGACCTGATCTGCACCTCGCTCAAGACGCGCGGCGTCCAGGGCGTGGTCATCGACGCCGGCTGCCGCGACGTGCGCACGCTGACCGAGATGCGCTTTCCCGTCTGGTCGCGCGCCATCTCGGCGCGCGGCACGGTCAAGGCCACGCTGGGCCACGTCAACCTGCCGGTGGTGTGCGCCGGCATGAACGTGAACCCGGGCGACGCCATCGTGGCGGACGACGACGGCGTGGTGGTCGTGCCGCGCCTGGAGATCGCCCGCACGCTGGAGCTGGCGCGCCAGCGTACCGCCAAAGCGCTATCTGGCCGGCGAGCTGTCGCTGGATGTGGCCAACATGCGCCAGGGCCTGGAAGCCGCCGGTCTCCTTTACGTCTACAGCGAGATATGACCCCCCCCTACGCCCTTCGGGCGCCCCCCAGGGGGCGACGCTGGCGGACCGGCGAAGCCGGATCCGCGGCGTCCTGGGATAACTGACACACCTTCCCGCTTTCTCTCCAATCAGCAGCCATGACATCCAAGCAACCCCTGCCCCTGAAAATCGCCATCGCCACCTACGGCCACACCGCGGCGCTCAAGCGCGGCGACGTCTCCATCGACGGCGTCCAGCCGGACTTCGTCGAGATCAAGCCCATCATCGCGGCCTTCCGGCGCATGGTGCGCGACGTCGAGTTCGACGTCTGCGAAATGGCCCCCGCCACCTACATGATCGCCCGCGAGGCCGGCGCCCCGTTCAAGGCGCTGCCCGTATTCATTTTCCGCCGCTTCCACCATGCCGGCCTGGTCTACCGCGACGATGCCGGCATCCGCGAACCGCGCGACCTCGAAGGCAAGCGCGCGGGCGTGCGCGCCTACTCGGTCACCACCGGCATCTGGACGCGCGGCATCCTGACCAACGACTACGGCGTCGACAACGCGCGCATCACCTGGGTGGTGGACGACGAGGAACACGTCTCCTCGCTCCAGTTGCCGCCCAACGTCGAACAGGCCAGGGACGGCAAATCGCTGGTGGACCTGATGGCCAGCGGCTACCTCTCGGCCGCCTTCACCGACAACGCCGGCATCGGCCGCGCCGGCGCGCCGGCCGACGGCTGGCAGGCGGGCGGGCGGATCAAGCCGCCGGAATACCTCGAAATGTTCCCCGACGCCGACCGGCTCGAGGCCGAGTGGTACCGCAAGACCGGCATCTATCCCGTGCACGGCCTGATCACCGTCAAGGACGACGTGCTGGCCAAACACCCGTGGGTGGGCAAGGCCCTGTACGACGCCTTCCTGGCCTCGAAGAACATCTACCTGCGCCAGCTCGCCGCCGGCGAATCGGTGTCGGACAAGGACGAGCACTACCGCGCCATGGGCCGCATCGTGGGCGACCCCCTGCCCTACGGCATCGAGGCCAACCGGCCGTCCATCGAGGCCATGATGAATTACTGCCGCCAACAGGGCCTGCTCAAGAAGCGCTACGCCGTCGACGACATGTTCATCGACGTCGGCGCCTGACCCCGCGCGACTCCCCGACGACACCTATTTCTTGCTCGACACCGCCATGACCACACGCCTGATCGACATCCATCCGCACATCATCTCGCCCGACACCACCCGCTACCCGCTCGACCCGCTGGGCGGCGAACGTTCGGGCTGGTCCGCCACCCGGCCCGTCACCTTCGAACAATATGCCGCCGCCATGGACGCCGTCGGCATCGACAAGGCCGCCATCGTCCATTCCTCGACCACCTACGGCTTCGACAACTCCTACGTGGCCGACTCCATCGCCGCGCAGCCCAAGCGCTACGCCGGCGTCTACTCGGTCGACATGCTCGCCCCCGACGCCACGCAGAAAATCCGCTATTGGCGCGGACGCGGCCTGGCCGGCCTGCGCGTCTTCACCACCGGCAGCACCATGCCGGGCCAGGCGCCCACGCTGGAAGATCCCGCCCTGCACCCCGCCTGGAGCCTGGCGGGCGAACTGGGCATTCCCGTGTGCGTGCAGATCACCAAGGCCGCCATCCCCGCCCTGGAGAAACTCCTGACCGCCTTCCCCCAGACCCTTGCCATCGTCGACCACATGATGAAGCCGGACATCAGCAGCGGCCCGCCCTATGCCGGCGCCCAGCACCTGTTCGACCTGGCCCGCTTCAAGAACCTCTACCTCAAGCTCAGCAGCCGCAACACCGAGTCCGCGTATTCCGGCAAGGCCACCCCCGAGACCTTCTTCGGCCGCGTGGTCCGGGAATTCGGCGCCGACCGCATCGCCTGGGGCTCCAACTTCCCCGCCGCCGAGGACAGCCTGGCCGACATCGTCAAGGCGCTCAAGGACTACATCGCCTTCCTGCCCGCCGCCGACCAGCACTGGATCATGGCCGGCACCGCGCAGAAGCTCTACCCCGTGCTGAAGGACTGACCCCATGACCACCGCACACGCCACGCACGTCACGCTGAAAACCAACCTGGCCGACTCTCCCGTGGCCGCGGCGATGAAGGACGGCCGCGTCGCCTCGGACATCGTCCGGCTCGACTTCTGCGGTCCCAAGACCGCGCACGACGGCTTCAAGCCGATGATCCGCGACAACGCCTTCGACGCGGGCGAACTGGCCATCGTCACCTACCTCCAGGCCAAGGCCTACGGCAAGCCGTTCGTGATCCTGCCCGCGCCCATGGTCGGCCGCTTCCAGCACCATTGCGTCGGCTTCAACAAGGAACTCGGCCACCTCGACCCCAAGGACATCGAAGGCAAGAAGGTGGGCGTGCGCACCTATGCGCAAACCACCGGCCTGTGGGTGCGCGGCATCCTGCAGCACGAATACGGCGTCGATCCCAACAAGGTCGAGTGGTACACCGTGGACGAATCCCACCTGGCCGAATACCGCGACCCGCCCAATTGCCACATGCTGCCCAAGGGGTCGTCGATTCCCGAGATGATGCTGAACGGCGAACTGGCCGCCGCCATCCTCGGCAACGACATGCCCAAGGACCCGCGGGTGCAGACCTTGGTCCCGGAACCCATCGTGGCCGCCAAAGCCTGGTACCAGCGCGAAGGCGTCGTGCCCATCAACCACGTCTTTGCCGTCCACCAGGACGTCACCCGCAAGCATCCCGAGGCCGTGCGCGAGATCTACCGGATGATCTCGGAAAGCCGCGCGCTTGCCCCGGCCGCCGCGCTGGAGACCCTGCCGCCGCTGGGCCTGGAAGCCAACCGCAAGGGCCTGGAGATGGCCATCGAGTGGTCGTACGAACAGAAGATCATTCCACGCCGGTTCACGGTGGACGAATTGTTCGACGACGTCACCGGCGCGCTGGGTTGATGCGGCACACCGGTGCCGGTTGAGTAAAATCCCCCCGCTTGGACAACCGGCAACGGACCTTACCCCGGGGGGCGGCATGACGCAGATCGACTGGTATCTCCAGATCAACTTGAAGGCACGCCACCTCCGACTCATCACCGCGCTGTACGACCACGGCAATCTGAAGCAGGTGGCCGAAAGCTCGCACGTCACCGTGCCCGCGGTCTCCAAGGCCCTGGCCGAACTCGAGAAAGGCCTGGGCCTGGAGCTTTTCACCCGCACCGCCCAGGGCCTGCGCCCCACGGCCTACGGCGAATGCCTGGTGCGCCATGCCCGTACCCTGCTGACCGAACTGCATCAGGCGCGCGACGAACTCAACTCGCTCAGCTCGGGCGCGGTGGGCAAGATCCACATCGGCGCCTTCCCCGCCGCCACCTCCATGCTGCTTCCGCAGGCCATCGCCATCCTCAAGCAGCGCTCCCCCCACACCAACGTGCTGGTCACCGAAGGCACCGCCCAGACCCTGCTGCCCGAACTCTGGCAGGGCCGCGTCGACCTCGTGGTCGGCCGGCTGCCCTTGCGCAGCGCCGCCGACGGCTTCGAGGAAAGGGAACTGCTGGACGACCCCGTGCAGCTCATGACGCGGCACCAGCACCCGCTGGCCCGCCGCAGGCGCCTGAAATGGTCCGACCTGCAACCCTACCCGTGGATCCTGCCGCCGGCGGGCAGCATCCTGCGCGCGCCGCTGGAGCGCACGCTGGAGGAACACGGCATGACACTGCCCAACAACTACGTCGAGACCCTGTCCACGCACCTGGCGTGCGCCTACCTGCACGTCACCGACGCCATCGCCGTCATGGCCGGTGCCGTCGCGGCCGACGCGTCGGAACCGCTGGCGGTGCTGCCGCTAAGCTTCCCGCACCTGATGCGGCCGCGCGGCGTGCTATGGAATCGGAACCGAGGGCTGACGCCCGGGGCGGAGTTGATGATCGCCTGCCTGGAAGAAGCGGCGGCGGGGATGCAGCATAGAGGCGAGCCCTAAGCTCCGCTCATAGACACGTCCCCCATCGGGCAGAAAACGCTTTCCGGCCCCTGCCTTAGTGGGCCGCCTATCACCTTCCGCGCTTGCACGCCCGTACCTCTCCAAGATTTTCTTAGAACGACGCTTGCCGGACGGTGTTCCGGGCCAGCGCATCATGATCCACCTGCGGCCAATAGCCGGCGGGCAGCACGATGTCGCCGCGGTCGAAAACGAGCGGATTTTCCAGCAGACGGCTACGCGCCTTCAGAAAGCCATTCATTTCGCCCGCATTGCGGATGCCATGCACGGCCACGCACGCCTCCATCCAGCAGGCGATCTCCAGTGACACGCCATCGCCCAGCACCGGTGTCATCCCCAGATTCCGAATGCGCTCGAGCCCTGCTTGCAACTGGTCCACGCTACCGATTTTCTTGAGTTTCAACTTCACGAAACCGACATTCGGCAGCTTGGCGGCACGATCGATATCGCCGACGTCATAAATGGACTCGTCCAGCATCAGCGGCACCGTGGAGCGGGCCGCAACGGCGGCGTTCGCCTCCCAATCGTCGGCCGCGCAGGGTTGCTCGAACAATTCGATGCCGGTGGGATCCAACCGGCTGGCGAACGCAATGCCCGCGGCCAGATCGAAACCGCGATTCGCGTCCAGACGCAGGCTCGCGCGGGCGCCCACCACTGACTGGATACGCTCCACACGCGCCAGATCGTCTTGCCAGTCGAATCCGACCTTGACCTTGAGCGTCCGGAATCCCTGTCCGAGCAGCCCTTCCACTTCGTCGCGCAGGGCACCTATCTCGCTCTCCTGGCACGGCGCCAACAAAGGTACGCGGCGATCCTGCGTAGTCCTGAGCAGTGCGTTTCCACGCAGCATGTCCAGTGCACCGTAAAAGGCGCTGCGCATGCCGGGCAGCGCGATCGAACGGGAGGCGACGCGCTCGCGCGCCACCTCCACCTCGCAACCCGGCAAAAGCGGCGCGATGGCCAGCGCCGCGCGCCAGGAATCCTCGCGGGACTCGTTCGTGTACCCCACCGAAACCATACATTCGCCCCAACCCACCGACTCGCCGGACCGGATTTCGACGAGATAGGGATCGAACAAGAGCTTGGGGCCGTTCGACAGTTTGTAGGGCTGGATCAGCGGAAAAGAAATTTGACGGACGACTACGGCATCGATGGCCATGCACGCTCCCGATCGGCATCATTCATTCGGCTGAATCCCCGAAATCCGAGCGATATCCGCCCAGCGAGTGATTTCGCTTTTCAGATATTTTTCCGATGAAGCCGGCGTCGAATCCGATGTCACTTCGATGGCGAGCCCCTTCAGCTTGGTGACTGTGGCGGGGTCGGACAGGACCTTGTTGATCGCCTTGTTCAATTTGTCTACGATTCCCGCCGGCGTTCCCTTCGGGACGAACACCATGTTCCAGGTCGAAGCGTTCACACCGGAGATACCGGCCTCTTCGATGGTCGGCACGTCGGGCAGGATGGGCGAGCGATGATCCGACGCGATCGCGATGGCCTTGAGCGTACCCCCCTGCACCAACGGCATCGCCGAACTGGCCGTTTCGAACGTGTAGAGATGCCGCTTGGCGATCATGCCTTGATGAGCGGGCCCTGAACCCGTGTAGGGCACGACGAAGGCATCGATGCCGGCCTTGTGGTTGAAGAACCCGGTGACAAGGTGCGTGGCGCTGGCGTAACCGGACGTGGCATAGCTGTACTTGCCAGGTGCCGCCTTGAGCATGGACACGAGTCGCTCGACGGAATTCGGCCCATCAGGCGAAACCAGCACCAGGGCGGGACACGACCCCAGCAGCGCGACCGGTTGCAGATCCGTCAGTGCGTCATAGTTGAGCTTCTTGTAGACCGACGGCGCAACGGCGATGGACGCGGTGCCGAACAGCAGGTTGTAGCCGTCCGGCGCCGTACGCGCTGCTTGCGCTACGCCGATGTTGCCGGCTGCGCCGCCCCGATTCAGGACGACGATGGATTGCCCGAGCTCCTGTCCCAACCTCTCGGCCAGGATGCGGGCAAAGACGTCTGTCGGACCACCTGGCGCGAAGGGAACGGTCATGCTGATGGTATGCGCCGGATAGGCGTCCTGGGCACCCGCCCCCGCCGGGACGGCGCAAGCGACCAGCACGGCGCAGAACAGACGATCGGAGTTCCGGACGCCCAAACCGCTGCGCCCGCCCGTCCACCATTGCGAGCGGACGCCGGCAGGCCCCCGGCCACGGACCCGTGTAGTCATGAAATGTCTCCTTGATGTCGGCAATAGTCGTTCTTCGCACGCGGGGTCAGACAGTCTGTGCTCGCTCGCTGATCTGTGTGCGGTACATCAGGCGGCGGCTGTCGGGATCAAAGGCGTCGCGCCGATGCATGGTGCACCGGTTATCCCACAGAATGGCGTCGCCCACTTGCCAGCGCTGTGTCCAGCACAGTTCCGGGCGCGTCGCCCGCGCCCACAATTCGTCGAGCAGGGCTTCGCTTTCTTCCAACGACAGGCCAACCAGATAGGCATTGCGACGCCGCCCCAGGAAGAGGCACTTGCGCCCCGTCACCGGATGGACCGACACGACCGGATGGATCGCGCCCACGGTCTTGCGTGGATCATCCACGTCGACATAGCCCTGACGCAGTTCGCCGGTGCTGTTGCGACTGGCATCGTGCACGCACTTCAACGTCTCGATTCGCCGCTTCAGCGGTTCCGGAAGCCCGTCATATGCCTTGTACATGTTCGCGAAGCTGGTGCCGCCGCTGCCGTCGGCGGGAATCTCCAGCGAGAACAGGCAACTGGCCTTGGGCGGCTGGTCCTTATAGGTCATGTCCGAGTGCCATTCCGCTTCGCCCGCCCCCAGCCCACCAATGGGTTTGCCATCGATGACAATATTCGAGATGACATTGACCTCCAGCGGCAGATCGTTGATGCCGCCGCGGATGGCCCCTTTGACGGGCCGCTTGTCCAACGGCCCCAGGCTCCGGGAAAAAGCGATCAGTTGCTCTGTCTCCAGCCCGGCATGGCCGCGAAACCGCAAAACCAGATGATCGGCCCACGCCTGCTCGATCACAGCCAGCTCTTCGGGCGTGGGTGGACGACGCATGTCGTAGCCGACGATGTCGGCTCCCAATGCCGCCCCGACAGGCACGACGGAAACGGCAGATTGTGCGGTCCGAGAGGATGAAACGGCGCTCATGAAATTGGTCTCCGATATGGACTCGATCAACATCGTCGGAGCTATCGTAGTAAAGTGCCTTTCATTCTTGAATTTTCATTTTTCTATATACCTATTCATTCAAGTAATGAATATCACGCTCCGGCAACTCGATGCATTTCTCGCGGTCACCCGCACGCTAAGCTTCAGCAAGGCGGCCGATCTGGTGCACCTGTCGCAACCCGCGCTTAGTGCAAACATCCGGCGGCTGGAAGAGACCATCGGCGCACGCCTGTTCGACCGCGACACGCGCACGGTCGCCCTGTCGCCCATAGGGATCGAGTTCGCCGCCGTGGCTGCATCGCTGATGGAGAACGTCGATAGCGGCCTGGCGCATATCCAGCGTTTCGTCTCGGGTGAGCGCGGCACGCTTGCGCTCGCGGTAGCGCCTTCGTTGGCGGGCAGCTTCCTGCCCGCTGCGATCGCAGCATTCAGGAAAGAGCGGCCCGGCGTGGAATTGACCCTCTACGATGTCCTGGCCGACAACGCGGTGGAAATGGTGCGGAACCGCAGCGTGGATCTGGCACTGACGGCATGGCGCGACGACGCCGACGATCTCGTGCAACAGGAAGTCATGATCGACGACCTGGTGGTGTTGTGCAGCGCGTCGCATCCCCTGGCTAGCAAGCGCTCCATCGATTGGGACGACTTGCGCAACACCGGCCATATCGCCAAAAAAGGCGGCAGCGGCGTGCGCCACATCATTGACGAGGCTTACCTGCAACGCGGCGAAGTCTTTCGCCCCGCGTTCGAGGTCGACAACGTCGGCACCATGCTGGGACTGATCCTGGCGGGCCTGGGCTGCGGCGTGTTTCCGCGATCGTCCACAGTGTCTTTCAATCTGAACGGCCTGGCCGTCAAACCGTTCACCCGCGCGGTGCGGCCGCGACGACGCATCTGTACCGTCACGCTGCGAGGCCGTTCCTTGAACGCCAGTACCGCGCACTTCAGCGAACTATGTCGCAAGCACGCCGACCGCCATTCACGGCGGAGATAACCGGCCGAAACCCGCCCTCACCCCAGCCAGGGCCCCACCGCCCGCATCACCCGCTGCGTCGCGCCGGTATGCGTGGCGCTGAACCGGCCCGCGGCGGCCCGCATGCCGGCGCGGCGGTCGCTGTCGTCGATCAGTTCCAGCGCGAGCCGCCAGGCCGCCTGGGCGCTGTCCGCGCGCAATGCGGCGCCCGCTTCGATCGCATCTTCCGAGGCTTGCGCGAAATTGAAGGTATGCGGACCGACGATGACCGGAACACCGCAGGCAGCGGCTTCGATCAGGTTCTGCCCGCCCAGCGGCGCGAAGCTGCCCCCCACGATGGCCACGTCGGCGCCGGTGTAATAGAAAGGCATCTCGCCCAGGCTGTCGCCCAGCAGCACGGCGGCGTCCGGATCGATCGGACCGAACGGCATGCCGGGCATGGACGAGCGGCGCCGCATGGACAGGCCCGAGGCCAGCACCATGGCCGCCACCTCGTCGAACCGCTGGGGATGCCGGGGAATCAGCACGGCCAGCGGCGCCTGTCCGCCCTTCGTGCGGGGCATGTCGCGCAGCGCCGCCAGGATGGACTCTTCCTCGCCCTCGCGCGTGCTGGCCCAGGCGATGACCGGCCGACCCAGGCGCTGGCGCCAGGCGGCGCCAGCCTGCATCAGATCGTAGGGCAGTTGCAGGTCGAACTTCAGATTGCCCACCACCTGCGGATCGCGCGCGCCCACCTGCCGCAGCCGTTCGGCATCGGCCCGGGTTTGCGCCAGCACCGCATCCAGGCGCCCATAGGTGCGGCGCGCCAGACTGGCCACCCGCATGGTCTTGCGCGCCGACGAGGCCGACAGCCGCGCGCTGACCAGGGCGATCGGCACCGCATAGCGCCGCGCGCCCGCCACCAGGTTGGGCCAGACCTCGGTCTCGACCAGCAGGCCGCAGCGCGGCGCGAAATACCGGTAGAAGCGGTGCACGGCGCCCGGCATGTCGTAAGGCAGCCAGACCTGGCGCAACCGGCCCTGCACGATGTCCTGCTCGAACAGGCGCGCCCCTTCGGTACGGCCGGTGGCCGTCATGTGGGTCAACAGCACCGGCAGGCCACGATCCAGCAGCGCCCGGACCAGCGGCTGCGCCGCCCGCGTCTCGCCCAGGCTAACCGCATGCACCCAGACCGGCGCGGCCCGGAACCCGCCGCGCGCCGGCGCATGCCGGCCACTGCCATAGAAACCGAAGCGCTGGGCCGGGTGGACGCCATACACCGGCTCGCGCCGCGCGCGGCGCCAGATGCGCCACAACAGGAAGGGCGTGGCCAGCCGCCACAACGACGAATACACGGCCTGCAGCACCGCGCCCCGCATCAACGTACCGCTCCGGACACGGCCGCCTCGGCCGGCAGGGCCTGCCCGACGGCCGCCAGCACCTGTTCGCACGAGGGCGGCGTCCCGCGCCCGCCCAGGCTGGCCGTATAGGCCGAGCCGGTCACCGGCGCCAGCGCCGGATCGTAGTCCGCATAGATGCCGATGGTGGGCCGCCCCAGCGCACCGGCCAGATGCGTCAGCCCACTGTCCAGCCCCACCACCACCGATGCGCCCGCCAGCACGCCGGCCACCTCGGCCAGCCCCATGCGCGGCAGCGCCCGGGCACCGGGTATGCCGGAGATCAGGCGCTGCGCCCGGGCCGCCTCGTCTTCCGTGCCGGCAAACACCAGCGGCGCATGCCCCGCCACCGCCAGCCGCTCCAGCACCGTGCGCCAGGACGTCTCGGCCCACAGCTTGGTCGGCCGGCTGGCCGACGGCATGATGGCGGCATAGCGGGCAGGCAGGCCCGCGGGCGGCTCGGCGCGAATGCCGAAATCCGGCGGCCCCGCCAGCTCGTATCCCAACGAAAACGCGGCCAGTTCCCGCATGCGCACCACCGCCGACTGCTCGAACACCACCCGGTAGCGATAGCGGTAGAAAAAGGAAGCGAAAGGATCGCGCGCCGAGCGCAGGTCGCAGCCGTGCAGCGGCCCATTCGCCATGCGCGCCACCATCGCCGACTTCCAGAGCCCCTGCATGTCGATCACGGCGTCATACCGATGTTCGAGCAGCCGCTTGCGAAAGGCCGCGCGCTCGGCCTTCACCGACGCCGACCACCAGGCCTTGCGCCAACGGCGCAACGCCACGGGAATGACGGCGTTCAGCCGCGGATGCAGGGCGGGAATGGCGGCGAATGCCTCTTCGGCCACCCAGTCGATCCGCGCGTCCGGCATGTGGCGGACGATATCGGAGACGGCGGGCAGCGCATGGACGATGTCGCCCATGGACGAGGTCTTGACGAGGAGAATTCGGGGCACGGACGGAAGCCGGCGGGAAACCGGCTGCGTGGAAAGGGCGGATTTTAACCGGTGCGGGCAGGCATCAACCAGACGCGGAACTCGCATCCTGAATTTGCTCTTCGTCGTCCTGGCATGGGACATAAAACCCCCACCCGTACCCTTGTGCACCTGCGGCCCCTCGACTCACAATTGATTCAAGATTTCGCACAACATTTTTGTTGTATTCTCTCAAGATGCCCTCAAATGAAATACTCCGAATTCAGGAAATGGCTGCGAGATCAGGGCGCCGTATTTCAACGGCACCGCAGCGGCAGCAGCCACTACCGCATCACCCTGAACGGAAAGTCCACGATTTTTCCCGATCATGGAGCAAGAGAAATCGGCAAGGGGTTGGTCGAAGCCATCAAGAAGCAATTGGGACTCAAGTAATCCGCCGGAGCCTGTCATGTTGAAGTATCCCTATACGCTGATACCCGACACGAACGGAACACTTCTTGTCCAGTTTCCCGACGTACCGGAAGCCCTGACTGTCGGAGACACTCCCGAGGAAGCCCGCCTCAACGCAAAAGAAGCGCTGGAGGCTGCCCTGGAAATTTACTTCGATCAGAAACGTCCCATTCCGATGCCGTCGATCTGCCGACGCGAAGACGAATCCATCCTCCTGCCCGCGCTCGTCACCGCGAAGGTCCTCCTGGCCAATGAAATGATCGTCCAGGGAATACGCAAGACCGAACTGGCGCACAAAATGGACATGCACATGCCGCAGATAGACCGCCTTCTCGACTTGCGTCATTCGTCCAAGATAGAAACAGTGGAAGCAGCACTGCGGCAGCTCGGCCGGCGACTGGACGTGCAACTGGCCTAGCAGAAAACGAGCTCGCTCAGCATCGGCAAGCCCTCTCACACTGATTTATTGGACAATACCCCGGTGTGCAGTCCCGGAGATACGTCCGGCTGGACCGCCCCCATTTTCCCTCTCCAGCGAACTGCTTCATGGCTCTCGACTCCCTGCTGCTACGGTCTCCCCCCAATCTCACGAGCCTGCCCGAACAGGTCGCCGAAGCCATCGCCGAAGCGATCATGAAGAACGAGATCGCGCCCGGCGCCAGCCTGCGCGAAATCCCGCTGGCAAGCTACTTCGGGGTCAGCCGCAGCAGCGTGCGCGAGGCCCTGCGCATTCTCGAACGCGACGGCGTGGTGTCCATACAGCCGCGGCACGGCGCCAAGGTCACCGCGCTGAGCCACGACGAAATGGTCGAGATCTACCAGATCCGTGCCGCGCTGCTGGGCGTCGCGTGCGATCTTTTCGCCCGGTCCCGCACCGAGGCCCACCTGCGCCGCCTGGACGATACGCTGGCCCGCATGGCCACGCTCGAAGGCACCGACGAACAGGCGCGCGCGCTGGAGCATGCCGCGCTGTCCGCCAGCATGGCCCAGTTGATCTGCGCACACTGCGGCAACAGGAAACTGGCCAGCATGCTGAACCAGATGTCGCTGCAGATCGCCCGCTACACTAACCTCGGCCTGTCCGCCGCCACTCGTCGCGAACAGTCGCTGGACAACTGGCGCAGGCTGCTCGATGCGCTGCGCAGGCAGGACCATGCCGGCGCCAATCTTTGCGGCCAAAAACTGGTCCAGGACAACCTGGCCTATGCGTTGAGCGTGCTCGCCGCCTGACAGCGCCGCACGTCGGGCTCATTGTCGACAAAGCAACACAATAAATCGGAATGCATCTTCGAATTCATCCTGATGCGCATTTGATCCCTTAATTTTCAGTGAAAACCCCTAGATTGACATCACGGCCATTTATTGTCGACAATCAAACAAAACGAGGAGACATGATGGACGAGACGAATTTCGCAGACAGCTATCGCACCGCCAGCGGCCTTACCGTCCGCAAGCTCACCGAGCACATCGGCGCCCAGATCGTGGGCGCCGATCTGTCCCGGCCGATCCCCGCAGACGCCGTCGCGGACATCCGCAGCGCCTGGGAACGGCACGGCGTGGTGATCTTCCGGGACCAGGACCTGCCCGCCGCCGCCCACCGCGACTTCAGCGCGCACTTCGGTCCGCTGATCGGCCACGTGGTCAATCGCTTCAACATGGCCGATTGCCCGGAAGTCACCATTCTTTCCAACATCACCAACGAGAAAGGGGAAAAGATCGGCGCCGACCGCGCGGGCATGCTCTGGCATTCCGACATGTCGTTCCTGCCCCGTCCGAGCATGGGCTCGCTGCTGTACGGGGTCGAATGCCCGCCGCAAGGCGCGGATACGGAGTTCGCCAGCATGTTCGCCGCCTACGACGCGCTTCCCGCCGAAGAACGGCAGCGCCTGGCCGGCCTGCGCGGCATCCACGACTATCCGTGGCACTACCGCACCTACCTGAGCCACCGCCAGCCGCTCACGCCGGAAGAAGAAGCCAAGACGCCGCCCGTCGCGCATCCGCTGGTGCGCACCCATCCCTCCACGGGGCGGCAGGCGCTGTACGTCGGCGAAGGCCTGACCCGCAGCATCGAAGGCATGGACGACGATGCCGGCCGGCGCCTGGTCGTGGAACTGAGCGACTTCGCGACCCAACCCGCCTTCGTCTATCGCCACAAATGGCAGCCGGGCGATCTCGTCTTCTGGGACAACCGGTCGACCATGCACCGGGCCACCGACTTCGACAATACCTACCGCCGGCTGATGCGGCGCACGACGATCCAGGGCGATGCGCCGTTCTATCGCCCTGCCGGGCATTGACGCGGACCGCGCCGCAACCTCCAAGGAAACCGCCATCATGAAACGCCGAACTCTTCTCGGGCTGACGGCTGCCGCGGCCATCGCCCCCGTCATGCAGGCCGCGCAGGCCAAGGAAGACAGCTGGCCCAATCGGCCGGTACGCATGATCGTCCCCTTCCCCGCCGGCGGGGCGACCGACATCATCGCCCGCATCCTGGCCGACAAGCTGTCCGCGTCGCTGGGCCAGAGCTTCATCGTCGACAACCGGGCCGGCGCCTCGGGCATCATCGGCCAGGAAGCCGCCGCCCGGGCCCCCGCGGACGGCTATACCCTGCTTCTGACCGGCAACGGCCCGCATGCGGTCAACATCAGCCTGTTCGAACGCATGCCCTACGATCCGCTGAAGGATTTCACGCAGATCTCGCTCACGTCCATCCTGCCGCTGGTACTGAACGTGCATCCCTCGGTCCCGGCCAAGACCCTGGCGGAATTCATTCGATGGGTGAAGGCCAACCCGGGCAAGCTGAACTACGCCTCGCCCGGCGTGGGCTCCCCGCCGAACCTGACGATGGAACTGCTCAAGAGCCAGCAGGGACTCGACATCGTGCACGTGCCGTACAAAGGCAGCAGCCTGGCCTTGGCCGACCTGATCAGCGGACAGGTCTCCGTGATGTTCGACAATGCGCTCGCCTCCTACCAGCACATCAAAAGCGGCAAGGTGCGCGCGCTTGCGATCGGCGCCGACCAGCGGCTGTCTTCGCTGCCCGACGTCCCCACCTTCGTCGAATCGGGCATGGCCGGCTTCGAGGCCTACACCTGGACGGCGCTGGTAGGCCCCGCCGGCCTGCCGCGCGCCATCGTCGATCGCCTCGCCCGCGAAACCGCGCTTGCCCTGTCGGATACGGCCGTCAAGGAAAAGCTGAATGCGCAAGGCGCCATCGCCGCCAGTTCCACGCCACAGGAACTGGAAGACAAGACGCGCCAGGAAATCCGCAAATGGGCCGGCGTCATCGAACAGGCCCACATTCCGCGCGTCGCGCTTTGACCGCGCCGGCGCAACCCATCATCCATCACCCATGAAACTTCTACGCCATGGCCCCAAGGGCCGCGAAAAACCCGGCCTCGTGGATGCGCGCGGCACGATGCGCGACCTGTCCTCGCATCTGGACGACATCACCAACGCCACCCTGTCTCCCGCCGAGCTCGGCCGCCTGCGCGCGCTGGACACCGAGCACCTGCCCATCGTCCCGGCCGGAACGCGCCTGGGCGCGCCCTACCGCGGCACGGGGAAATTCATCTGCGTCGGACTGAACTACAGCGATCACGCGGCCGAGTCCAACCAGCCCGTCCCCCAGGAACCGGTGCTGTTCGCCAAATGGAATAGCTGCATCCAGGGTCCCGACGACCCCATCGTCATGCCGCGCGACTCCACCAAGACCGATTGGGAAATCGAACTGGGCATCGTCATCGGCACGCGCGCCCGCTACGTCGACCCCGCGGATGCCCGCCGGCATATCGCAGGCTTCTGCGTCATCAACGACGTCTCGGAACGCGAGTACCAGCTCGAGCGCTGCGGCCAATGGGACAAAGGCAAGGGCTGCGACACCTTCGGCCCGATCGGCCCGTGGCTGGTGACGGCCGATGAAGTGCCGAACCCGCAGGACCTGCGCCTATGGCTGGACGTGAACGGCAAACGCCGCCAGGACGGCAGCACGCGCAACATGGTCTTCGGCGTGGACTTCCTGGTCAGCTACATCAGCCGCTTCACCACGCTCGAACCCGGCGACCTGATCGCCACCGGCACCCCGCCCGGCGTCGGGCTGGGACAAAAGCCCCCGGTCTACCTCAAGGCGGGCGACGTCGTCACGCTGGGCATTCCCGGCCTGGGCGAGCAGCGCCAGGTCGTCCACGCCTGGGACCCCGCGCTGCTGGATTGAGAGGAAAGAGCGGGCTTTAACTGGTAAGAAGGACCCGATCCACCTGGGCCGTCATGGCCCCATTCCTTCAATGTCCCGGCCAAGGATACTGGTCAAGGCCTCGCGAATTTGAACGAGCAACCCTGGAAGACTGCGCTGGATCGTCTTCCAGACAATCTCAAAATCGACCTTGAAATAGCCATGAGCAAGAGCGTTGCGCATCTGGTAGGCAAACGATAAAGGCAATTCCGGATGCGCCGTTGCAAATTCGGGATAGCGTTTTTCGATGTTGTTACTGGCCTCGCCGATAATCTCGAAATTGCGAATCACCGCATCCTGCACGAGTTTGTCGCGCAGAAACGCACCCTCGTCCATGCCGCCGGTGTAGCAGTTGATCCGTTCGATGGCTTCTACGATATGCGTGAGATAGTCGACCAAGCGTTGCTGGTCACGAGTCATACCGGGCGAGCCTCCGCGAGCACCTTGGCCCGGAAACGATCCGGCAGCGCGTTGGGAGTGAGAACATCCACTGGCACACCCAACAGCTTGCCCAGCTCGTGTCGGATCGCACCGATATCAAATAGGGTCGTCTCCGGCGTCGGATCGATAAGGATGTCCAGATCGCTGCTAGCCGTATCCTTCCCGCGCAGTACGGAGCCGAATACACGAGCATTGCGGGCGCGATGAGACTCGACCACACGCCGGATCGCGGCGCGGTTCAAGGCCAAGGCTTCGGAGGGTTTCATACGCTCTCTCGCAACACAATGGTTTCACGATAGCCGAAAGCGAGCGCCTTGCCTACATCCCGCCATTGCCCCACTGCGCCACCCAGTACGCGGTGGACGCATCGTGGCCGCCGGCCGGCGCCTTGCCGGCCAGTTCCCGGGCGATGCCCGAGGCCAGGACCTTGCCGTATTCGACGCCCCACTGATCGTAGGGGTTGATGCCCCACACCAGCCCCTGCACGAACACCTTGTGCTCGTACAGCGCCAGCAGCGCCCCCAGCGCATGCGCGCTCAGGCGCGGCAGCACGATCAGCGTAGACGGCCGGCCGCCGGGATGCATCTTGTGGCGCGCCAGCCAGGCCGCGCGCGCCGGGTCGCTTTCCTCGGGCGCCAGTTCCGCCTCGAGCACGGACGCCGATTTGCCGCGCAACAGCGCCTCGCGCTGGGCCAGGCAATTGGCCACCAGCAGCCGATGGTGCTCCGGATAGGGATGATCCGCCTCGCGGCAGATGATGAAATCCACCGGGGCGCCTTCCGGCCCCTGGTGCAGCCATTGAAAGAACGTGTGCTGGCCATCGGTGCCCGGCATGCCCCAGACCACGGGCCCAGTCGGCACCGTGACCGGCCGCCCCTCGAGGTCGACCGACTTGCCCAGGGACTCCATCTCCAGCTGCTGCAGATAGGGCACGAGATGGACCAGCCGCGCGTCGTAGGGCGCGATGTTCAGCGACGCATAGCCGAACGCGTTGCGGTTGGCCAATCCAGCCAATGCCAATTGCACCGGCCCATTCGCGGCCAGCGGCGCCGTGGCGAAATGCACGTCCATCGCCGCCGCGCCCTGCAGCAGCCCGTCCAGCGCCTCGGCGCCCAAGGCCAGCGCGATCGGCAGCCCGATGGCCGACCAGACCGAATAGCGGCCCCCGGCCCAGTCCCAGAACGTGAAGGTGCGCTCGGGCGCCACGCCCATGTCCCGCGCCGCGTCGGGATTGGCCGTCACGGCCACCACCTGCTCCCACGGATCGGCGATGCCGGCCTCGCGCAGCCAGCGCAGCGCACAGTCGGCGTTGTGCAGTGTTTCGGTCGTGTTGAACGACTTGGACGACACCACCACCAGCGTGCGCCTGGGGTCCAGCCCGATCAGGCCCGCCTCGATGGCATGGCCATCGATATTGGACACGAAGCGCATCTGCCTGCGCGTACCCGCGTAGCCCAGCGCGGCCACCACCAGCTTGGGGCCCCAGTCGCTGCCGCCGATGCCGATGTGCACCACGCTGTCAAAGCGCCCTTCCGCGTCCACGTGGCGCACGAAGGCGCGCACGCGGTCGCGCTCGGCCAGCACCCGGCCCGCCACGCGCCCGGGCGGCTCTTCCGCCCGCAGCGCGGTGTGCCAGGCCGCGCGATTTTCCGTGCAATTGGCGATACCGCCTTCCAGCAGCCGCGCGCGCGCAGCCTCGAAGTCGCGGGCGGCCAGCAGCGCTGCGCCGGCCGCCGCCAGTTCGTCGGACTGCGCCTGGGTGCTCAGGTCCACCGACAGACCGGCCGCCTCCACCACCCGCAGCGTGCCCGCCCGGCGATCCGCCCGATGGGCGGCCTCGACGAAGGCGCGCCATTCGGCCGTCTCGGCCAACGGCGCAACGGACGCCAGATCGGCGGGAGCCCCTTCCTGCATGGCCTCCCTCCTTAGAACGGCAGCTTGGCGTCGGGGGCGACGCGCAGCAACTGCGTACGGAAATCCTGCTGGATGCGGGCCAGCGCGGTATCGTCATCCGCCTCGAAACGCACCACCACCACGGGCGTCGTGTTCGAAGGACGGGCCAGCCCGAAGCCATCCGCGTATTCCACCCGCACGCCGTCGATGGTGATGACCTCGCGCGCGCCGGTGAACTGCCCCTGCTGCTGCAGGCGCTTGACCACCTCGAACTGCTCGCCCTCGGCGGTCTCCATCTTCAGTTCGGGCGTGGACTTGGCCTGCGGCAAGGCTTCCAGCACGGCCGACGGATTGTCCGAGCGGGACACGATCTCCAACAACCGCGCGCCGGTATACAGGCCGTCATCGAAACCGTACCAGCGCTCCTTGAAGAAGATATGCCCGCTCATCTCGCCCGCCAGCGGCGCGCCGGTTTCCTTGAGCTTGGCCTTGACCAGCGAATGCCCGGTCTTCCACATCAGCGGCTTGCCGCCCGCGGCCTTCACTTCCCGCGCCACGTAGCGGCTGCACTTCACGTCATAGATGATCTCGGCGCCCGGATTGCGCGACAGCACGTCGCGCGCGAACAGGATCAACTGCCGGTCGGGCCAGATGATCTGCCCCGACTTCGTCACCACGCCCAGGCGGTCGCCATCGCCGTCGAAGGCCAGGCCGATCTCGCAATCGGTCTCGGCCAGGCAGCGGACCAGGTCTTCCAGGTTGTGCGGATCGGCCGGATCCGGGTGGTGATTGGGGAAGGTACCGTCCACGTCGCAGTACAGCTCCACCACCTCGCAGCCCAGCGCCTTGAACAACTGCACCGCCACCGGACCGGCCACGCCGTTGCCCGCATCCACCGCGATCTTCATCTTGCGGGCCAGCTTCACGTCGCCCACGATGCGCTGCAGGTATTCCGGCACCGCGTCCCATTCCTTGCGGGAACCCGGCGTGGCGGCGTCGCCGCCGGCATTCTGCACCATGGGCTCGCGCAGCGCGGTAATGGCATCGCCGTACAGCGTCGTGCCGCCCAGCATCATCTTGAACCCGTTGTACTGCGGCGGGTTGTGGCTGCCGGTAATCGCCACGCCCGACCCGGTGCCGCTGACGTTGGCCGCGTAATAGACCAGCGGCGTCGGCACCATGCCCACGTCCAGCACGTCGATGCCGCCGGCCATCAGCCCGGCCTGCAAGGCCCGCGACAGATCCGGTCCGCTCAGGCGCCCGTCGCGGCCGACCACCACCTGCCGCACGCCGGCCCGCTGCGCTTCCAGCGCCAGCGCCGCGCCCAGGCGACGCGCGAACTCCGGACTGAGCGGAGACGGGACCACGCCGCGGATGTCATAGGCCTTGAAGGCGCTTTCAGCAAGATTGACGGTTTCCATAATTCCATCGGCCCGGTCGAGCCTTTGTTGCTCCAAATACGTGGCATTGCTTCGCGTAACGCTGCCGATACGGCCGCGCCGCCCCAGTCCCATCCCCGGCATCGATTTTTTTGTGCGCGGGGTTCAGAAATTCAAAAAACAGCCGTTATTATCCTATGAGCCATACGTGTATCGATTGCAGCAAGAAATAATTTGTTTCAAAATCCCACATTGCTAGATACGATGCAGCTTCTTGCACATATCCACACATGAAAAACGTTTGACCCGCTACGCTGACATACACATTTCAGCCGGCCTCAACACAACTCGGCCCCAACCCCATTCCGGATTGGCATGCTTACCACCTCTCTCAGCTTTGCCATAGCCTTCATTAGCGCGATGCTCATTGTCCGCTATGCGTCCAACCTACAGGCAAGTGCAGACTCGGATTTGCAAGGCGTACAAAAATTTCATACGCAGCCGGTCCCGCGCATTGGCGGCCTTGCCATTGCCGCAGCGTTGGGACTCACATCCATTGATCTATGCCGGCGCGCGCCTGAGTTCGGCCAACCAATCGGACTGCTGGCGCTTTGCGCCGCGCCGGTATTCGCGATGGGCCTGATGGAGGACCTGACCAAAAGTATCAAACCCGGCATTAGGCTGGCCAGCAGCTTCGTATCGGCGGTGCTCGGGTCTGTGCTGTTGAATGCAACAGTCACTCGCTTGGACATTCCGTCTCTGGACTTCTTGCTGCAAATCCCCATTGCACCCATTGTGGTAACCGCGCTCTGCGTCGGCGCCCTTGTCAATGCCGTCAACATCATCGATGGGTTCAATGGCCTGGCCCCCTTTTCCTCCATCGTTATGTTCGGGTCGCTAGGTGTCGCATCCCTGACGATTATATAGACTCCCGCCGCTACCCCCTGTTCATGGCTCGTGCCGTTTTGCAAGCCCTGATTGAGGAACATGAGCA
>NZ_BAAAEN010000030.1:0-61811 GCF_039523035.1 Pigmentiphaga daeguensis | reverse complement strand
TGCAGAGCAAGACGCCTATGCAGGCTATGAGTGGGTGGTATGATTCACACCCTCATTTGTTCCATCGGCGGCCTTATGATCGTCCGGGACTCGACATGTAGCGCAACGACATCGTCGCAGACAGCAGCACCATCAACACCGTCGGCAGGCGCCCCGCGACGTTGCGCAATACCAGCGCGGCCACCAGGGCCACCAGGGACAGCAGCAGTTGCGGCAGCGCTTCCAGCGGGGCGGTGATGACGACGGCCAGGCTGAAGCAGGCCACGGCGGCCAGCACGATCCGGACAAGCGGGTGGCTCCACAGCGGCAGCGCCGCCAGGCGGTCGGCGCGGGCGTCTGCCGGTGCCTGGCGGGAGGTGGGAACGGCTGGCGGCAGCGGACTCACGCGATTCTCCTTCGGGTCTGGCTCGGCTTCATGGATCAGTTCCTGAGCAGGCGCCGGAACAGCGCGGGCATGGCCTGGGGATCCGGCCGGCCGTCGTCGGCGTAGCCGCGCAGGCGTGCGAAGATCCCCGCGATCGGTTCGTCCGCGAAGGCCGGCAATGACGGAACCGGAGGCGGCGCGGCGGTCTGCGCGAGGGCGGGTTGGCCGGCGTCCGGACCGGCGGCCGGCTCCTGCGCCACGGATGCCTCATCGGCGGCGTGGAAGCGGGTGGGCGGGACGTACACGGTGGGCGGCTCCGCCGCCTGGTCGTCCGCGGCGCTGCCCACGGCTGGCACCGCGCGGCGCTGGGCCAGGGCGGGCCAGCGGCTCACGGGCGGCAGGGCCGACGGCGTGGCGGGCTGGAGCGTATCCTCCGCCTCGGGATGGTTGGTCGTATCCATGGCCACCTCAGGCCGCTGCGGGCGATCCCAGGCGCAAGCCTATGCCGCCGATGCTGTCGAAGTCGGAAACCTGCGAGACGCGCAGCCTGTCGCCGGCGCCCAGTTGCTCGAACCACTGCTGGTAGACACCCTCCAGGAACGAGGGCGTCCAGGCCAGGGCTTCACGTCCCAGCGCGGCCTCGAGGGGGGCGCAATAGTGCTGCAGGTGCAGATGATCGGTTTCGTCCGTGATCTCGACCCAGCCCCAGTCCAGGCGCGTCCAGATCTGGCTCATGGCCAGCTGGATGTCGTCCAGCGTGGTGCAGGCCGGCACGGGCAATTCACGCCCGAAGCGCCCGCCCACGCGGCGCATGAAGGTGCGCAATTCGGCGGCCGAGAATTTCTCGGCCAGTTCCTGCGCGGTCGATAGCAGGAAGATCTTCCACTGCACCGCGCACTGGCGGCCGGAAAGATAGCTGATGACGGAAGAAGTGGCGTCCATGGATGGTCCTTGTCTCGGATGATCGATGCGTTCGCGCGTGCCAAAGCACGGCGATTCCGGACGCGGATGCGGCGGAATGCGGGAGAACGCGAGTACGGGTGATGTGTCCCCCGAAGAGGGGATGGGACAAGGGCCTATTCGGCCGAAGAGAGTCTCTTCATGGGGTCTGCGCCCATTCTGGCAAGGCGGAGCTACGTGTTTCCGGCACGTATTCTTGAAGCATGACCTTGCGTCTGAGTGCCGTGGCCCGAGAGGAAAAAACCACGGGTAGGCGGGCAAAATTTATCCCACCGGGCAGCTGTGACGCAATATTTCATTGCGAGTGTTTATTTTTGAAAAACAAGCACTTAGCGGAATATATGTGTGCTGCGCAATTATCTGGTTACAAGAATTTGGCCATTTCCGATCATTGATATCGGACAAATAGGGTAGACGGGCGCCATGGATTAGGGTTAATCGGAAATTCGATCACAGGCCATGGCGGCCTCTGACTGCAAGACGGCCGGCTTCCATTTCTATGCGTTATGCGCAAAAAAAGTTGACGCAAAACGGCGGTGTTGTTGCGCTGTGTTTACCATTCTGAACGGATGCCAGGCTTACCGCGCGTCGTGAAAAGATAGTTCCATAGCTACGCGCTCGCCCTGATGCACGCGGCTGATGCCGTGCTTCAGGTGGATCCGGTAGGGGCCACCCGAACCCCGGGGCGGCCCGCGTGGCCGCTGTCTGCCGAGCCAGGTCGCGTGCCGCCTCCGGGTCCAGCAGGCCCGGCAGCAGCGCATGGCCGTCCTGGTCCAGCCGTTCGGCGATGCCGGCCCAGTCCAGGCGGTCGATGGCGTGATGGATGCATGCATGCGAGCGCCCCTGGTCAGAACCCGGAAAGCGCCGCGGTTTCCATGGTGGCGGACTGTGGGGAGATCGCCTTCTCGTGTTCCAGCAGCCAGCGCTTGCGGGGCAGGCCCCAGGCATAGCCCTTGAGATCGCCGCTGCTGGCGATGACCCGATGGCACGGCACGATGATGGCGATGGGATTGGAGCCGTTGGCCGCACCGATCGCGATGGCCGCGCGCGGATCGTCGAAGCCCAGTTCGCGGGCCAGCTTGCCATAGCTCGTGGTGGTGCCGGCCGGGATGCCACGCAGCGCGGCCCAGACCCGGCGTTGCAGCGGCGAGCCGGCCGTCTCCGTCGGCAGGGCGTCGAGCGCGTCCAGCGTACCCGCGAAGTACCGGGCCAGGGCCCGCGCGATTCCGGCGGGCGGGGGGGCTTCGGCCAGCTCGACACGGCCGTAGTGTTCGCGCAAGCCTCGATGCAGGTACGCCTCGTGGTCGGCGAAGTCCAGCGCGCGCACGACCTGCCGCGCGTCCGTGACGAGCAGCATGCCGCCCATGGGCGACTCGATGCGGCTCAGCAAAAACAGGGTAGAGGGGGTGTTCATGGCGCATCACTCGCTTCGCTGAAGGCGAGGCCAGTGTAGGAACCCGGGCGCGGCCCGGCACTCCGCTCCTTGCGGTCGAATTCGCGGGATGGCCAGGCGCCGTCAATCCGGGTGGGGATTCGGGCGACGACGGCTGAACCGCTGTTCGGTGACTCTCGCCCCCCATTGTTCGCCTTCCGATTCCTCGACCAGGCGAAAGCCGAACGATTCGTACAAATGGCGCGCCGCGTCCAGGCCCTTGAACGTCCACAGACAGGTCTCCTGGAAACGGTCGTCCACGAACCGCATCGCGCGCGACATCAGCTCCCGTCCGACGCCCGTGCCGCGCAGCGCATCGTCGACGATGAACCATCGCAGATGGGCGATGCCCGACGCCGGATTGCCGTCCATGGCCAGGGAGGCCAGGGTGCGGCGGTTTTCCACGTAGAGCCACAAGGCCTTGCCGTCGGCGGGCAGCGCCTCGGCAAAAGTGGCCAGTTCCGTGGCCACCTTCTTTTCGAAGAAGGCGCCAAAGCCCCAGTTTTCCGAATAGAAGCGGGCGTGCAGGCTGGCGATGTCGCCGACGCAGCCAGGGCGGTAGCCCTCATGGATGCCGGCGGAGGGCTCGCGGGCCGTGGCTGCGGAGTCGGCGCCTTCGGCCAGGGCCTGCGCATACTGGGCCAGCGCGTGGACGAGCGCCCGCTGATCGGCGGGAACGATACGCCGCAGCGCGTTCGACACCTGGGCCGTGGCGTATCGATCGATCTTTTTCCGCAGGGCGTGTCCTGCAGGGGTCAGGTGAAGCGCGAACGAACGTCCGTCACCCGCCGCAGCCTGCCGCTTGAGCAGGCCGTCGGCTTGCAGCCTGGCAAGCTGCCGGCTCGTGTTCGACTTGTCCAGCTTCAGGAGACGGCCGAGGTCCTTCGCATTGATGCCGGGCGCCGCCCCGATCTCCAGAATGGCATGGACCGCCGACGGCGCAAGATCCGTATCCGCCAGCGTCGCCCGCATGAAGCCGAACTCGCGGACCAGTTTGCGGGAGAGTCCGCGAAGTTCCTGGACGAGCGAGTCGGGGGCGTGGGACAAAGCCGGCATGGGATCCACGGGTACCTGGTTCGAGGTTGCGCATCGCAACCAATGTAGTTGCGAAGCGCAACTCGGTCAAGGGGCTGCTTGGCGCAGGCAATAAAAAACCCGCTAGCCAGGCGCTTGCGGGGTTTCGGCATCGTCCCAGGGATGGGAATCACTTCGAGTTGAACTTGCCCTCGAGGGTATATTTCCGTTTCGGGATCTTCTCGCGCGCCTCGTTGTTGGATCCTGAAACGAAGATGACGTTGATGGAGTCGACGGGCTCCAGGTGGATCGGATACACGTCGCCGACTTCGCTGCTGTCGGTCGCTTCGACGATGATGGCCTGGGCGAGGCCGGAATAGCCCCCGCTCTGTTTCATGACCAGCTTGTAGCTGAGTCGATTCCGGTCCTCGTCGAAGCCCGAGGATAGCCAGAGCGGCTCCGGGATCTGGTAGTTCCGGTGGGTGATCAGCTCGATGATCGTGCTTGGGGTGCAATCGTTGACGGCCACCGGTTCGCCCTTGAACCGGGCCGTGTCGATGCGCACCGTGAACTTGCGGTTGCCCCCGTCGTCGCGATTGACGAACGAGCAATACGTCGCGCCGGACGCGGCGCCGCAAAATAGCGTGGCCGCCCCGAGCAGGGCGAGCCGGGCCAGGCGGCGATGGAAGATCCTGTTGTCCGAGTCCATGGCGGAGCGGTCCTTGCCAAGTGTGTATGCACGCCCATGGTATGAACCGCTATTCGGCGAGTCATCCTCCAAATGCGGTATTACCCGCCGAAACGAAAAAACCCGCGAGCACAAACGCTCGCGGGTTTCGAAGCAGCGTCCCGGGCGGGCCCGGGACCGGCGGCGGGGCTTCTTAGAAGTCCATGCCACCCATGCCGCCCATGCCACCCATGCCGCCGGGGGCGGGAGCAGCGGGCTTGTCTTCGACCAGCTCGACCACGGTGGCTTCCGTCGTCAGCAGCAGCGAAGCGACCGAGGCGGCGTTCTGCAGGGCGGTGCGGGTGACCTTGGTGGGGTCCAGCACGCCGGCTTCGACCATGTCGCCGTATTCGCCGGTGGCGGCGTTGTAGCCGTAGTTGCCCTTGCCGTTCAGCACGTTGTTGACGATGACGCTGGGCTCGTCGCCGGCGTTGGCGACGATGGTGCGCAGCGGCTCTTCAATGGCGCGCAGGACGATCTTGATGCCGGCGTCCTGGTCGGCGTTGGCACCCTTGGTGTCCTTGATGGCTTGCTTGGCGCGCAGCAGGGCCACGCCGCCGCCGGGCACCACGCCTTCTTCCACCGCGGCACGCGTGGCGTGCAGGGCGTCTTCGACGCGAGCCTTCTTTTCCTTCATTTCGACTTCGGTGGCAGCGCCGACCTTGATCACGGCAACACCGCCGGCCAGCTTGGCCACGCGCTCTTGCAGCTTCTCACGGTCGTAGTCCGAGGTCGCTTCTTCGATCTGGGTGCGGATCTGCTTGACGCGGGCCTCGATGGCCTTGCTGTCGCCGGCGCCGTCGATGATCGTGGTGTTTTCCTTGGCCACTTCGATGCGCTTGGCCTGGCCCAGCTCTTGCAGGGTGGCCTTTTCCAGCGACAGGCCGGTCTCTTCCGAGATCACGGTGCCGCCGGTCAGGATGGCGATGTCTTCCAGCATGGCCTTGCGGCGGTCGCCGAAGCCCGGAGCCTTGACGGCGGTGGTCTTCAGGATGCCACGGATGTTGTTGACCACCAGGGTGGCCAGGGCTTCGCCGTCGACGTCTTCAGCGATGATCAGCAGCGGGCGGCTGGCCTTGGCGACTTGCTCCAGCACGGGCAGCAGTTCGCGGATGTTGCTGATCTTCTTGTCGTGGATCAGGACGAAGGGATCGTCCAGGGCCGCGACTTGCTTGTCGGGGTTGTTGATGAAGTAGGGCGACAGGTAGCCGCGGTCGAACTGCATGCCTTCGACGACGTCCAGTTCGTTTTCCAGCGACTTGCCGTCTTCGACGGTGATGACGCCTTCCTTGCCCACTTTTTCCATCGCGTCGGCGATGATCTGGCCGATCGACGAATCGCTGTTGGCCGAGATCGAGCCGACCTGGGCGATTTCCTTGCTCGACGAGCAGGGCTTGCTGATCTTCTTCAGCTCTTCGATGGCGGCGGCGACGGCCTTGTCGATGCCGCGCTTCAGGTCCATCGGGTTCAGGCCGGCGGTCACGTACTTCTGGCCTTCGTGCACGATGGCCTGGGCCAGCACGGTGGCGGTGGTGGTGCCGTCACCGGCGTTGTCGCTGGTCTTGGAAGCCACTTCCTTGACGAGCTGGGCGCCCAGATTCTCGAACTTGTCCTTCAGTTCGATTTCCTTGGCGACGGACACGCCGTCCTTGGTGACGGTGGGGGCGCCGAAGGAGCGCTCCAGGACCACGTTGCGGCCCTTGGGACCGAGGGTGACCTTGACGGCGTTGGCGAGGACGTTCACGCCACGGACGACGCGGGCGCGGGCGTCATCACCGAACTGGACTTGTTTGGCAGCCATTTACGAAATTCCTTGGATGATGGTGTTGAATGCCGGGGGATCGGACAGCGGGCCGCGAGGGCTTACTGGATCACCGCCAGGATTTCTTCTTCGCGGATGACGAGCAGTTCGTCGCCGTCGACCTTCACGGCCTGGCCGGCGTACTTGCCGAACAGGACCTTGTCGCCGACCTTGACGTCGACCGGCAGCACCTTGCCGTCCTCGGTCTTCTTGCCCGGGCCGACGGCCAGCACTTCACCCTGGTCGGGCTTTTCGGCAGCGCTGTCGGGAATGACGATGCCGGACGCGGTTTTACGCTCGTTGTCCAGGCGCTTGACGATCACGCGATCGTGCAGGGGACGGAGGGCCATACAAACTCCTGATGTTCGAAGTTGACGTCTATTTGTCAGAAAAAGAGGCTGGAAAGCCGTTATTCGGCCGGTGCCGCGTCGAAACGCGGCGCTTGAGCCTGTTGCCGGAGGCCGGGACGCTGCCCAGGCAGCGTTGTTAGCACTCTATGCAATCGAGTGCTAATTATAGGGATGGGACAGGGGGCTTTCAAGGGGCAGGGTATACGGGACAGCCCTAGCCCGGTCCTTCTTGTCATATAGACAGCGCGGTCCGATGGGCCGCCCCCCAGGCACGGCTCAGGCGCCGCTGCGCGAGGTCATGCGCGTGGCGGCCGCCAGGAAGCGCGAGAACCAGGATTGCTGGACGGGATGGACGACCGCGCGCAGCGCGCGGCTGTAGTCCAGCGTCAGGCCGGGGGTCCAGGCCATGACCTGGGCGCGCTGGCGCACCTGCGCGGCAATCCACAATTCGGGCATCAGCAGGGTGCGCAGCACCTGCCGCACGCTGCGGCTGCGGTCGTCCAGCACGCCGTCCAGGGCGGACTCCAGCGCGTACGAGACCGAACTGGAGCAGTTGCGCCGCGTGAGGTTATAGATTTCCTGGTCGCGGTAGCGCTGCCAGAAGGCCTGGAGTTTCCCGTAGTCGTACCGCTCGAACCTGACCTGCCAGTTCGACGGACACCAGGCCTTGGACTCGGTCGCGTAGTCGGGCTGGAACTTGCCCGGCACGTCGTTTTCCTTGACCGCCTTCAATACGTTGAAGAACTCGGAGGGCGAGCGGTCGATGTCGACCGCGGGATACAGGCTGATGTAGGTCGACGGCGGCACTTCCATGGCGGCATGTCCGGTCGATATCACGCCCTGCACGTCGACGGCGGCGATGTAGCGGTTGAATACCGGCCGCGACACGGTCTTGTCCTTGGCCGAGCCTTCGGGGGTCCAGACGTGGACGGTCAAGGGGCCCGCCGGCGCCGGCTGCCGGGCAGGCGGCGGGCTGGCGCCGGCCCCGCGCAGGTCGGCCGGCGCCAGCAGGTCGAACATGGATGACTGCTCGCTCAGCTTGCGGGCGCGGGCGGCCACCCGCATGGTGTTGATGCCGGCGACCAGCATGGTGACGCCGATGAAGTAGGAGACCGTGCCGGCGTAGTGGGTGGGATAGGGCTGGAACAGGAACAGGCCGAACAGGACCTGGGCGCAGCCGCCCAGCACGGACAGGCGCCAGCGGTCGTAGCGCAGCACCCAGGCCGAGGCGATCTGGAACACGCCCAGCACGAAGTAGGCCAGGCCCAGGATGATGGCCAGCAGCAGGTTGCTGATGGAGCCGCCGGCCAGGATCAGCAGCGCGACCAGCAGGAAGATGCCGCCCTTGAAGGCCAGCACGGCCTTCTGGGCGCCCATGCCGCTGCCGGCGACCGTCAGCGTGACCAGGCTTTCCACCAGCAGCAGCGCGCCGAAGAGCGTCAGCGGGAAGTAGCGCGCGCCGTCCACGCCGTCCAGGGTGATGACCACGCCCAGGGCGGCCCAGGCGAAGCCGATCAGTAGCAGCAGGTGGATGTTCCTGCGGACGAAGCCGGCGCCGAACAGAAGCAGGGCAAGCTGGATCATGGTTTCCCTTATGCGCCGTGGTGCGGGGTGGGCAGCCGCCAGCTGCCGATGATGAAAGCGCCGTCGGGCCCCATCATGGCCCCCCGGTTCAGGTCGACGACCGTCGTCCACTGATCGGGCGCGGTCGCCAGGCGGAAGGGGAAGGGGCGCTCCAGCCCCGGCGTCCCGTCGGCGGCGCGCAGGCGGTCCCGCAAGCCCTGGCGGTCGTCCGGATGGACCTGCCGCAGCACTTCATCCAGGGTCCCGGGGCCGGGGCGGGCGTCGGGCGGCGCGTCCCAGACGATGGTGCCGGAGGCGAGATCCAGCCGGTACAGGGTCTCGCGGCCGCCGGTGCCGTCCGCGCCGGCCGTGCGCGGGCGCCGGATGCCACGGGTCAGCACCCGCACGAAGACCTGCAGCATGGCGACCGACACGAGATAGCACTGGGCAAGCAGCAGGGGCTCGCCCGGCAGGAAGCCGCGCAGGAAGAAAGGGCCGCGCCCGGCGTTGGAGTGATAGATGACGATGGCCGCCATGGTCAGCACGGCCAGCGAACCCATGCGGTTGCCGCCGCTGAGCGTGGCCACGGTGGCCAGCGCCAGCGGAATGCAGGCCAGTCCCAGCAGCAGCGGCGCCTCGGACATGGACGGGCGGTGCACGCCGAACACGTACCAGGTCATGGCCGCCAGCAGCAGCCACGCGGCAATGCCCACGGTACGGCCGATGGGACCCGGCGGCGCCTCGATCGTGCGAAAGCCCATGAATCCCATCAGCACCGAGACGCCGAACAGCACGCCGGTCACGGTGGCGGCCCACCATATCCACGCCAGGTCGGAGACGGCTTCCCACAGGACTTCGTGCTTGATCAGCGCCAGTCCCGCGCTGCCGCAAACCGCGGCGACGGCGCTGACCACGAAGGTGACGGCCACCCATCCGAGCACCGCGTGCAAGTCGTCCCGCCCCTGCGCATAGCGCTGCGACAGCCAGGCGATGCCGAGCGTGGAGGCGAGCGACAGGCCGGCGAGCCAGGCCGAGGGGATGAGGGGATGGCCGGTCAGTGCGGACAGCGCCAGGTCGGCGGCGAACAGCGCGGCGGTCAGGGCCGCCCAGGCCGCGCGCGGCATGGCGAAGAAGGCGGCGACAGCGACGCCGGCGGGGAACCAGACGAAGGACACCTGGGTGACGGGATCGTCCAGGGCGAACGACAGATAGGCGCAGGCCACGTAGAGCGCGGCCCAGAGCGCGATGCGTCCAAGCAAGCTGGCAAAAGACATGGCGGTTCCCGGTGGTTGTTCTTGTGGCCGTCGAAGCGGCTCTGCCCAGGCGAAAGTATAAGGACAAACGATGACACGGCCGCTTAGCGGCCGGTATTTTCCACCTTCTGCAATTCATGGTTGCCGGCCAGCGGCCCCTGGGGACGCGTGCCGTCCATGTAGAGCTGGATGAGCCGTCCCTCGGCCACGAAGTACTGCCTGCCGCCCGCGGCCTGGTCCAGGGTGATGCGGGTGCCGTCGGGCTGCCATGTGAAGCTGCCCTCGACGCGGTCGACGCGCGGCTGGCGGTCGAGATACTGGGTCTCCAGCTCGTAGCGGCCATCCTGGCGCAGCGTGAGCCGGGTCCGGATGCCGGGGCAGTCGGCGCAGGGCAGCGTGCCCTCGTAGACGCCGTCCCAGTCCAGCGCGTTGCGGGCGTTGTGCCCGTCGACGACGGGGCTGGCGGCTGGCGTGTCGTGTTCCCTGGACGGCGTGCCGCAGCCGGCGATGAGCACGGCTGCGAGGCATGCGAAGGCGGCGGTCTTCATGATGGCTGCTCCGGTTGCCGGCGCCCGCGCGAGGCATGGCGCTTCCCGCCAACGGTAGCAGGCGACGGCGGCCGCGCCGGCAACCGGATGTAAGAAGGATCAGAACAGCGAGCGTTCCGGGGCGCTGTCCTGGGCTTCAGGATCGAGCACCGCCTGGTTCCTGCCGCGCGACTTGGCGGCATACAGCGCCGCGTCGGCGCGGCTGATCAGTTCTTCCAGCGAGGTGCCGGAGTGCGGGAAGACCGCGATGCCCGCCGAGGCGCCTACCTGGGGCGAGACGCCCGGATAGGGTTCGGACAGCACCGCCACCAGGCTGTTGGCCACGGCCTCGGCGGCGGCCGGGCCCGCGCCGTCCAGCAGCACCATGAACTCGTCGCCGCCGTAGCGCGCCACCACGTCCGAATGGCGCACGGCGTCGGCCATGCGGCGCGCGGCGATCTGCAGCACGGTATCCCCCGTGCCGTGGCCATGGACGTCGTTGACGGTCTTGAAATGATCGAGGTCCACGGCGACCAGGGCCAGCGACGCCCGGGACCGTTGCGCGGCGGCGATCGCGCGCCGGGCCAGTTCCGCGAACAGGACCCGGTTGCTCAACTGGGTGAGCGGGTCGTAATAGGCAAGCTGGCGGGCTTGCTCGAGCGTACCGGCGGCGTGCTCGATGGCATCGGCCACGGCCGCCGTTTCCTTGAAGTGTGGTGGCGCCACGCTGACACGGTGGCCGGCGCCCAGCGCCAGGGCGGGTTCCACGAGGTTGCCTACCGCCTGTTCGATCCGGCGCGCCAACTGATAGGCCAGGCCCAGTCCGAACAGGATGGCCAGCAGGCCGCCGCCCGCCACCCAGGCCATGGCCCGGTATAGGTCGGCGGTGAAGGCCGCGGCGGGCGCCCCCACGGCGACGGTCCATTGGGTCGTGGCCAGGCGGCTGAACGCCGTCAGGACGGGAATCCCCTCCTTGGTCAGGCTTTGCAGCGTACCTTCGCGTTCATGGCGCACGGCGTCGGCCAGCGAGGACACGGCCCGCTGCCCGACGAAACGCGCTTCGTCGCGGGTCCGTCCCAGGATGGTCGCGTCGCGGTCGAGCAGGGCGGCCACCCAGCCTTCGCCCAGGGCGTGGCGGGTCATCAGGGCGCTTAGGCGGTCAGAACCCAGGTCGGCGAAAAGCAGATAGCGCGCTTCGCCGTCGATCAGGACGGGTACGCCGACGATGATGGTGAGGCCCCGGCCCTCCCGAGGCGGCCCCAGCCTTGCAACGAGCGGATGGCTGCCGCCGCTGGAGACCTGGGGCAGGTCGGGTAGCCTGACGGGCGGCGGGAGGACGCCGGGATAGGGCTCCGAGGTATCCAGCACCTCGTTGCCGCGGGTGTCCGTCAGGACGTAGCGGTCGATGTCCTGGTACTTGAGCGCGTCGATGGCCCGCTGGTGGAACGAGGCCAGGTCCGCGCGCACCAGGTCGGTGGAGCTTGCCAGCACGCGCAGGCCGGAGCCGATTCCTTCCACTTCCTGGTCCAGGTCGGCGGCCAGGCTGCGGGCGGCCAGGACGGTGGTTTCGTAGATGCGGGTCTTGCGCAGCGCGTAGGTCTCGTACACCGCGAGGCCCGCCACCAGCGTGGCGGGGAGCGTACAGACGACGACCAGGGCAAGCAGGCCGATGCGTATCGAGATCGTTCCGCCGCGCCGGGCTTGGCCGGCCGGCGTATCGGACGGAGGGGACTGCGCTGGAACGGATGTCATCTGCCATGGAGCGGGACCGCGAGGCCCGCTGCCTTGTTTTTGCCCAGCCTACCATGCGGGGCATCCGCTGCAAAATCCGTGCGGGCCTCAGGCGCCCAGCCCGTGCAGCCACAGGCGCAGCCCGTCCCAGGCGCGTCCGAACCACGATGCCGCCGCCACTGGCTGGAGGGCGACCAGCGGCAGGCGACGGGCCGGTTCGCCGTCGACGCGCACCTCGAGTTCGCCCACGCGTTGTCCCGCCGCCAGCGGTGCGATCAGGGGCGAGGCCGGATGCAGGATGCGCTCTATCCGTGCTCCCGGGCGCACGGTAATGTAGGTGTCGCGCTGGAACCCCATGGGCACGGCCGAGCGCGTGCCTTTCCAGACCCGCGGCGAACCGACCGCGTCGCCGCCCGCGTAAAGCCGCACCGTTTCGAAATTGCGGAAACCCCACTCCAGCAGTTCGCGGCTCTGCCGGGTGCGGTTGCGGTCCGAGGCGGTGCCGACCACGACCGAGATCAGCCGCCGCTGGATACTGCCGCTGGCGCGCCGCGCGGTCGCCACGAGACTGTATCCCGCCGACTCCGTATGGCCCGTCTTCATGCCGTCCACGCTGGCGTCCAGCCACAGCAGGCGGTTGCGATTGGGCTGCGTGATGCCGTTGTAGGTGTACTGCCGGGTGGCATCGTAGGTACCGGCCAGGTCGGGAAAGTCGCGCACGATCCGGGCCGCCAGCACGGACAGGTCGCGCGCGGTCGAATACGTCTGCGGATCGGGCAGGCCGTGCGGATTGGAGAAGTGGGTCGAGGCCAGGCCCAGTTCCCCCGCCTCCTGGTTCATGCGTTCGACGAAAGCCTCGACCGAGCCGGCGACGCCCTCGGCCAGCGCGATCGCGGCATCGTTGCCCGATTGCACCAGCAGCCCGTACAGCAACTCGTCTATCGTGGCCTGCTTGCCGGGTTCCAGGAACATGCGGGAGCTTCCCGGCGCCACCTTCCAGGCCCGCGTCGAGACCGTGACCCGCGTGTCGCGGCCGACGGCATGGTCGCGCAGGGCCTGGAACACGACGTAGGCCGTCATCATCTTGGTGAGCGAGGCCGGCTCGATGCGCTTGTCCGGATCGTGCGCGCCCAGTACCTGGCCGCTGGTCGCATCCAGGAGCAGCCAGGCGCGGGCGGGCAGCGCAGGAACGGGGACGGCGGCGGGCGAGGGCTGGGCGTGGGCGGCGGCGATGCAGAGGGCGCAGGCCAGCGCCGCCACCATCTTCGAGATGGGCATGTCTTATCGGATGTCGTGAGTGGACTGGTGACCGGTGTCCGCGCTCCATCGGAAATAGGCCATGCGATCGCGCTCTTCAGCCAGGCGCAGCGCTCGCAGCCGCAACAGGTCCTTGCGGCCCACGAGCCCCACCAGCTTCCCGTTGGCGCGGTCGACGATGGGCACCCGTCCCACGCCGGCGAGCGCCATGCGGTCGGCCAACTGGCTGGCGAGTTCGTCCGGATAGGCGACCAGAAGTTCCCGGTCGGCCAGCAGTTCGCCCATGGGCTGGTCGCGGTTCTCCTGCTCGACCGTCCAGGCCAGGCTGTCGGCGCGGGTGACCTCGCCCACGACCACGCCCTGCGCATCGACCACAGGGTAGCTGGTGTGGCGGCGCTCCAGCGTGGTGAAGTGTTCCACCGCTTCGCCGACCGTCATCGAGGCTGGCAGCGTTTCCACCTGCCGTGTCATCAGGTCGGCCACCCGCACGAGATCGAACGGGTCCACATGATATTCGCGGGTGACGTGATGGCCGCGCCGGGCGATCTTCTCGGTCAGGATCGAACGCTTGAGGAGCAGCACCGTCACGCCGTAGGCGAACGCGCAGGCGGTAAGCACGGGCACCATCACGCCGAAGTTGCCGGTCAGCTCCACGGCGAACAACGTGGCGGTGAGCGGCGCGCGCATGGTACCGCCCATCATCGCCGCCATGCCCAGCAGGGCCCAGAAGCCGGGCGAGGCATCGGGCATGATCGGCGTCGCCAGGGCGCCCAGCGCGCCGCCGAAGATCAGCAGCGGGGCCAGCACGCCCCCTGAGGTGCCCGAACCCAACGCCACGGCCCAGATGACGACCTTGACCGCCAGCAGGAGCAGTACCGCGTGCAGCGCCAGGTCGCCGGCCAGCAGGTGGCGGATGTTGTCGTAGCCCACGCCCAGGGCGGCCGGTTCGATCAGGCCGCCCAGCCCGATGACCACGCCGCCTATGGCGGGCCACCACATCCAGTGGATGGGAAGCTTGGCGAAGCCGTCCTCGGCGGCGTAGACCAGCGTCGTCAGCACGCCCGATCCCAGTCCGGCGGCGATGCCCAGCGCGGCGAAGGCGGCCACGTGCGCGGCCGAGACGTCGACCGCGCCGGCATAGGGAAACAGCGGCGCGCCGTCCATCACGAGCGGGCGGACGGCGGCAGCGACCACGGCGGCCACCGCCACCGGCAGGAAGCTGCGAGGCTTCCATTCGAACAGCAGCAGCTCCACCGCCAGCAGCAGCGCGGCCACCGGCGTGCCGAAGATGGCCGTCATTCCGGCAGCGGCGCCGGCCACCAGCAGCGTCTTGCGTTCGGCCGAACTCATGTGGACCATCTGCGCCAGCAGCGAGCCGATGGCGCCGCCCGTCATGATGATCGGCCCTTCGGCGCCGAACGGGCCGCCGGTGCCGATCGACACCGCCGACGACAACGGCTTGAGCACCGCCACCTTGGGCTGGATGCGGCTGCGGCCGATCAGGATGGCTTCCATGGCTTCGGGAATGCCGTGGCCGCGGATCTTCTCGGAACCGTAGCGCGCCATGAAGCCGATGATGAGGCAGCCGAGCACCGGCACGAACACCGTGGTCCAGCCCAGCGGCGTGCCGGCGATGGGCAGGTCTTCGAGCGACAGGCGGCCGTAGTAGGCGAGGTTGGTGCACAGCGTGATCAGCCGCAGCAGCAGCCATGCGGCGCCGACGCTGCACAGGCCGATGGCGGCGGCCAGGGCCATGAGCAGCAGGACTCGGCGGTCGGTCGTGAAATCGCCGAGCCGGGTAGAGGGTACGGAATGAGACATGATGAAGAGGCAGGGAAGGGGCGCCCCGGGCTCGGGATCGCCATATATATCGTACCACGACATATATTAGAATGCCCCGGGTGAAGAAGATCGCTTCCTCGTCGCGCGCCGCGCGGCCCAGCCTGTCGACGGCCGACTATGCGCTGCTGGCCGAGTTCCGCTATGCCTTGCGCCGGTTCATCGCATTCAGCGAGGACGCGGCGCATGCCATCGGCCTCGCGCCGCAGCAGCATCAGGCGCTGCTGGCGATAAAGGGCGCGCCGGGGCGCGACGGGCTGTACGTGGGGGAGATCGCCGAGCGCCTGCTGATCAAGCCGCATTCGGCCGCGGAGCTGGCCGGGCGGCTGGTGCGCATGGACCTGGTCGCGCGCATGGCGGACCCCGAGGACGGACGCAAGGTCCGGCTCGTGCTGACCGCGCATGCCGAGCAACTGCTGGAGGAACTGTCGGCGGCGCACCTGGAGGAATTGCGTGCGATCAAGCCCTTGCTGACCCGGCTGCTCGCACGCTTCGACGACGGCGAGACGGACTGAACGGCGTCCTTGTCAATCCCTGGCGGACGCGCGCCGCAGCCGCCGGATGCCGGCGTGTCCCAGGACGAACTCCATGAAGGCCTGCGCCGCGGGTGAGACCGCCACGGTGGCGCGGTGCACGATCGACACCTCGCGCCGCACGACCGGGTCCTGCAAGGGCTTCCAGGCGATGACCCGCCGGTCGGCCAGCGCGGTCGCGTAGCCGGGCACGATGCCCACCCCTTGTCCCGCGGAGACCAGTCCGATCAGCGTGCCGACGTAGGTCGCTTCCCCCGCCGGATCAAGCGCCATGCCCGCCGCATTGCAGCCCCGCTCGGCCAGCTCGCGGAATACGCTGCCGCGCGGCAGCGTCAGCAGGCGCTCCTGTTCCAGCCGGCGCCAGGGCAGGCGCCGTGCTCGGGCGAACGGATGGTCCACCGGAAATATCGCGACCAGTGATTCCTCGAATAATTGCGTGTGCCGCAACTCGGCCTCGGTGCGCCGGAACGTTCCTATGCCCAGGTCGGCCGCGCCGCTGCGGACCTGCGGCAGCACCTCGTCCGGCAGCGAGTCCTTCAGGACGAGCTCGATGCCGGGATGGGCCGCCCGGAAGTCCGCGACCAGCGGCGGCAGCAGCGTGCCGGACAGCACGAGCGGCGCAGCCACGACCACGCGCCCGCGCTGATGAGCCACCCACTGGTCGACGTTGGCGATGGCATGGCCGATGTCGTCCAGGATGCGCTCGGCGCTGGCCAGGAATTCGCGGCCCACGGCCGTGACGCTGACGCTGCGCGTGGTGCGGTCGACCAGCCGCGTCCCCAGTCCCGTTTCGAGTTCGCGTACCAGCAGGCTGAGTGCCGACTGCGTGACGTGCATGGCGTGGGCCGCCTTGGTGAAGCTGCCGAGACGCGAGACCAGCACGAAGGCCTGCAACTGCCGCACCGTCAAATTCATGAGATCAGCTCATTTCTGGATAAGAAATATTCGTTTGAATTATAAGTGAGCCGATCGTGTAATACGGCCATCCATCATGAGAGTGGCCGGGCGGACCGGCCCCGGTCCAGGGAGACACGATGAATCACCGCACATGGCTGGCCGCGTTCTGCGTGGCCGCATCCGCGTGCGTGCCGGCGGCGGCCGGCGCGCAGGACAAATACCCTTCCCAGCCCATCCGGATCCTGGTCGGCTTTCCGCCGGGCAGTTCCACCGACGTGGGTACGCGCCTGGTCGCCGGCAAGCTGGCCGCGGAGCTGGGCCAGAGCGTCGTGGTCGAGAACCGGCCAGGCGCGAGCAGCGACATCGCGGCGCGCGCCGCCGCCAATGCGCCCGCCGACGGCTATACGCTGTTCGTCGTGACCATCGCCAACGCCATCAACTCCAGTTCGCGCAACCCCGACCTGGTCGACGTGGTCAAGAGCTTCGCGCCGGTGGGGCTGGTGGGCAACGTGCCCAACGTGCTGGTCGCCCATCCGTCCCGCGGCCTGAAGTCGGTGGACGACCTGATCCGCGCCGCCAAGGCCCGGCCCGGCGGCATCACCTTCGCCTCGTCGGGCAACGGCACCTCGCCGCACCTGGCGGGAGAACTGTTCGCCAGCAAGGCGGGCGTGCAGTTGCTGCACGTGCCCTATCGGGGCAGTTCGCCGGCCATGGCCGATCTCCTGGGCGGGCAGGTCGCCATCATGTTCGCGCCCGCGTCCACCGCGCTGCCGCACATCCAGTCCGGCAAGCTGGTGGCGCTGGCGGCGGCCAGCAAGGACCGCATCGCCGCGCTGCCCGACCTGAAGACCTTGTCGGAGCTGGGGTTGAAAGACTTCGACACCTCGGTCTGGTTCGGCCTGGCGGCACCGGCAGGCACTCCCGAGGTGGTCGGGCGGCGCTTGTCCGCGGCCATCCAGTCCGCGCTGGATACGCCGGACCTGCGGGCGCAGTTCCGCGCGCAAGGCATCGAACCGGTCAAGGCCGGTCCCGAGGAAACCGCCCGCTACATCCGGGCCGAGGTCGACAAGTGGGCCGAGGTCATGCAGGCGGCGGGCGTCAAGCTGGAATAGCCCCACGCGGGCCTCATCATCACCACAGGAGCAAGACAAGCATGGCAAGAATCCAACTGGCCGAATGCCGGGAGTTCATGCGCGCGGCGCAGGAAAAGGCGCTGGAGATGGGCGTGCCGGTGTCGATCGCGGTCGTCAGCGCCGAAGGGCACCTGATCGCGCTGGAGCGCATGGACGACGCGGGCTTCATCACCCCCGACACGGCGCGCGCCAAGGCCTATACCGTGGCGGCCTTCCGTTCCATGAGCCCGCGCTTCCAGGATGGACTGCTCATCCAGCAATGGTTCAAGGAACGCAATCCGCAGATGCTGATCAATGCCTCGGTATTCACCGGCGGCCAGATCGTCGTCTCCGGCGGCTGCGCGCCCGTGTTCAAGGGCGACGAGATGGTGGGCGCCTACGGCATCAGCGGCGCGACCTCCGACCAGGACGAAGTCATCGGCCGCTACGCGCGCGAGAAGGCCGGCTGGGCGCACAAGCCCGCCACCGACGACACGCCGGAGGACGTGAAGCGGCACATCAACGAAATCTACGCCAAGGTGGGACTGGGCGACCGCGCCCTGTAGACAGCCGCGGCCGCGCCCGCCTTCAGGTCCGGCGGGCGCGCAGCGCCGCTTCCAGCCCGCCGGGGAGCGTGCCCGGCTCCGGCAGGTGCAGCATCAGGTCGAGGTATTTCCACGTCGAGCGCGAATGCTCGATCATCAGCGCCTGTGCGCGCGTGCCTTCCCGATTCTCGATAGCGTCGACGATGTTGCGGTGCTGCTCCTGCGCGCCGCGCAGGATGTCCCGCACGCCGGCCTTCGCCGACGCGGGAACGTCGGTGAACGAGTTGTTGACCGAGAAGGGAATGGCCACCAGCCGCTCGAGCGCCCGGGCCACCATGGGGCTTTGCGCGGCGCCGCAGATCAGTTCATGCAGCCGGTCGTTCAGGACGACGTAGTCGTTCTGGCGCCCGGCGACATCGGACGATCCCACCACCGCATCCAGTTCTTCCAGGCATTCGTGCATGGCCTTGAGGACGCGCGCCGGCGCGCCTTTCTCGGCAGCCATGCGCGCCGCCATGCCCTCCAGCGTGCCGCGGATCGAGATGGCGTCGAACACATCGTCTTCCGTGAAGCTGGACACCACATAGCCGCCCGAGGGCTGGAGGGAGATCAGTCCTTCCTCGCTGATGCGCTGCATGGCGGCGCGGGCCGGCGTGCGCGACACGCCGAAGGCGTCGACCAGCGCCTGTTCCAGCACCCGGTCGCCGGGTTTGAGCTTGCCTTGAACGATCAGGCCGCGCAGTCCGTAGACGGCTCTTTCTGTTTGCGACAGGTTGGGATCGATGTCCATGTGAGAGCGGGAGGCAGGGAAGCGGCAATTATGGTCCAGAACCTTCGTTCCTCATTCTTCGGATACGTTACGTATACAAAAATAGGGGTTTATGCGTAATAAATAAGCAAAAAATTGTTTTATTCAAATTTTACGTATACGCTGATTGGAAAATAAAGAACATGATTCCGTAAAAAAGTTTCCTCATCGTCCGCCAAAGGAGGCGAAATGTTCGTCAAGAATGCCTGGTACGTTGCCGCCTGGGCGAGCGAGGTGGAGGCGGCGCCCTTCCCCCGCACCCTGTGCGGTGTTCCCGTCGTGCTGTTCCGGGATCCGGGCACGGGCAAGGTGGCTGCCTTGCTCGACCGGTGCTGCCACCGCGGCACGCCCCTGCGGTTCGGCCAGGTCGTGCCGGAGGGCCTGGAGTGCGGCTATCACGGCATGGTGTTCGACGCGGCGGGCGCCTGTGTCCGCATTCCCGGCCAGGCCTCGATCCCGCCCAAGGCCAGGGTGCAGTCGTTCCCGGTGGTCGAGCAGGACGAGCTCGTGTGGATATGGCTGGGCGAGCCGGAGCAGGCCGATCCCGCCCGCATCGTCTCCTACCCCTTCCACAACGATCACGCCGCCTGGCCGCACAAGTGCCAGGTCTATCACGTCAAGGCCAGCTCCATGCTGCTGGTGGACAACCTGATGGACCTGACCCACCTGGCCTTCGTCCACAAGAACACCATCGGCGGCAATCCGAAGGCGCACGTCGAGGCCAGGATGACCGTCACACCCACTGACGACGGCCTGCACTTCATCCGCTGGCTGATGGACTCCGCACCGCCTCCTACCTACACCAAGGCGGTGTCCCTGGCCGATCGCATCGATCGGTGGATGGAGTTCCAGTACATCGCCCCTGGCACGGTGCTGCAGTGGACCGGCGGCATAGACAGCGGCAAGGGCGCGGTGGAAAACCGCAACCAGCCGGGTTTTTCGCTGCGCATCTTCCACGGGCTGACGCCGGAAACCGAGACTACCTGCTTCTATTTCTGGTCGGCGGCCAACGGTTATCGCCAGGACGACCCCACCGCGACCAATGCGCTGTTCCACGAGATCGACACGGCGTTCCGCGAAGACAAGGCCATCGTCGAGGCCCAGCAGGCCATGTTGACCGACCGCGGCGAACAGGGCCTGATCGACATCGTCTCGGACGCGGCCCGTATCCACATGCGGCGCGCGGTCAAGCGGATGATCGCGGCGGAAACCCAGGCCGAAGCCGGCCACCCCCCAGGAGCAGGAGCATGACCATGCACGTATCGCGATCCCTCGTTCTGGCCGCGCTGTTCGCCTGCGGCGCAGCCGCCGCGGCGCCGGTGAAGATCGGTTTCCTGTCGACCTTCTCGGGCCCGGGCGCGGCGCTGGGCGCCGACCAGTACGACGGCTTCATGCTGGCCGTGGACCAGGAGAACGGCCGGCTGGGCGGCGTCGAGGTCAAGGTCCTGCGCGAGGACGACGAGATGAAGCCGGAGAAGGGCGTGCAGATCGCGCGCCAGCTGCTGGTGCGGGACCAGGTCCCCATCGTGACCGGCATCGTGTTCTCGAACGTCATGATGGCCGTGCATCGGCCCATCACGTCAGGGAAGGTCTTCCTGGTCGGCTCCAACGCCGGCCCGACGCCGATCACGGGGAAGGGCTGTTCGCCCTTTTTCTTCTCCACGTCGTGGAACAACGACCAGTTGCACGAAGCGGCCGGCGAACTGGTCAACCGCATGGGCTTCAAGCGGGTCTATCTGCTGGCGCCCAACTACCAGGCGGGCAAGGACGCCATGGAAGGGTTCAAGCGCACCTACAAGGGCGAGATCCTGGGCGAGGCCTTCAGCCGGGTGAACCAGCCGGACTATTCGGTGGAGATCTCCAACCTGGCCGCGGCCAAGCCGGATGCGATCTATACGTTCTACCCGGGCGGCATGGGAGTGAACTTCACCAAGCAGTACCAGCAGGCCGGCCTGATGACGAAGATCCCGATGATCTCGGTCTCGACCATCGATGGCTCCACGCTGCCGGCCCTGGGCGACCTGGCGCTGGGCGCGGTCACGAGTTCGCCCTACGCGCCGGATCTGGACAATGCCGCGAACCGCGAGTTCGCCGGCGCCTTCCGCAAGAAGTACGGCCGCGAGCCTTCTCTGTATGCGGCCCAGTCCTACGATGCCGCGCGCCTGATCGCCTCGGCGCTGCGCCGCACCGGCGGCAATGTCGAGGACAAGGCGGCGTTCCGCGCGGCGTTGAAGGCGGCGGACTTCCAGTCGGTGCGCGGGTACTTTGCGTTCAACACCAACCAGTTCCCGATCTCACCGTTCTACCGGGTGGACGTGGTCAAGGGGGCGGACGGGAAGGCGGCACTTTCCAGCAAGGGGGTCATCTTCGAACGCAGCCACGACTCCTTCGCGCAGGAGTGCCGGATGGATTGAGCGGCCCGGCCGTTCTGCACGCGTCGTCACGAAGGAGAACTGACGCGGGAAAGCGCTTCGCCGGTTCGTGCCGCCGCGCGTTCCCGCTCCGCCATGCGCGCCAGCACCTGGCGGGTCAGCAGCGAACCGGCATCGAAAGGAACGCTGACCACCCCATGGGCCACCGCGCCGTCGCGCAGGCGGTCGTGCAAGGCCTGCTGGGCTTCCAGCGCCACCACGTCCTGGTCCGCCACTTCCCGCGCGCCGCGGTCCATGCGTTCGAGCGTGGCCGGATCCACCCCTTCCCATTCCAGGGACACCCACGACCAGTAGTGCGTGGCGCCGCAGCCGTCGGGGGTCATGAAATGGGTAGTCGAAAAGGGGTAGCGTTGCTCCGGGGCCTGCGAAGCCCAGACGGCCTGGCGGATGCAGACGGCGGAAGGCGCGCGGAATTCGAAGCGCTGGTCATGGTCCATGGGCGCACCCAGGGGAAGCCCCATCACGTCCGACCACAGCGGTGGCGTGCTGGATTCGCGCATGATGCGCGTGCTGACCACCGTGTCGCCGTGCTCGCGCGCGCGGGGAATGACGCGGGCCAGTTCCGGGTGTCCCTGCTGGTCGTGATGGACGTAGGGCACGTGCGAGAAGTCCAGCAGGTTCTCGATCAGCAACTGATAGTGTGCGCGCAGGTGGGCGTAGTACGAGACCTTGGCCGAACCGTCCAGCCAAGGACAGGCGGGTACCAGCGCGGAATCGGCAAGCGCGGGATCGCCCGGCCATATCCACAGCATGTCGTGGCGTTCGATCAGCGGGAAGCGCTGGACGCGCGCATCGCGCGGAATGCGCGGGGACGAGGGGATGTGGACGCATGCGCCGCTGCTGTCGAACGTGAAGCCGTGATAGCCGCAGCGGATGTCGTTGCCCACCAGGGCGCTGCGCGACAGGGGAAATTGCCGGTGCGCGCAGGCATCGAGCAGGGCGACGGGCTCACCGGCCTCGGTCCGGTACAGCACGACGGGCGTTCCCAGCAGATGACGCCCCAGCAGCGTGCGGCCGACCTCGGCCGAGGTGGCGGCGGCATACCAGGCGTTGCGGATGAGGGGAGAGGTGGACGGCGCGGACATGGCGGTATTTCCGTGGACGTTGGAAAGCCATCACGCTACCGGCGCGCCGCCGCCGCGGCCAACGAATAGTGGAAATACCCCGGATTCCCGCCGCAAATGCCCGCGCTCACGCGGGCGCGGCGCCGCCGTCCTGGAACAGCTCGGCAATGGTCCGCCGCAGCCAGGCGTGGCCCAGGTCGCGGTGGAAGCGTTCGTGCCACTGCTGGGTGATGTCCACCAGCGGCGCATCGAACGGCAGCGGCAGGAAGCGCACGCCGGGACTGCCCGCGCAGGCCTGCGCCAGGCTGGCGGGAACGGCCACCAGCATGTCGGTGCCGGCGATGATTTCCGGCAGGCCCAGGCCATGAGTGACCTGCAGCACCACCTGGCGGCGCAGGTTGTGCTCGGAGAACAGCTTGTCGATGACGTCCTCGAAGAACGCGTGGCTGCCCACGGCGGGGCGGTACACCACGTGTGGCGCGTGCATGTACTGCGCCAGCGTCATCGGACCGCGTATGGCGGGATGGTCGGCTGCCGCCATGCAGACGTAGTGGTCGCTGAACAGTTTCTGGCGGTAGAAACCCGCCTGGAAATGCAGGAAGAAGCCCAGCGCGAGATCGATCTCGCCCGCGGCCATCAGCCGCGGCGCATCGCGGGGCGAGGCCTGCAAGGTGACCAGTTGTATGCCCGGGGCCTCGCGCCGCAGCCGACCCAGCAGCCGGGGCAGGAAGACGCGCTGGCCGGTGTCGCTGGCATACAGGACGTACTGGCGCTGCGACGCGGCCGGCACGAAATCCTCGCGGTCGTCGATGGCTTGCCGGATCCTGTCCAGGCCCTCGCGCAGGGACGGCGCCAGGCGTTCGGCCATCGGCGTCGGGCTCATGCCCTGCGCGGTCTTGATGAACAAGGGGTCGTCGAAGGCGGCGCGCAGCCGGCGCAGTCCGTTGCTGACCGCCGACTGCGTCAGGCCCAGCTCCTCGCCGGCCAGGGTGGTGCTGCCGGTGCGCAGCACCGCGTCGAAGACAAGCAGCAGGTTCAGGTCCAGGGTGTTCAGGTTCATGGCCCGGCAGCTGCCTTCAGGGCATGTCCGCCGTCAGCGCATGGTACATCCATCGTGGTAGGCGTCCTGGACTCCCTTCATCGGGGTTTCCACCGTCTTGAGGGCGACCTGGTGCTCGCTGTCGCGCACGACCTGGAACACGTGCAGGTCCTGGATGGGGAAATGGTTGTTGCCGAACTTGAAGTTGCCGCGCACCGAGTCGAAGCGGGCCGCCTTGAGCGCCGCCATGAAGGCGGGCTTGTCCGCGACGTTGCCCTTGACCGCGCCGATCGCCGCATCCAGCAGCCGGGCCGCATCGTAGCTGGTGGCGGCGTATTCCGATGGCGTGCGGCCATAGGCTGCCTCGAACGCGGACACGAAGCGGCGGTTTGCCTCGGCTGGCAGGTCGGGGCCCCAGGTGCTGCCCAGCAGCACGCCCAGCGCCGCTTCGCGCAGCGCGGGCAGCGATACGCCGTCGACCACCGCGACGGACATCAGCGGGATGCGGTCAGCCAGCCCTAGCTGGCGGTACTGGCGGAGGAAGTTCACGCCGGGGCTGCCGGGGTAGAACGCGAAGACCGCATCGGGCTTGTGGGCCGCGACGCGCGACAGTTCGGCCGAGAAATCGAACTGGTCGAGCGGCGTGTGGATCTCTTCCACGACCTCGTTCTTGAAGTAGCGGCGGAAGCCGGCCAGCACGTCCTTGCCCGCCTGGTAGTTGGGCGCCATCATGACCACGCGCTTGTAGCCGCGCTGCGTCGCGTACTTGCCCAGCACTTCGGCCTGCTGGTCGCCCTGGCGCGACACGATGAACTGGTAGGGCGAGCACTTGTCGCCGGCGATCGGCGAAGGTCCGGCATTGGTGCCGATGACGAAGACCTCCCGCCGCGTGGCCAGCGGCTGCACCGACATCATGATGTTCGAGAAGGTGATGCCGGCGATGATGGGCACCTTGTCCTTCTCGATCAGCTTGCGCGCCACCTGCACCGCCACGTCGGGCTTGAGTTGCGTGTCCTCCCGCAGCACCTCCACGGGGACGCCGCCCAGCTTGCCGCCGGCCTGCCGGATGCCCAGCATGAAGCCGTCGTACATGTCCTGGCCGAGGCCGGCCTGCGGGCCGGAGAACTCGCCCAGGAACCCGATCTTGACGGGGGCCTGGGCGAAGGCGGGCAGGGTACAGGCGGCGGCCAGCAGCGCGGCGGCCGGAAGGACTTTCAGGGGCATCATCGTCTCCATCGTTCTGGGCGGCTCGCGGCCGTTCTTCCAGGCCCGCGCGGGCGGGCACCGGCCAGGAGACGGTATTACCGGGGTCCGGGCGGAATCTAACGAATAGCGTAAATACCCGGCATTTACCGGCGAAATGCGCGAGATGGCGCCGGGCCTATCCGCGAGCCAGCAGCGCCGCCAATTGCTCGTGCAACTGCTGCAGCCTGGCTCGTTCGACCAGCAGGAGCCCGCGGGTCTCGATGCCGTCCCCGGCCTCCTGGCGCGGGGATGCCGGCTGCCCCGACGCGGCTTCTTCCCGTGCCAGCATGGCCTGGGAATGGGCAGTCAATTGCGCGACGCATTCGAGGAACACGCCACGCCGGGCGGCGGACAGCCCCTCCAGCCATTCGGCGTTGCGCTCGACCGCATCGGCATGGATGCGCGCGTGCATGTCCACGCCCTGCGGTGTCAGGAGGAGATAGAACGAACGCTTGTCGGCAGGGTCGTCGCAGCGTTCCAGCAGCCCGCGTTCTTCCAGCTTGGCGACCAGGCGGCTGCCATGGCTCTTGTCCAGTCCGAGTTCGGCGCACAGCCGGCGCAACGAGATGGGCGCCTGCGCGCCGACGATGCCCAGGACATGACACTCGACGCTGCGCAGCCCGAAGCGGCGCTGGTGCCGCAGTTCGTTGCGGCTGGCCACGAGCGCGGCCAGCATCTCGAGCTGGAAGGCCGGCAGGGTCTTGAAGGATGCGAGCTTCTTCTTTGCGGCGGGCATGGCTGGGGCGGGAAGGCGAAACGCCAATGATAGGGGCGGCCGCGCGCGGCGGGGCGACTTTGCATGTCGTTGACAATGCAATGATATGTCGTTAATTTTAATATCGTTGCGTTTGCATATAAAGGGCCGTGGCGGATCCATCGCGCTCCAGGCCCGGAGGAGACCACCATGTCCTGTATCCGCCGTGCGTGGCAAGCCCACGTCCGCATTGCCCTGCGAGCGCTTGCCGCCGCGTCGCTGGCCTGGCTCGCGGCCGGCGCCGCGCATGCCCAGCCGTCAGGCGCCGGCGGCTTTCCCTCGCGCCCGGTGCGCATCATTCCTTACGGTCCGGGCGGCAGCCCGATCGACCTGCTGGCCCGGGCCTATGCCGAACAACTCCGGTTGGCCTGGGGCCAGCCGGTGGTGGTGGACCCCAAGCCGGGGGCCAGCGGCATCCTGGCCGCGGACGCCGTCGCCAAGGCGCCGCCCGACGGCTATACGTTGCTCATCACCTTGCAGACGACGCACATCAACAATCCCATCCTTCACGACAAGCTGCCCTACGATGCGGCCAGGGATTTCCAGCCGCTGTCGCAGCTCGCCATCGGCTCCGGCCCGGTGCTGGTGGCCGCCGCCTCGGCGCCGTACTCGAACCTGGCCGAGCTGAAGGACTATGCCAGGAAGCACCCGAGCCTGACCTACGGCACCTGGGGCACCGGCACGATCGCCCATCTGTTCGGCGAGCTGCTCAGGCACGAAGCCATCCCGGGGCTGATACACGTGCCCTACAAGACCGAGTCCATCGCCCACCAGGACATGGAAGCGGGCCGGCTGGACCTGGCCTGGGCCAATCCGGGCACCGCCCGCAACATGTCGCAGGCGGGGAAGATGAAGGTCCTGGGCGTGCCGGGGCGGCAGCGCGCGCCCATACTCGCCGCCGTTCCCACGTTTCTGGAGCAAGGGCTCAAAGGCTTCGAGCTCGAAGGCTGGATAGGCGCCTACGCGCCCGCCGGTATTCCGCCCGCGGTGCGCGACAAGCTCGTGGCCAGCCTGCAGGCGGCCACCCGTACGGACGATGTGCGCGCCCGCATCGTCGATCTCGGATTCCGGCCGGTGGCCAACCGGCCAGATGAATTCATCGCCAATGCCCGCGCCGACTACGCCCGTTTCAAGCAACTGGTGGATGCCGCCGGGGTGACGCTGAAGAACTGAAACCAGGACACGAGGACGAGGGAACATGACGACCACGACATTGCCGGATGCCGGCACCGCCTACGAGCGCAAGCCCGCCACCTACAACGCCACGCTGACGCAGGTCGGCCGGGGCACGCCCATGGGCGAACTGCTGCGCCGCTACTGGCATCCCATCGGCGTGTCGGCCGACGCGAGCGAGGTGCCGCGCAAGGTGCGCGCGCTGGGCGAGGACCTGATCCTGTTCCGCGACCGCCAGGGGCGGCCCGGGCTGCTGTATCCGCACTGCGCCCATCGCGGCACCTCGCTGTACTACGGCCGCGTCGAGGACGGCGGCATACGCTGCTGCTATCACGGATGGCTGTTCGACGTGCAGGGCCATTGCACCGACCAGCCCTGCGAGCCGCAGGGCGGCCTGTCGCGCGACCGCATCCGCCAGCCCTGGTATCCCGTCGAAGAACGCTACGGCCTGATCTTCGCCTACATGGGGCCGCCTGCCAGGAAACCGGTCCTGCCGCGCTACGCCGCGCTGGAGAACCTGGCCCAGGGCGAGTTCATCGAGGCCAACGACCAGAGCATAGGCGGAGGCGGTCCGCAGATCATTCCCTGCAACTGGCTGCAGCACTTCGAGAACGTGGTCGATCCCTTCCACGTCGCGATCCTGCACTCGAGCTTCAGCGGCACGCAATTCGTGCCGCAGATGGGTGTGATGCCCGAGGTCACGTTCGACTACACGGACGCGGGCGTCAGCGCCACGGCGGTACGGCGGCTGGACGACGGCAAGACGCTGCGCCGCGTGGGCGAGGCCGCGCTGCCCACCTTGCGGGTGATCCCCAGCCCCCGGCTGGCGCACTACGGCACCGTGGAGTCGCTGGGTTGGGTCCTGCCCATCGACGACACCAGCTTCCGGATCTACACGGCGGGCCGGGTGCGCCGCGCGGGCGACATCGCGCGTTCGCGGTCGCGCATGAACGGCAAGCTGTGGGAGGAACTGACCGAAGAGGAACACCAGCGCATGCCGGGGGACTACGAGGCCCAGGTCAGCCAGGGGCCGATCGCCTGGCATTCGGAAGAGAACCTGGCGACCTCCGATCGCGGCCTGGTCCTGCTGCGGCGCATGTTCAAGCAGCAACTGGACATCGTGGCGGCCGGCGGCGACCCGATCGGCGTGAGCTTCGACCCGGACGCACCGCCTATCGTTTTCGCGGCGGGGAATTTCCTGGAATAGCGCGGCCCGTTCTTTCCTCCAGCACCCGCAGGATCTCGCCCCGCACCCAGGTGTGCAGGGGCGAGGTGTGCTGCCGCTTGGACCACACCATGAAGAACTCGATATCGCGCAGCGGCGCGGGCAGTTCGATCGAGGCCAGCGGGAAGTGCCGCTGGTGCACCTCGGCTACGCAGGCCGGCAGGGTGGTCGCGTAGTCGGTCTCTAGCAGCACGTAGGGCGTGATGCCGAAGCCCGACAGGTACGCCGAGAACGCCAGGTCGCGGTGGCGCGGCTTGAGCAGCCGGTCGAAGTTGGTGGGCCGGCCATACATCTGCGCGAAGGCGAACCACTGCAGCCGGTCCAGCTCGTCCAGCGACAGGCGCTTGCGCCGCGCCATGGGATGCGTGGCCGACAGCAGGCAGACTCGGCGGTCGGCGAACAAACGCATGGAATGGAAGCGCCGGGGAACCTCGCTGAAGAGGCCGATGGCGATGTCCATGCGTTCCGCGTCCAGGTCGTCGGGTATGAAGTCGCCGTGCACGGACTGGAAGCGGACGATCAGTCGGGGCGCCGCCGCGCGCAGGCGCTGCAGCAGCGGCGCGCCCAGCAGCAGTTCGATGTGCGCCCCCGTCCCGATGTTGACGGTACCGGTGGCCCCGGCGGGATCGAAGTCCTCGGGCGGGCTCAGCGCGTGCTCGATGCGGTCCAGCGCGTCGCGCACGACGGCATGCAGTTCCAGCGCGCGCTCGGTGGGCGTGAAGCGGCCTTTCGTCACCACCAGCAGCGGATCGTCCAGCGTGCGCCGCAGCCGCGCCAGCTCGCGGCTGATCGCCGGCTGGGTCTTGTGCAGCAGCGCGGCGGCCGCGGTGGCGCTGCGGGTCTTCATGAGCGCGTCGAAGGTCAAGAGCGCGTTCATGTCCATCCGGCGCAGGTTGGGCAGTTTCGCGCGGTCGGCAGGGGTATGTCTGGTGGGCATGATCGGGAAACACTATAGCAATTCTGGTATGGATGTCTTGCGATCCCGGCATTGGCCGGCGAGCGGGGCCGCTGGCTATAGTGCGCGGCATCCGGCCGCCAAAAGGCCCATCCTGGAGACACCATGAACCGTACCCCGAATTCGCGCGCGCGCCGCTGGACCGCGGCGCTGGCCGCCGGCATCGCCGCCATGGCAGCATGCGGCGCCGTCGCGGCCGCCGACTTTCCCGCCAAGCCCATTACCGTGGTCGTGCCCTATCCTCCCGGCGGGACGCCGGACATCCTGGCGCGGGTGCTGGGCGAGACCTTGTCGAAGACGCTGGGGCAGCCCCTGATCGTCGAGAACCGGGTCGGCGCCAGCGGCAACATTGGCGGCCAGGCCGTGGCGCGCGCCGAACCCAACGGCTATACGCTGCTGATGTGCGCGTTCGGCTGCGCGGTCGCGCCCTCGCTCTATACGCCGGCGCCTTATGACGTGGTGAAGGACTTCGCGCCGGTCGCCATGATCGGCACCGTGCCCAGCGTGCTGGTCGTCAATCCCAAGGTGCCGGCCAAGTCGGTGGCCGAGCTGATCGCCTATGCCAAGGAGCACCCGGGCAAGCTCAACTCGGCCTCGTCCGGCATCGGTACTTCGGCGCACCTGGCGACGGAACTGCTCAACACCAAGGCCGGCATCGAGCTGACGCACATTCCGTACAAGGGGGCGGGCCAGGTCGCGGCCGACCTGCTTGGCGGGCAGGTCGACATGTACTTCGACAACCTGCCCGCGTCGCTGCCCAGCATCCGCTCGGGCAAGCTGCGCGCGCTGGCGGTGGCCAGCGAGAAGCGTTCGCCTTCCATCCCCGACGTGCCGACCTTCGCCGAGGCGGGCGTCCCGGATTTCCTGATCACCCCGTGGTTCGGCATCATGGCGCCGGCGCGCACGCCCGACGCGGTGCTGGACCGCCTGAACCAGGCCTTCGTGGCGGCGCTGAAGGCGCCCGAGGTGCAGACGCGCATGCAGCAACTGGGCGTGGACGTCGCGCCAGGCTCGCGGCAGGCCCTGGCCCGGTTTATCGCAGGCGAGAACGAGAAGTGGAAAACCATCATCCAGGCCAACAAGATTCGCGCGGAATGAGCATGCACCATGCCGCCGGCGACGTCCGGCCCGGGCGCGCCGGCCCCTTGCGGCTGCGGGACATGGGCGCTTTCCACGTCGGCGGGCGCGAGATCGAGCTGCGGGGCCTGCCGACGCGCGAACTGCTGATGGCCGAAGGCGGGCAACCCGTGCGGGTGGATCCCAACGGCCACTATCGCGTCGAGCAGATGTACGCGCAATACTTCCTGGCGGACCCCGCGCCCGATCGTGCGCCCATCCTGTTCTGGCACGGCGGAGGCATGACGGGAGCGGCCTGGGAGACCACCCCGGACGGCCGGCCGGGATGGCTGCACTATTTCCTGCGGCGGGGCTGGGACTGCTACCTGTGCGATGCCGTCGAACGCGGACGCTCGGGCTTTGCGCGCGTGCCCGAGGTCTGGCCCGAGGCGCCCGTCATCCAGACCGCCGAGGACATCTACGAGCGTTTCCGCATCGGCCAGCCCGGCGAAGCCGGACGGCGCGCTTCACAAGCTTATGCGAACACCCGCTTCCCGGTGGAGGCCTTCGACGGACTGGTCAGCCAGATGGTGCCCCGCTGGACCAGCACCGACGCGGCCGTGCTGGCCGGCTACCTGGCCTTGCTGGAGAAGACCGGCCCGGCCATCGTGGTCTGCCATTCGCAAGCGGGCGTGTTCGGCCTGCGCGCGGCCCACGCCCGCCCGGACCTGGTGCGGGCCGTGGTGGCGCTGGAGCCGGCCAGCATCCCCGCGCTGGAGCCGCATCGCCCTTACCGCGTTCCCACGCTGGTCGTGATGGGTGACAACATGGATACCGACCCGCGCTGGCCGCGCATGCGCGCCGGCATCCATGACTTCGCCGCCACCCACGGCGACGTGCGCCTGATGTCCCTGCCCGAACTGGGTATGCCGGGCAACTCGCACATGCTGATGATGGACCGCAACAGTCTGGACATCGCGGACCTGGTGCATGACTGGCTGGCACAGACAGGCTGACGCAGCTTCCCTAGGTGCGGCGGCGAGCCAGCAATTCAGAGCGGCCGATGACTTCGCCAGCGGATCGAGGCGTGTCGGCCGCTTCGTAGCCGGCCTCCTCGATGGCGGCATCCAGGCCACGATATTTCCCATCCATCCTCGGGCTCCGGAGCGCGCACATGCCGTCGTTCCATGCGTGCACCATCTGCTTGGCGATCCACCTCCAGCGCGGTTCGTTGCGGGCTGCCTCGATGACTTCCCGGCCCACCTCGACGGCCGATTCGCATAGTTGTTCCACCATGGCCTTGTATTGGCTGGGAGGTATGCCGAGCCGGGCCGCGAAGAACCGCTCCAGCGTTTTGCCTGGAGTCCAGGTCTTGCGTCCGTCGATGGACAGGCCGGGCGCGTTGTTGCTGAACTGGGGGTAGGCCTGGGTGGTCACCACGTCATAGACGGGCGTGTAGGCCACGTCGTCGCGCGAGGTGTAGTACAGGGCGATGTTCTTGGCGTGGCAGTCGGCGTTGCGGACGACATAGTTCACCAGCAGATGCCAGCCCAGGTGAAGAAGTTGGAATCTCGAGTTGGCAGGCGGGATATAAGCGCGCGTGGCGTGGAGCACGCGTTCGGTGGATGGCGCGTATTTCTCGTGGGGAGGCAGGCCGAGCAGGCTGCAGGCATCTTCGACGCCACGAACGGGCCGGCCCGTCTGGTCCAGGTCGAATCGGTCGACGATCAAGACCCGGCCATCGTCGGACATCCGCGTATGCACGACCGGTACGACGTTCAGGCGGCGCAGGACCCAAAGGCTGTGGAATTCGTTGAATCCGAGGAACGGAGTGCCGTCGTCGGAGCCCTTGATGATGTGTCGTGGCGTGCGCAGCGTTGTCTTGCCCAGGGATGGCGCATCGCCGCTCGTGGAGAAAGCCGGGGCGAGGAACTTGGGCACGACGCCTGATATGGCGCTGCGTGCATACTGGCGGACCAGGGCGTCGAAGTGTTGAGCCGTATTGTCCGCGGTGAGTAATTCCTCGATGTTCAGAGGCGTGAGTTCCGCACCGGGCGCAGCACCTTCGGCCGTTACCGCCACGCGCCCGATTCCGGAGGCACCGACTATGGCCAGCAATGACAGGTCGGTGCCATCCATGAGTGGTCCGAAGACCTCCCGGATCACGCTCAACAGATGGCCCTCGGGCAAGTTCTGGCGAAAGAAGGGATGCAGGTCGCGCGGCCAGCGCCAGGGTTCGTTGCGCACGGGCATGGCCAGGCTGACGAAGGCGTCGTCCGGCGTTCCGGGTTCATACTGCAAGACGTATTCGTCGCCTTCGCGAAAGAGCTTGGCCACGCGTTGGCCGAGCACGTGGACGTCCAGCCTCATGAGTCGCCTCGCTGGCGCTGTTCCGCAAGGATATCGTCCAAGGTGCGGATATGGCCTGCCTTGACCACTTTCAGGTCATAGCCGGCCGCTTCCAGCAATCGGACTAGCGCAGAAACGCTCATGTCGCCGCGGGCGACGGTTTCCATGCGAGCCAGCGTGGAGCGGGCCACGCCGGCCCGCTGCGCCATTTCCTCCTGGGACAGACCGCTATCTTTGCGGGCCGACCGCAACATGCTTGCGACATCTCCTAGTGTTGTCATTTTGTAGCCCCTGGGCCTCAATATTGGCCTATCCTAGCATTCCTGTAGCCTCAGAGGCACAAACATCGATTCTATTTTGTAACCAATGGGCTACAAAATTTTGTGAAAGCCATATTTTCGTAGCCTTGTGGCTACAAAAAATGCCCTCGTTCTTGACGCCAGAGCGTCCGAATCGAGGGCATTCAGGGGCCCGCCTGCCGGCGGGCCACTCGCGACGGCTGGATCAGACGTCGAAAAACACCGTTTCCTTGCCGCCGTCCGGCGTGTCCTGGATACGGATGTCGAAGCGATACACCACCTTGCCGTCGCGCTCCTCGCGCTTGGCGATCAGCGTGTCGCGGCGGACTTCCCATTCGATGCCGTTGATGATGGGGTCCTTGGCGTTGGCTTCCTTCTCGTCCTCGAAGTAGACGCGGGTATGCAGGCCGAGGTTGATGCCGCGGGCGAACAGGATCAGGCAGATGTGCGGGGCCTGCATCGTGCCGGCCCTGGCGCCGGGGACGGCTCCGGGCTTGATGGTCTCGAAGCTGTAGAAGCCGGTGTCGAAGTCGGCGCCGGTGCGGCCCCAGCCGCGGAAGGCGGGATCGATGGGCTTGTCCTGCGTGTCGGCGGGATGGGCGTACTTGCCGGCGGCGTTGGCCTGCCAGATCTCGACCAGCACGTCGCGCAGCACGGTGCCGCTGCCGTCGTACACCTGGCCTTCGAGGCGGATGCGCTCGCCCTTGGTCTCGGGCTTGACCAGGTTGTTGTCGAAGTTGTTTTCGAAGATGTCGAAGCCGGCCTGCTTGGGAGCGAGGCCGATGTGCACGTACGGGCCGCCCGTTTGCGAGGCGGTTTCAGGAAGGAAGGTGATTTGGGTGCTCATGGTCCTGCCCTCGATCAATTTTCAAACCAGGTGGCGGTGCGGCCGCGCACCGTGATGTCGAAGCGGTAGCAGCGGCTGTCCAGCGCGATGAAGTTGCCGATGTCCTGCATGGCGATCAGGCCGCGGACCTGCTCTTCGTTGCTGATGGTCTTGAGGATGGGGCAGTGCGGGATGAGCGGGTCGCCTTCGAAGTACTGCTGCGTGATCAGGCGCTGGGCCCAGCCGTCGGCCAGGATGGAGAAGTGGATGTGCGAGGGGCGCCAGTCGTTGATGCGGTTGCGCCAGGGGTAGGGCCCGGGCTTGATGGTGCGGAACATGTAGTAGCCGTTCTCGTCGGTCAGCATGCGTCCACAGCCGCCGAAGTTGGGGTCCAGGCTGCCGATGTAGGTGTCGTTCTTGTGGCGGTAGCGGCCGCTGGCGTTGGCCTGCCACACTTCGATCAGGGCATTCTTGACGGGGCGGCCGAACTGGTCGCGCAGGAAACCGTGGACGATGACGCGTTCGCCGATGGGCAGGCCGTCCTTGGCGAAGTTGGTGATCAGGTCGTTGTCCTTGGGGCCGAGTTCCTCGGGGCGGAAGACGGGCGAGGTGATCTCGGACAGCGTGCCGACGTTGGAGATCAGCGCCTTGCGCGGCGAGCGCAGCACGCTGGTCTTGTAGCCGGGGGTGTAGGCGGGCGGGTGCGCGTCGCTGTCGCGCTGCACGAAGACGCCGGTCGTCGAGGGAGGCAGAAGGGGATTGCTCATGTCTCTGTACCGTTTGTGGGAATGTTCGCAGGGGCAACTGTAGTCACGCCCCGGTCCAGGGGCAAGTGAAGAATATGCCGCCGTGATATAACGGTAGGGAATATCTTGGAACCCAGCCGGCCTTTAGGCGGGATCCCAGCCCAGGTCTTCGCACGCGGCCCGCCAGCGCACGGCCACGCCGCGCACCGTGTCGGCCATGTCCCCGGCCAGCGGTCGGCTGGTGCCCGGCTGCGCCTGGGTGAAGAGTCCGACCGCCTCGGTGGCGGCCCCGGGCACGCGGCGCGCCACCAGCACGCCCTGTTCGAGGTCGGCCTTGACGGTGCTGAGCGAGGCGAACCACAGGGCATCGCTGTTCAAGGCCAAATTGCGGGCCAAGGGGATGGCCAGGGTTTCCAGGCGGTCATGGCTGGCGCCGGAGCGCAACTGGCCCAGGAAGCTGTCGGCCGCCTGGTAGATGCTGGTGCCGGGCAAGGGCAGGATCACCGGGTGCGCCGGCGCCTGCCAGGCCTGCCACTCGGTGCGCGCCAGCGGGTGTTCCGGCCGCATGGCCACGACCAGCGGCTCGCTCCACAGCGGCTCGAAGCGCAGTTCCAGCATGTGGTCGGGCTCGGCCAGCCGGCCCACGACCACGTCCAGCTCGCCCTGACGCAGCCGCGCCAGCAACTCCGGATTCATGCCGGTCTCCAGGCGCACGGGGCCGTGGCGCCCGCGCGCGCGCCAACTGCGCAGGATCTCGTGCGGCAGGTCGACCGCCAGCGAGGGCAGTACGCCCAGCTTGACGGCGTCTCCCTCGGGGTCGCGGGCTTCGCCCAGCGCCATCTCCAGCGCCATCACGCCTTGGCGCGCATGCTGCACGAAGGCCATGCCCGCGGGCGTCAGGGCGACGCCGTGGCGCTGGCGGACCACCAGCGGCTTGCCGACGATCTCTTCCAGCTCCTTGATGATCTTGCTGACGGCGGGCTGGGTGATGGACAGGAACTCGGCCGCGGCGCGCATGTTGCCGTGCTGCGCGGTGGCGAGCAGGCAGCGGATGTGTTGCAGGCGGATGCGGTTGAGTTGCGGCGAGGTCATGCGGGCGGCCATCGTAAAGCCGTGATGGTACGGGCTTCCGGTGCCGCGGGCCAGCCGGCCGTCACTGCAGCCGTATGCCCAGCTCCTTGACCAGCGGCTCCATGGCGGCGCGGTCCTTGCGCACGGTCTCGGCCAATTCTGCCGGCGTGTCGGCCACCGGCACCTGGCCCAGCATTTCCATCTGCCTGTGCATGGCCGGCGTGGCCAGCACGGCCGCGACGTCGCGCTGGATCTTCGCGATGACGTCGTCGGGCGTGCCGGCGCGTGCCATCAGGCTGAACCAGGGTTCGGTCGAGAAACCCTTCAGGCCCGACTCGTCCAGCGTGGGGACGTCGGGCAGTCCGCTGAAGCGCTGCGCGCTGGTGATGGCCAGGGGGCGCAGCCGGCCGCTGTCGATCAGGCCCTTGGCGCTGGAAGGCGCATCGAACGAGATGTCGAGGATGCCGCCCAGCAGGTCGCCCTGGGTCTTGGCCGCCGAGGATGAGGGAGCGTAGAGCACCTTGATGCCGGCCTGGCGCGCGATGCGTTCCCAGCCCACGTGGAAGCCCGTGCCGATGGAGTAGGAACCCAGTTTCAGCTCGCGCTGGCGCGCTGCGTCGACGAAATCCTTCCAGGTCTTGAAGGGGCTGTCCTTCGGGACCAGGAAGATGAAGGGCGTGCGCGCCACGGTCGTGACGGGGGCCAGGTCCTTCCGCGGATCGTAGGGCATCCTGTCCACCGCGAAGGGCACGATGGTCATGGTCGCCGCGAGCATGGTGCCCAGCACGTAGCCGTCGGGCGGCGACGAGGCGACCGCCGCGCCGGTGATCATGCCGGATGCGCCGGCCTTGTTCTCGATGATGACGGGCTGGCCCCATTTCCTGGACAGCTCGGTGGCCAGCAGCCGCATGGTGACGTCGACCGGGCCGCCCGGCGTGTTGGGCACGACGATGCGGACGGGCTTGTCGGGCCAGGCGGCCAGGGCGGGGCCGGCGGCCAGCAGCGACAGGACGCACAGCGCCTGCCTGAGGAAAGCGGTCATGGTGATGGTCTCGCAGTGAAGGAGGTCAATCGAAGATCTGCATCGCCGGGGCAGGGTCCCAGCCGGGAGAGCCGCCGCGTATGAAGCGCAGCCACGCGGCGCGCATCCGCGCGGACAGGTCGCGTACGTGGCCGGGATCGGCGCCGGCCAGCATGGGGGCCGGGCCGAAGGCCTCCAGCGTGCCGAACAGCAGCGGCAGTTCGATGCAATGGCAGGCGCCGAAGCGCTCGGTAGGGCCGAAGTCGACCCGGTACGACCAGGCCTGGCGGCCCGCGCGCCGCGCGTCGTCGGCCCACTGGCGCGAGCCGGCGCCAAATGCCGCTTCGCCTACCGCGCGGCTATCGGCATCGGTGCCGTAGCCGGGGAAGGCCGCCATCTCGTCGCGCGTGGTGCCGACCAGCACGTCGCGGGCGCCGGCCCAGTCGGCCATGCGTGCCTGCGCATCGCGCGGCACGACCGTGCCGTCCGCGACCACGGTGAACAGGGGGCCGGCGTAGTTTCCGGCGGAGAGCGCGGACAGGACCGAAGGCGCTTGCTGGGCGTCCAGCAGTCGTTCGATGGGCAGCGCGCGCAGCGCCTCCAGGTCGGCCGCGCCGGCCGCTTCCATGAACAATTGGCCGAGCGCGTAAGCGTCTTCCAGGCTGCGGAAGCCCCGGCCCAGTGCGCCACTCTGGAGGATGGCACGGTGGAAGCGCGGCTGGCGCCCGCACAGCGCGGCGATGCAGCTCGCGCCGGCCGACTGCCCCATCACCGTGATGCGTCCGGCGTCGCCGCCGAACGCGCCGATATGGCGGACCACCCACTCCAGGGCGGCTTCCTGGTCCAGCAATCCCAGGTTGGCCGGCAGCCCGGGCAGGCACAGCCAGCCCGGGGCGCCCAGCCGGTAGTTGATGGCGACCACGACCACGTCGCCTTCCTCGGCCAGGCGCGAGCCGTCATACCAGGGCAGGGCGCCGGCGCCGCTCTGCCAGGCGCCGCCGTGTATCCAGACCACCACCGGCCGCGGGGCGCCGTCTGCCGCGGGCGTCCAGATCGTCAGGTGCAGGCAGTCCTCGGACTGTTCGCCGTCCAGGTCGCCCATGACGTCGCGCAGCCGGGCCGGCCGTTGCGGCGCGATCGTGCCCACGCCCGTGGCGTCGAGCAGGCCGTTCCAGTCGGCGGGCTCGGGCGCGCGAAAGCGCAAGGCGCCCACCGGTGGGCGCGCGTAGGGAATGGCGCCGTAGCGGTTCACGGCCGGGCCGCGCAGGCCGCGTACCGTACCCTGGGGAAGCTGGACGTCTAGGGTGGATGCCATGGGGGGGCGGACTCCCGTGTGCTGATCCGGGCATCTTAGTGACGAAGGCCACCGCGTGGCTATGCGGGATTCGGACGAATCCATGCGAAAAGCGCAAGGCGTCCCGGCCTCAGGGGCCGTAGGGCAGGCCGGCTTGCTCCACGACCTCGGCCAGCGCGTCGGCGAAGGCGCGCATGTGGCGGCTGCCGGGCCGGTCCCGTCGCCAGATCGCCGCCATGGGAGCGGGCAACAGGCCCAGCTCCACCGGCAGCACGTGCACTTCGCCGCGGGCCTGCATGGCGGCGGCGACGCAGCCCGGCAGCATCCAGAGATGGCGGGCATCGCGGATGAAGTCGCGGCCGAACTCCAGCGACAGTGCGCCTATGGTCGCCGGTAGCGCCAGTCCCGCCTGCGACAGGTTGCTTTCCAGCTCGCGCTGGATCCGGCTGCCGGGCAGGGCGGTGATCCACGGGTAGGCCACGCAATCGGCCAGCGTGGCGTGGCCGGTGGCCAGCGGATGGTGCGGCGCGCAGGTCAGCGCCACCGGATCGGTGATGATGGGGTCGGCGCGGTAGATGTCCGGATTCATGGTCGGACGCGCCCGGCTCAGGAACACGTCCAGCGCGCCGCTGTCGAGGTCGGCCAGCAGGTCGTCGTGGTTGCCCGTCGTGATGGTCAGCGCGATGTCGGGGTGCCGTTCGCGGAACCGGCGCGCCGTGTCGGTCAGCGGCCAGCCCGAGAACAGCGAGAAGCAGCCCACCACCAGGCTGCCCTGTTCGCCCCGGCCGATGGCGGCCAGGTCCATCTCGGCCTTGCGCAGGTCGCCCAGCAACACGCGGCCGTGGCGGCACATGGCCTCGCCCAGCGGCGTGCAGGCCATGCCCTTGCCGGTGCGCTCGTACAGGCGGCCACCCAGCAGTTCCTCGATCTCGGCCAGCGCGCGCGACAGCGCCGACTGGGTGCTGTGCAACTGCTGGGCCGCCTTGGAGAGATTGCCGGAATCGGCGATGGCCAGCACGATTTCCAGGTGCCGGATCTTGAGTTTGCCGTGAAAGGGAGTCATGAGCCTGCATCGACGAAGACCGCCACGCGGCGTCCTGCCGGTGGCGGAACCCCGGCCCGGCGCGGGCCGGGCCTGCGTCGGCAGTCTAGCTCAGCTACGGCTGCTTCGGCAGCGCGTAAGCGATCACGTAATCCCCACGGTCCGGCGATTGCCGCGCGCCGCCGGCCGAGATCACGACGAACTGCCGGCCGCTCTCGGGCGACATGTAGGTCATGGGCGTGGCCTGCGCGCCCACCGGCAGCCGGCCCTTCCACAACTCCTTGCCGGTCAGGACGTCGATGGCGCGCAGGTAGTAGTCCTGCGTGCCGGCGTAGAACACCAGGCCCGATGCCGTGGTCAGCGGCCCGCCCAGCGTGGGCATGCCGATGGGAATCTGCAGGCCGGTCTTGATGCCCAGGGGGCCGGTGTCCTGCAGCGTGCTCATCGGCGCCTGCCAGACGGTCTTGCGGGTCTTCAGGTCGATGGCGGTCATGGTGCCGTAGGGCGGCGCGTGGCAGGGCACGCCCAGCGGCGACATGAAGCCGTTCTTCGAGATGCCGTACGGCGTGCCCTCCTGCGGCGCATAGCCTTCGTGGACCGAGGCGGCCTTGGTCGGGTCCGGCGTTTCGTCGCGCGGGATCAGGCGGGCCCACTGCGGCATGCGGATGTCGTTGATCACCAGGTAGTCGAGCGCGGGCACCACCGAGACGCCCCCCCAGTTCATGCCGCCGTAGTAGCCCGGGTAGATCAGCGTGCGGCGGTCGGCGCGCAGCGGGGTGAAGTCGCCTTCGTAGCGCATCTTGCGGAACTCGATGCGGCACCACAGCTGGTCGAAGAAGGTGGCGCCCCACATGCTGGCTTCGGTGAAGGGCTTGGTCCCGATGCCGGGCATGCCGACCGAGTAGGGCTGCGTGGGCGAGGTCCAGTCGCCTTCCTGCGCCCCCTGCGGCACGGGCACTTCCTTGACGTCGGCCAGCGGCGTGCCGTCGCGGCGGTCCAGCAGGAAGATCTGGCCGCGCTTGGTGGCCTGGATCAGCGCCGGGACCGTGCCGCCCTTGCCGTCGGGCAGGTCATACAGCGTCGGCGGCGTGCCCACGTCATAGTCCCAGAGGTCGTGGTGGGTGGTCTGGAATTTCCAGCGTTCGCGGCCGGTCTCGACGTCCAGCGCGATGACGGACGAGGCGTATTCCTCGGCCGCCTTGCTGCGGTGGGCGCCCCAGAAGTCCGGCGGCGAATTGCCGGTAGGCAGGTACAGCAGGCCGAGCTTGTCGTCGTAGGCGGGCGTGGACCAGACATTGGGCGTGCCACGCGTGTACGAGCCGCCGTCGGGCGGCAGCTTGGTGATGGCGGGGTTGCCCAGGTCCCAGGCCCAGACGAGCTCGCCATTTTTCGCGCTGAAGGCGCGCACCGCGCCCGAGGGTTCGTCCACCGCGCGGTTGTCGTACACCCAGCCGCCGATGATGATCAGGTCGCGCGCGACCGTGGGCGCGGAGGTCTGGAAGTAGTAGCCGGGCTTGACCTCTCCCATGCCGGCCTTGAGGTCCACCGTGCCCTGGTTGCCGAAAGCCGCGCATGGCCTGCCGGTCCTGGCGTCGAGCTGGATCAGGCGGGCGTCGATGGTGCTGAGGACGATGCGCTGGCGGCAACTGGCGTCGGCGGCGGCATCCGTCATCGAGGCGCTGGCGTCGTAGTAGCTCACCCCGCGGCAACGCTGCCAGACCGGCGAGCTGGCCTTGGGATCGAACTTCCAGCGTTGCTCGCCGGTCTCGGCGTTCAGCGCGAAAACCTGGTTGTGCGGCGTGCACAGGTACACCGTATCGCCCACCTGGAGCGGCGTGTTCTGGTCCTCGGCGCCGTTGATCGCCGGTTCGCCGGTGCGGAAGGTCCAGGCGACCTGCAGGTTCCCGACATTGCTCTTGTCGATCTGGGAGAAGGGGGCGTAGCGGGTACCCGCCGCATCCCGTCCGTAGTGGTCCCAGTCGCCGCCCGAGGCGGCGGCCGGCACCGCGCTGGGCGTGTCGCCCGTGGCGCTCACGGGGAAGTGGGGCTGGAACATCAGGAAGCCGAAGCCGGCCAGCGCCAGCACGCACAGCATGGCCAGCGAGTAGGCCCCCTTGTTGCCGCCCGGCTCGCCCACGGGACGCAGCAGCGGGTGCAGCAGCGCGGCCACGAGCGCCAGCACGATCACGCCGATCAACCGCGGCACCAGTTGCCAGAAGTCGAGCCCGACCTCCCAGAAGGACCAGATCAGCGTACCGATGAAAACCAGCGCGAACAGCCAGGCCCCGGCGCGCGAACCCCGCGCGTAGCCCAGGCCGGAGAGGACCAGCCCCAGGCCCGCGATGAGGTAGTACCAGGAGCCGCCGAGCGAGACGAGGCGCGCGCCGCCGACGCCGAGCACGAGGCCGATCAGGACGAGCGCGATGCCGAAGATCAGTAGCGGAACGCGGCCCCGGCGATGGACGGGATAGGTGGAAGGATCGGTCATGGATTTCTCCGAGAGTGGGCCTTCCGCGAGCGCAAAGCGAGGGCTTGACACGGGCGCCGCCCGGCGAGGGGGGCCTTGCGCAGCGGCGCGGGGGCGGGCTGCGTCGTTGTTCTGTAGTAAGAACATAACCCTTAGATGCGTAACGGTGTGTGACGTAAAGTTGCCGTGATGCGTGGAATTTAAGGGTTAACCCTTAATCGGTCCGCGTGAAACAGGTAGAATAGGCGGCCATTCCGATAGGTCCCCCATGCCCAAACATGCCCTGACCATCGTGCTGGCGCTGCTGACCATGGTCGGACCGCTGGGCATCGATGCCTATTTGCCGTCGTTCCACGCGATCGGCGTCACCTTCGAGGCGTCGCCGCTGGCCGTGCAGCAGACCCTCAGCCTGTACATCGCCGGCATGAGCGTCATGACCCTGTTCTACGGCACCTTGTCGGATTCGTTCGGCCGGCGCCCGGTGATGCTGGTGTCGCTGGTGCTGTTCACGCTGACCTCGATCCTGGCCGCGCTGTCCACCAGCATAGGCATGCTGGTCGCGGTGCGGGTGCTGCAGGGCCTGTGCGCCGGCGCTGGCATGGTCATCGCGCGCGCCATGGTGCAGGACAGGTTCCAGGGCGGCGAGGCGCAGCGGATGATGGCCATGATCACCATGGTGTTCGGCGTGGCGCCCGCGCTGGCGCCGGTCCTGGGCGGCTGGCTGCAGGCCACGCTCGGCTGGCGTTCGGTGTTCTGGGCGCTGGCCCTGTTCGGCGCCGGCCTGTGGGTGGTCAGCCGGCAGGTGCTGCACGAGACCTTGCCGCCGGCCGGGCGCACGCCGTTCGACCTGCGCAGCATCGCCGCCAACTACCGGCGCTCGGTGACCAGCCCCCGGTTCGTGCTGATGTCCGTGGGGATAGGCCTGGCGTTCTGTGGACTGCCCTTGTACGTGGGCTCGGCCGCGGCCTACATCATGGACATCCTGCACCTGCCCGAGACCGCGTTCGGCTGGCTGTTCGTGCCCATGGTCGGCGGCCTGATGCTGGGCTCGGCCATGGCGAGCCGCTACGCGCACCGCATCCCGGCCGAGCGCATGGTCCGGCTGGGATTCCTGGTCATGGGGTTCGGCGTCGTGCTGTCCGTGATCTATACGAGCCTGTTCACGGCTGCCGTGCCGTATGCCGTGCTGCCCTTCCTGTTCTATACCTTCGGCCTGTCGCTGGCCTCGCCCAGCATGACGGTGATCGCGCTCAGCATCTTCCCCGAGATGCGGGGGCTCGCGGCCTCGATGCAGGGCTTCATCCAGATGGCGCTGTTCGCGCTGGTCTCGGGGCTGGTCGCGCCGATGGTGTTCGGCAGCGCGGCGGGCCTGGCCTGGACCCACGCCTTGCTGCTGGCGGTGGGGCTGGGTTTCTGGGAGGCGGGTAGCCAGGCGCGGGCCAGCCCCGCCGCGCCGGCCGCCGCAGCCTGATCCGGATTCAGACCTGCCGGCGCAGTACTTCCAGAAAGCTGCCCGCGGCGGCCGGCAGCGACCGGCCGCTCCGCGTCAGGATGCCCATCTCGCGCGAGACGCCGGGGCTGGCCAGCGGGATGGCGGCCAGCGCCGACATGTCGATCAGCCGGAGCGCCAGCCGCGGAATGGCGGCGATTCCCAGCCCGGCCGCCACCATCGCCCCCACGACCGAAATGTTGGCGCATTCATAGCGCGCCTGGACGGCCAGGCCGCATTGCGCCATGACCCGGTCGGCGATCTGGCGGATGCTGCTGGCCGGCCCGCTGGCGACCAGCGGCCTTTCCGCCAGCACCGACCACGACACCCGCCGGCGTGAAGCCAGGGGATCGCCGCGGCTGCACACGCAGACGAATTCGTCGCTGATCAGCGGCTCGAACGCCAGGCCGTCCTGCCGCGGCGGCGCCACCGAAATGGCGAAGTCCGCGCTGCCGTCCAGGACCCGCGTCCGCACGAATTCCGCCGATACGGGTTCGAGCGCGATCGTGACGCGCGGATGCGTCGCCTGGAACACCGACATGGCCCGGGGCAGCAGCGCGGCGGCGGCGGAAGGCAGGCAGGCGATGGCGATGCGGCCCCGGCGCCCGGCCACGAATTCGGACAGGTCACTGAGCGAGTCATGGAATTCGCCCACGATACGGCGGGCGATGGGCAGCAGTTCCTCGCCCTCGCGGGTCAGCTCCACGCGTCGCGTGTTGCGGTCGAACAGGCGGGCGTCGAGCTTGTGTTCGGCGGACTGGACGGACCGGCTCAGCGCCGGCTGGGAGACATGGACGCGTTCGGCGGCCAGGCGGAAATTGCGCAGCTCGGCCACGGCCAGGAAGGCTTCCAGTTCATGCACGGTCAGGGTCGATCGCATGCGGCCTGATCAATGATGAAAATGCATTAAATCAATATGATAAATGCACTTCTCATATCATGGCCGCCTCCCTACACTGGCCCGAAAAACCCCGGAGACGCCATGAACACCCGCCTGATTCCCTTTGCCGTGCTTGCATGCCTGCTGGTGGCCGGTCCTGCTTCGGCCCAGTCCTATCCTTCGCAGCCGATACGCATGGTGGTGCCGTTCGCGGCCGGCAGCGGCACCGACCAGGTGGCCAGGGTGCTGGGCCAGGCCATGACCGCGGCGGCCAACGTCACCGTCGTGGTGGAGAACAAGCCCGGCGCCAATGGCTTCATCGCGGCCCAGGCGGTCGCCACGGCGCAGCCCGATGGCTACACCATGCTGCTGACGACCAATACCACGCACGCGGCCAACCAGCATCTGTTCAAGCACCTGCCCTACGACCCGGTCAAGGACTACACCCCGGTCGCGCTGCTGCGCAAGGGCTACCAGATCATGGTGGTGCGCGCCGACTTCCCGGCGCGCAACGTGGCCGACTTCATCGCGCTCGCGCGCAAGCAGCCAGGCAAGCTCAACTTCGGCAGCGGCAGTTCGTCCAGCCAGGTAGCGGGCGAATTGTTCAAGCAGATGGCCAACGTCGAACTGACCCACGTGCCCTACAAGAGCAATCCGCAGGCGCTGAACGATCTCATGGGCGGGCAGATCGACGTGGTGTTCGTCGACACGACCTCGGCGATCACGCTGGTGCAGGGCGGCAAGCTGCGCGCCCTGGCCGCGACCAGCCCGGTTCGCCTGTCCATGCTGCCCGAGGTGCCGACGCTGGACGAGGCCGGCCTCAAGGGCTACGAGATGTCGTACTGGACCGCCGCCTATCTGCCGCGCGGCGCGTCCCGGGAAGTCACGGCCACGCTCAACAAGCTGTTGATCGACGCCGTGCGTTCTCCCGAGATGGCGCAGTTGATGGCCAAGACGGGTACCGAGGTCTCCACCAGCTCGCCGGCCGAGCTGGCCGCCTTCCAGGCGGCGGAGTCGGACAAATGGGCCCGCATCATCCGCGCGGCCAACATACAGCCGGAGTGACCCCATGACCAAGACGCGCGTGCGCATCGGCGCCGGTGCGGGATTTTCCGACGACCGGTTCGAGCCGGCGCTGGAGCTGGCCGAGCGCGGCGAGCTGGACTACCTCGTCTTCGAGTGCCTGGCCGAACGGACCATCGCGCGCGAGACGCTGTCGCGGATCAAGGATCCCGAGACCGGCTACACGCCCTACATGCGGGACCGCCTGCGCATGGTGATGCCCGCTTGCATGCAGGCGGGCATCCGCATCGTCACCAACATGGGCGCGGCCAATCCGCTGGGGGCGGCGCGCGTCATCCGGCGCGACGCGCTGTCGCTGGGGCTGCCGCCGCCGGTGGTGGCAGCCGTGGTGGGCGACGACGTGACCGAGATCGTGCGCGCGCATCCCGAGCTCCGGCTGCTCGACACCGGCGAGCCGGTGGAGTCGCTGCTGCCACGCATGGCCGCGGCCAACGCCTACCTGGGCGCGGACATCGTCCGCGAGGCATTGGCCCGGGACGCGCAGATCGTGGTGACGGGGCGCGTGGCCGATCCGTCGATGTTCGTGGGCTGCATGCTGCATGGACTGGGGTGGTCCTACGACGACTATCCCCGCCTGGCGGCCGGCACCTTCACCGGCCACTTGCTGGAGTGCGCGGCGCAATTGACCGGAGGCTGTTTTGCCGACCCGGGGAAGAAGGACGTGCCGGACATGGCGCGCATCGGCTTTCCTTATGCCGACGTCGATGCCGACGGCTCGGTCCGGCTCGGCAAGGTCGCCGGCTCGGGCGGCCGCCTCGACGTGGCGACATGCACCGAGCAGGCGCTGTACGAGATCCACGATCCGGCGCGCTACATCACGCCGGACTGCGTGCTGGACATCACCGAGGCCGAGTTCGAGCAACTGGGTCCCGACCGCGTGGGCTTTCGCGGCACGCGCGCGGCCCCGCGCACCGATACCTACAAGGTCGTGGTGGGCTACCACGATGGCTGGATAGGCGAAGGCGAAGTCGGCTATGCCGGCCCCAACGCGGTGGCCCGGGCCCGTCTGTCCGAGCAGATCGTGCGCGAGCGCTTGAAGCTGCGGGGGTTCTCGTATCCGGAGATCCGGGTGGACTACATAGGCATGAGCAGCCTGCACGGCATGGGTGCGGGACGGTCCGAGCCCTACGAGGTGCGGCTGCGCGTGGCGGCGCGCAGTCCGGACAAGAAGGCCGCGCAGGCGGTGGGGTTCGAGATGCGCACGCTCAACGTCAACGGTCCGGCGGGCGGCGGCGGGACGCTGGAGGCGCTGCGCGAGGTCATCGGCGTGCGTTCGCTGCTGCTGCCGCGCCATCTGGTCCATCCCGAGGTCGTCATCGAGGAGCGGCCGTGAACGAACAGAACAGGAGTAGCGTCCCGTGAGCACCAAGGTCCACGAACTGGCTCATTCGCGCGCCGGCGACAAGGGAAACACCTCGAACGTCTCGGTCATCGCCTACGACCAGGCAGCCTGGGACATCCTGCGCCGGGAACTGACCGAGGAGCGCGTCATGCGCGCCTATGCGCACCTGGCCAGCGGGCCGGTCACGCGCTACGAGCTGCCGCGCCTGCGCGCGCTGAACTTCGTCATCGAAGGGGCGCTGGGCGGCGGCGTGACGATCTCGCTGGCGCGCGACGCGCACGGCAAGTCCCTGTCCTACCTGATGCTGGACATCGACCTGCCTGTTTGATCACGCCGTGTCCGGCCTGGCGCATCTGCGTTCAGGAAAGCCTGCGGCCGGCGCCGCGCTCGCGCGCGAACGCGGCGCCGGCCAGGCGCGGCCGCTCGGGAGCGGCCGGAGCGGATGCCTGTACGTCCCGCAGCCTGCCGGTGACCGGCCGCAGGATCAGGGTCGTCCCCTGCGCGTTCCAGGCCGCGAGGTCATCGCCGCGCGGTGCCATGCCGACATAAGGGCCGGCCTGCGACGGATACGATAGCCGCGGGATCTGCCACAGAATCGTTCCGTCGAGTCCGATGCCATACACGTTCTCGCCGCCGTGCCGCCGGTCGGGCTCGACCAGCACCGCCAGCGACCGCTCGAACGCGACGACCTGGACGATGCGCCCGGGGAAGACGATATCCTCGCCCGCGGCCTTGAGCGTCAGGACATTGCGTCGATAAGCGTAGCGCAAGGCCGCACTCATGGCCGGTCCCGGATCCGTCGGTGTCAGTGGCGGTGCTTCAGTGCCTCTCGTTCCGTCTGTCGGTCGAGCATTTTCTGGGTGTTCGCGTTCTCCATCGCCTGCTGCTGCAGCATGCACTGGTCGTAGGCCGGCGTGCCGCGCGCGATGCCCAGGTTGTCGCACGCGCGCTGGAAGTTCTCGCGCTCCATCCTGTCCAGGGCGGCGCATCCCCCCAGGGCGACAAGGGCAAGCAAGCAGGCGGCCTTGCGAGCCGTGTGAAATCGCATCGTCATTTTCTTTCTCTCTAGTTGCCGCCACGAATATCGGCATGTCCTGGAGAACCGCGTTTCTCCATCGGCAGAAATGGTAGCAACCACTTACCTGATGCTTCGTTAAAATGGGATGGAAAATAGTCGGAATGTACGAGAATGATGAGTTTTTGACAGGGCGATCGGCGGGGCGGCGACAAGGGGTGGGAGATGGCGGTCTTGCTTGGCGACATTCCGGATCATTGGGGGCCGAAGTACGAATCGGGCGGGGTCGCAGCTACCCGTACCCGCGTCGGCCCGAACGAGATCTTCCTGCGCCCGCTGTCGCACATGGCGCTGGTCCTGTTCACCCCGCAGCCGGGGCGCCAGGTCTCGCTCAACAGTGATCGCCGAGTCGCCGGCCTTGCTCCTGCGGGAGCGCTGGAAATCATTCCGACCGGCTCGGACTTTTCCGCGCGGTGGCTGGTCGACAAGGAAAACCTGCTGGTCGCCCTGGAGCCCAGGCATCTTGCGCGGTTGGCGGGCCTCGAGTTTGGCCGGACCGATTTCGAGCTGCATCCGCCGCCCCTGGGCACCGTGGATGCGAGGATGATGCCGCTGGCGAAGATGCTCAAGGCGGAACTGGAGCGCGGCGAAGCATCCAATCCGCTCTGCCTGGATGCCCTGTCCACGCTGTTCGCGACGTCCCTGCTGAGGCATCATTCATCGCTGGCCGGGCGCGGCCGGGCCAGGCCGGCGGGCGGCATGGCCCCAGCCGCCTGGCGCAGGGTACATGACCATATCCAGGCTCACGTGGCGGAAGACATGTCCGTCGAAGTGCTGGCCCGGGTGGCGGGCCTGTCCCCCAGCCATTTCCTGCGGGCTTTCCGGCAGATGACCGGCCAGCCGCCGCACCAATATCTCCTGCGCCTCCGGCTGGAGCGGGCCGAGCGCCTGGTCACCACGACGTCGCTGCCGCTGGCGGAGATCGCCCGGTCCGCCGGGTTTTCCAGCCACAGCCACATGACGGCGGTCATGCGCAGGCTGCGGGCCGCGACGCCGAAGGAACTCAGGCGCGAAGCCCGTGGGCGGAAAGGCCTGCCGGGGCCGGGCGAAGCCGGCGGCGAGTAGGCGCGGGATCGGGCCGGCCCCTGTGCCTCAGTGATTGATGGCCGTGATCTTCACGTCGTTGCGCTTGCCGACGCCGCCGAACCAGATTTCGCCCGAGCCGATGGAGATGCCCTGCCAGTTGGCGAAGAGCTCAGGGTAGGCCTGCCGCGAGACGGCATCCTTGACCTTGGGCGTGACGATGCTGTCGTAGTCTGCGATGAAGTGGCCCGCATCGCGTATCGTCACGGCCTTGCCTTCCACGCGGGTCCGGAAAGGATAGTCGACCATCGCGGCGACCGCCGCCTTGTCCCCGGTTGCGACGGCTTGTTTCAGCTTGTCGAAGAACCCGCGATAGGGCGCATGTTCGCCGAATAGCGTATCGAGCCGCGCGTCCATGTCGGCCGCGGTCTGTGCCATCGCGGCGCTGGCTCCGCCAAGGGCCACGAGGGCCGCCAGGCAGGCGCCCAGCAGTCGCCGCGTCGTCGTCTTTCGTTTTCCGTCTTGCATGGCAGCGTCCTGGGAAAGGGGGTCAGGCCGCGCGGACCTGGGCCGCCGGCCGGGCCAGCGCCCGGTGCACGCGGGCCAGGACTTCGGGGTCGTCCAGCAATCGCATGCGCGTGGGATCCGGCAGGTGTTCGGGATGCTTTTCCAGTACCTCGTCGACCAGCCGCGCGCGCGCCGCCTCGATCAGCGGGTGGCCGGGCAGGTGGCGGCCGGTGGCGAAGGCGCGCGCCAGCGCGTTGGCGGCGGGGTCCGTCAGCGCATCCATGAATCCGGGCGCGGGACGGGCCTGGTTTTCCTCGTTGTAGCGCGCGGTGTCATGGAGCTCGCGCGGCGGAGACGTTTCCTCGGGTATGCAGAACAACCCGTCTTCGAAGGCGCCTTGCCCCAGGCTGACGCGGCTGGACATCACCGACAGCGGGATGGCCAGCAGCAGCGAAGCCAGGATGGGGATCATCCACCACAGGAAGTTCGGATTCAGCCAGGCGACCAGCAGGCCCCAGCACACGCCCAGCAGCGTCTGCAGGCCGTGGCGCCGGAAGGCTTCGCGCCAGGGCGTCTCGTTGTTGGCGCGGGCCGGCGATTTCCATTGCACCTTCCAGCCCAGGAACGCCGCCACCACGAAGCGGGTATGGAACAGCATGCGGATCGGCGCCAGCAGCATGGAGAACAAGACCTCCAGCAGCATGGACCACAAAAGCTTGCCCGAACCCGCGTAGCCCTGCGCGCCTTTCACCCAGACCAGCAGCACGCTCAGTATCTTGGGCAGGAAGAGCAGCACCGCCGTGGTCGAGAACAGCGCGATGGCCTCCTCCGGATGCCACTGCGGCCAGATCGGGAACAACTGGTGCGGCGTGACGAAATACTGCGGCTCGGTCAGCGTGTGGACCGCCAGCAGCGCGGTGGACAGCGCCAGGAACAGGAACCACAGCGGCGCCGACAGGTAGGACATGACGCCGGTCAGGAATACGGCGCGGTGTACGGGGTGCAGGCCCTTGATCAGGAACAGCCGGAAGTTCATCAGGTTGCCCTGGCACCAGCGCTGGTCGCGCTGCAGTTCATCCAGCAGGTTGGGCGGCAGTTCCTCGTAGCTGCCAGGCAGGTCGTAGGCGATCCAGACGCCCCAGCCGGCGCGCCGCATCAGCGCGGCCTCGACGAAGTCGTGCGACAGGATGGCGCCGGCGAAGCTGCCCTTGCCGGGCAGCGGCGCCAGCGCACAGTGCTGGATGAAGGGCTCCAGGCGGATGATGGCGTTGTGGCCCCAGTAGTGGGACTCGCCCAGCTGCCAGAAATGCAGGCCGGCCGTGAAGAGCGGACCGTAGACCCGGGTGGCGAACTGCTGCACGCGCGCGTACAGGCTGTCCATGCCCGAGGCGCGCGGGGCGCTCTGGATGATGCCGGCCTCGGGATTGGCGTCCATCAGCACGACCAGGCGCTTGAGGCATTCGCCGCTCATCACGCTGTCGGCGTCCAGTACCACCATGTAGTCGTACTCGCCGCCCCAGCGCCGGCAGAAATCGTCGATGTTGCCGCTCTTGCGCTTGACGCGCCGCCGGCGCCGCCGGTAATGGATACGGCCGAAACCCTCGACCGTCTTGCACAGCTCGACCCAGGCGCGCTGTTCCTGCACGCAGTTGTCCGGCTTGTAGCTGTCGCTCAGGATGAAGAAGTCGAACTTGTCCAGGACGCCGGCCCGCGCGACTGATTCGTAGGTCGCGCGCAGCCCCGCGAATACCCGGCCCACGTCTTCGTTGCAGATGGGCATGACCAGGGCGGTACGGGTGCCGGCGGATATGGGCACGCCTTCGGCCACGGTGGCCGAGATGCTGTAGCGGTCGCGTCCCATCAGCAACTGGAGGAAACCCATCAGCGCGGTCCAGAAACCGGCCGAGACCCAGCAGAACAGCAGCGCGAACAGCAGCAGGATCGCGACTTCCAGGATCTGCCCGCCCTGGTAGGGCAGGACCGCCTTCATGTACCAGGTGGCAACGGCGGTCTGCGCCACCACGGCCACCAGCAGGGTCAGCCGGCGCAGCCTGCCGGCGATCTTCCAGCGCGGCTCGGGCGGGCGGGCGAGCCGCTCGGCGCGCGTCTTGTGCATCCGGCCCTGCACGCGGCGCCAGCCGCGCACGAAGGGATTGGTGACCCAGGGTTCGGGCACCATGGACGAGCGTTTGATGGCTGGCGCGGTCTGTACGCACACGCGTCCGGCTTCGTCGCGGCGGACGACACCGTATTCGTCCAGTTCGGGGCCGTAGGCCTCGAGCAGGGTGCGCTCCTGGGCATCGGCCTCGCCCGCGCGCAGGGCGTCTTCGTCGATCGCTGCGGACATGGAATCACTCACCCGTTTCATAGCCTGGCAACTGGTAGCTCCAGGTCTCGGAAACGGCGTTCTGCCCGTTGACCAGGCCCGCGCGCATCTCCACCGGCTTGGTCGGATCCTTGACCTTGATCCTCAGCGTGACGCGCCAGCCGCCGGTGACCGGATTGCGGCGCAGGCTGTTCTCGAGCACGTCGGCATTGCCGCCGGTGGAGAAGTTCAGGGAAACAGGCAGCGGAGGATCCTTGGGCTTGGCCGGAGCCGGGGCCGAGAAGTCGATCAGGAACGCGGTGCTGCCGTCGGGTCGGCGGATCAGGTCGGTGCCGCGCGTCTCGCCCACCGAGCGCCGGGTCTGCAGCACGCGGGCCAGCTTGGGGTCCTGCAGCCCCGCCTCGTTGCGTGTCCAGCGCAGGGTGTAGTTCATTTCCAGCGCCGTGCCGGGCTTGGGCTGGTGCTCGGGCACCCAGAACGCGACGATGTTGTCGTTGGTTTCGTCCGCGGTCGGAATCTCGACCAGTTCCACCCGGCCCTTGCCCCAGTTGCCCGCGGGCTCGACCCAGAGCGTGGGACGCAGGTCGTAGCGGTCGTCCAGGTCCTCGTACTGGCGGAAATCCCGCGCCCGCTGCTGCAAGCCGAAGCCGCGCGGATTCTCGACCATGAACGAACTGTTGGCCAGGCGGCGGGGATTGTTCAGCGGGCGCCAGAGCCATTCGCCGTTGCCGGCGTGGAAGGCCAGGCCGTCGGAGTCGTGCAGTTCCGGCCGGTAGTTGGCGGTGCCGGAAGGCTGCGCCGCGCCATATAGATACATGCTGGCCATGCTGGCGATGCCCAGCTTGGCGACCGGGGCGCGCAGGTAGACGCGCGAACGGACCTCGACCAGGCTGTCCTCGCCCGGGGTGATGGTGAACCGGTAGGCGCCGGTGGCACGGGGCGAGTCCAGCAGCGCGTAGATCACGATGTGCTTGTCGCTGTTGGCGGGCCGCGCGATCCAGAATTCCCGGAAGCGGGGGAATTCCTCGCCCGAGGGCACGGCGGTGTCGATGGCCAGGCCGCGGGCCGATACGCCATAGACCTGGCCCTTGCCGACCACGCGGAAGTAGCTGGCGCCCAGGAAGGACGCGAGTTCATCGTCGCGCTTGGCGGGATCGTTCAGCGGATAGAGGACGCGGAAGCCGGCGAAACCCAGGCCGCGCAGCAGCTTGGCATCGACCTGGCGGGGGCCGAAATCGAAGTCGGCGGGATCGTATTTGATCTCGCGGACGCCTTCGGCATCGATCTCGTTGATCTTGACCGGCAGGTCGAAGGCCATGCCCTGGTGATGGAAGGCGATCTGGAACGCGGTGCGGCCGTCGGCCCACAGATACTTGTCGCGCTTGGGCTGGATCTGCTGGTATTCGGCGTACTTGAGGTCGCGCAGTTCCTTGGGAAGCTGGCTCGTGGGCGCCTTGTATTTTTCGCCGGCGAGTTCCTTGGCGCGGCGGGCGACATCGAAGAAATCGAAAGCGCTGGCGGGAGCGGCGGCCAGGAGGCCGGCCGACAATGCCAGGGCCGGGAGAAGCATGCGGGCGGCAAACGAGCGCACCCTTGGGGAAGAAAGGGAGGAGTCAGTCACGGATCTTGGACGTCCGGCGTGGCCTGGAATGCTGAAACGGAGATTCTAGAGGCTATGGCCGCCCCTAGGGGGCTCCGGCGGCATACATGTACTACTGGATGTAGCCATGCGGCGCCAACCGGACCAGAATGGACGCCATTTTCACCAAATTGGTTCCCCGCGTGCCCGGGTTTGGGGCGAGCGCCTAGCGTCCCGATGCGGTGCCTTCGCGCCGCGGATCGGCGCCGGCCCTGAGCAGTCCGTTGCTCAGGACCTCGATGCCGTGCAGCCCGCTGGGCATGGACGAGACCGACACCGGGTGCCCCATGGCGCGCAGGGCGGGAGCCAGGCTTTCCAGCCTGGGGTCTCTTTCCAGTTCCGTGGCGTGGTTGCGGCTGCCGTAGTGGGGCAGGTCGATGGCGCTCTGGATGTCCAGGCCCCAGGTCAGGTTGGCCAGCAGCGCCTGGGCCACGTAGTTGGCGATGGCGCTGCCGCCGGGCGAGCCCACCACCAGCCGCAGCCGCGGGGTTTCGCCGCCGGCGCGCAGGACGATGGTGGGCGCCATGGTGCTGCGCGGGCGCTTGCCGGGCTCGACCCGGTTCGCCACCGGCACGCCGCGATCGTCGCGCGGCGACAGCGCGAAGTCCGTCAATTCGTTGTTGAGCAGGAAGCCGCCCACCAGGATCTTGCTGCCGAAGGCCTGCTCGATCGTGGACGTCATGGCGACGGCGTTGCCCTGGGCGTCCACGATGGACAGGTGGGTGGTCGAGGGCAGCGCGGGCGTGTCGTCGGCGCCATGGCGGGCGAGCGCGCCGTGCACGGGTTCGCCCGGCTCGGCCCGGCCCATCGAGCGGTCGGCCGAGATCAGCGCCGCGCGCCGGGCCAGGTACGCTGGGTCCAGCAGGGCGGCTACCGGCACGTCCACGAAATCGGGATCGGCCACGTAGCGGTCGCGATCGGCATAGGCCAGCCGCCCCGCTTCGGAAAAATAATGCACCGCGGCCAGCGACTCGGGTTGGGCCCGCGCGATGGGCGTGGCCTCCAGCACGGCCAGCATCTGCAGCACGGCCAGTCCGCCTGAGCCCGGCGGCGGCGCGCCGCAGATCACGTAGAGGCGGTAGGGGCGGCACAGCGCCTCGCGCTCGCGCGCCTCGTAGCGCGCCAGGTCCGAGATGGACAGGTCCCCTGGCCGTTCGTGGGCGCGCACCGCCTCGACCATGGCGCGGGCCAGCGGTCCGCGGTAGAAGGCGTCGGCGCCTTCGCGGGCGATGCGCGTCATCGTGCGGGCAAGCGCGGGATTGCGCAATTGCTCCCCTTCGCGCAGGGCCGAGCCGTCCGCATGGAAGAAATAGGCGCGCGCGGCGGACTGGACGGCCAGCCGGTCGTTGTCCCGCAGCAGCGCGGCCAGGCGCTGCGAAACCGGGAATCCTCGCCGCGCGCGGTCGATCGCGTCGTCGAACAGCGACTGCCAGGGCAGCTTGCCATGCCGGCGATGCGCCAGTTCCAGCGCGCGCAGCAGGCCGGGCACGCCGACCGACTTGCCGCTGTCGACAGCAAAGGCGAAGCGCATGGGCCGGGCGCCTTGCATGAAGCGGTCGGCGGTGGCCCCGGCCGGTGCCGTCTCGCGGCCGTCGAAGACCGTGACCCGGCCCAGGCGGGCGTCGTAGTGGACCAGGAAGGCGCCGCCTCCCAGTCCCGAGGACTGCGGCTCGACCAGGCCCAGCATCATCTGCGCGGCGATGGCGGCATCGACCGCGCTGCCGCCTCGCTCGAGCACGCGGTAGGCGGCCTGGGTGGCGAGCGGGTGGGCAGTGACCGCCATGAACCGCCGGCCCATGACGGCCTGCTTGGGCAGGTAGGCGGTCTGCGCCTCGGGATTGGCGTCGATGCCCGGATCGGGCGCGGCGGCCTGCGCCGCCGTGGCGAACGCGGCGCAGGCCAGCCAGAGCAGGCGCGATGCGCGGACGAGCGATGTCATGGATGAAGCTTCCTTGCGATGGCGGCTTTGCCGCGACCTTACCATCGGCCGGGGCAAAGCGGCTTACACTTGGAAACCCGCGCTTCCCCGGTTTCCATGACGACGCCCCATCCCCGCGTGCTCATCGTCGAAGACGACATGACGATCTCGGCCAACCTGTGCGCCTATTTCGAGGCCAAGGGCTACGTCGTCGACGTCGCCTACGACGGCCCATCGGCGCTGTACCGGCTCGGGGCCGATGCCTTCGATGCCGTCCTGCTCGACATCGGCCTGCCGGGACTGGACGGGGTGACGGTGCTGCACCGCTTGCGCGCCGAACTGCACCAGGCCACTCCCGTGCTGCTGCTGACGGCGCGCGACGAGCTGCAGCAGAAGCTCGACGCGTTCTCCCATGGCGCCGACGACTACGTCACCAAGCCCTATGCGCTGGCCGAGGTCGAGGCGCGCGTGCGGGCCTTGCTCAACCGCGCCTCGGGCCAGGTCGCCAATCCGGTGCGCCGCTTCGGCGCGCTGTCCTACGACGCCCGTACCCGCGAAGTGCGCGTGGCGGAGCGGCCGGTGCGGCTGACGCCCAAGGCGAGCCGCATCGTCGAGGTGCTGATTCGCGACCCCGGCCGGGTGGTGTCGCGCGCCGACCTGGAAAGCGCCCTGTGGGGCAGCGACGTGCCGGAAAAGGACGCCTTGCGCAGCCAGATCCACCTGTTGCGCAAGGCCTTGTCGGAAGCGGGCTTCGACGGACTGGAGACGGTGCACGGCGTGGGGTACCGCCTGTCCGGCGGGCCGGGGCACGACTGATGGCCGGCCCCGCCACGCTCAAGCAGCGGGTCATCTGGGCGCTGACGCTCGCCATCGCCCTGTTCGTGGGCGTGCAGGCCGTCGTTGCCTATCTGGTGCTGGACCAGCAGGAAGACCGCATCGTCGACCAGATCGTGATGACCGAGGCCGAGCGTCTCGTGCATCGCCTCGAGGCCGGCGAAATGGTGTGGACCGGGAGCGACATCCTGCTCGGCCCCAGCCTGCACGCCTGGGTAGGAACGAACGGCGACGTGCCGCGCGTGCTGGCCCGGCTGGGCCCGGGCCAGTACCAGCTCAACACCGAGGGCCAGGTCTGGCACGTGGCGGTGGCGGATTCGACGAAAGGGCGGGTGTACCTGCGCTACGACGCGACCGACAACGAGCACCGCGTCTACGAGTTCGGCGCCATCCTGCTGGGGCTCTGGCTGGCCTGCACGCTGCTGGGATACTGGACCGCCCGGGCGCTGGCCGGCCGGGTGGTCGGCTCGATGGTCGAGGTGACCGACCGCATCGAGTCGTGGGCGCCAGGCAGCCCCGGCATGAAAGTCGTGCGCAGCGACGAGGCGGGCCGCCTGATCGAAGCCTTCAATCGCATGCAGGACAAGGTGGACCAGTCCATTGCCCAGGAGCGCGAGTTCTCGGCCAACCTCAGCCACGAGATCCGCACGCCGCTGACCAGCATCCGGACCGACGCCGAATTGATCGCGCTGGAAGCCGAGCCGTCGGCGCAGGCGGGCCTGCGCCTGACGCGCATCGTGAATGCCGTGGACGAGATCGCGTCGACGCTGGAGACGGCACGCGCCATCAGCAGCGCCCAGGCCGGACCGCGCACCGAGGTCTCGCTCAGGGCCTGCCTGGACGACGCCTGGAGCGGCCTGGCCGAACGCGCCCACCGCGCGGGACTGGTCCTGGCCAACGACGTTCCCGAGACCGCCGTGCCCAGGCTGGATCGCTACGGGCTCCTGATCGTGCTGCGCAATCTCGTGCGCAATGCCATCGACCACGCGGCGCCCGCCACGCTGACCGCGAGCTGGACCGGCGAATGCCTGGCCCTCGCGGACAACGGCCCCGGCATTCCCGCCAGCGACCTGCCATTCGTCTTCGAGCGCTACTACAGTGGCCGCCTGCGCGACAGCCAGATGCCCGTCGCGGACGCGGCCGGCGTCCAGCGCGGCCTCGGCCTGGCGATTGCCAAGCGGGTGTGCGACATCCAGGGATGGCGGCTGACCGTGACGTCCAGCACCGACGAACTGCACCGGGGTACCCGTTTCCTGCTGTGCTTCGGGGAAGGGGCCACCCTGGCCGCGTCCTGAGGACGGGGCGGCCGTCCATGCCGGACGGCCGGGCGCTCAGGCGCCCAGGGCCCTGGCATGGAAGGCCATGTGGTCCTCCATGAATGTCGAGATGAAGTAATAGCCGTGGTCGTACCCCGCGTGGCGGCGCAGCTCCAGCGGCTGGCCTGCCTCCTGGCAGGCGGCTTCGAAAGCCTCGGGCCGCAACTGCGATTCCAGGAACTGGTCCGCCAGCCCCTGGTCGACCAGGATGCCTCCCGGGAAAGGTTGCCGCGCGGCACGCATCAATTCGGTGGCGTCGTATTGCTTCCAGGTCTCGCGGTCGGGGCCGAGATAGTTGCCGAAGGCCTTGTGGCCCCACGGGCAGTCGACCGGATGGGCGATGGGAGCGAATGCCGATACCGAGCGGAACTTGCCGGGATTGCGCAGGGCCAGCACCAGCGCGCCGTGGCCGCCCATGGAGTGGCCGAAGATGCCGGCGCGCGCCGGATCGCCCGGCAGTTCGGACGTCACCAGCCCGAACAACTCGTCCACGATGTAGCTGTACATCCGGTAATGGCGATTCCAGGGCGCCTGGGTCGCGTCCAGGTAGAAACCGGCGCCGGCGCCGAAATCCCAGCTGTCGGTCTCGCCCGGCAGGCCCGCGCCACGCGGGCTGGTGTCCGGCGTCACCAGCATGATGCCGTGCTGCTGCGCGAACCGCTGCGCGCCGGCCTTGATCATGAAGGTTTCCTCGGTGCAGGTCAGGCCGGCCAGGTAGAACAGCACCGGCACGGGCCCCGCTTCGGCATGCGTGGGCAGGAAGACCGAGAAGCGCATCGGCAGGCCGATGGTGGACGAGTCGTGGCGGTAGAAGCGCTGCTGGCCGCCGAAGCACTGGTGCAGGCTGATCAGTTCGGGCATGTGGGGTCCTTGCGGCCGCCCGGCGCAATGGCCGGCGGCGGGGGCGGTGAGTCTTTCGGGTACGCTTGAGGGCCCGGCTCGCAGGAGCCGGCGGCTCGCGTCCCGGCACGCGAGGCTAACAGGAATCGCCGCCCATCGACAAGCCAGCCATGAGCAAAGCTCCGCACACCCCGCCCGGGTCCGCCGCGCGGTACATCGCGAAGGACGAGCCCGGCGCGCTCCGGCGCCTCGCCCTGGACCGCATTCGCTTCGATCTGACGTCCATCCGCCTTTTCATCGCCACGGTCGAGCACGGCAGCATCTCGCGCGCCGCCGGGCGGCAGTGCCTGGCCGTGACCGCCGCCTCGCGCCGCATCGCGGAACTGGAGGCGCAGTTCGGCGTGGCCTTGTTCCAACGGCGGCCCCACGGCATGGTGCCCACCGACGCGGGCAGGGGCCTGCTTGCCCACGCCCGCGCGCTGATGCAGTCGGTCGAGCGCATGCACAACGACGCGGTGGCCCATGCGCAAGGCCACAAGGGCCTGGCGCGCGTGGCGGCCTGTACGTCGGCGGCGTTGCAGTTCCTGCCGGCGGATATCCGGGCCCATCAGGAGGCGTTCCCGGACATCGACATCGAGACGCAGGAGGGCACCAGCTACGGCGTGATCAAGGCCCTGGTGCAGGGAACGGCCGAGGTCGGCATCTACGAGGCCGGCGTCAGCGCGCCCCCGGCGACCATGCGCACTCGCCCCTATCGCGAGGACCGGCTGGTGCTGGTCACGCATCGCGGCCATCCGCTCGCGCGCCGCCGGCAGGTAGGCTTCGACGACATCCTCCTCTGCGACCTCGTGGGGCTGAACGAGGACTCGGCGCTGTCCATGCTGCTGGTGCGGCTGGCGGCCAGCCGCGACGGCAAGCTCAATGTGCGAGTGCGAGCCCGCAGCTTCGACACTATGCTGGCCATGATCCAGGCCGAGCTTGGCGTGGGACTGGTGCCGCAGGGCGTGGCCCGGTGGCTGGCGGTCAGCAAGGCTTTTCGCCAGGTCGAGATCGCCGAGCCCTGGGCCCGGCGTCAGTTCGTGCTGTGCCATCGGCACGCGCCGGACATCTCCTCGGCGGCGCTGTCGGTGGCGGAGTTCCTGGCCGAGTCGGCGCAGCGGGAGCCGTTGCCAGCCTGAGTCCGCGGGAGGCATGCGCGAAACGCGAAACCTGCGTGAAAAAAATAGCAATGGCGGGAGCCGCCGCCCTTTGTCAGCATGCCTGGGGTCGCGCCGCGTGTGCGCGGCCGCAACCATGCCATGACACAAGGATATGCCGGTGAAGATCGCTCGCGTACATGCCACGCCTCTGAACGTGCCCCTGGACTATGCGGCCGGAGGCGTGCGCCGTTCGACCTCGCTGTCGGCCTGCCATGTCGAGGTGGAGACCGACGATGGGCTCGTCGGCCATGGCCTGACCGCGATCACGGAAGAGGAGGTGGCGGCCCACATCATCAACGCGGTGGCCGGGCCGGCGCTCGTGGGCCTGGATCCGATGAACCACGAGGCGGCCTGGAACAAGTTGTACTGGCTGCTGTGTCCGCGCGGGCAGACCGGCTATGGCATGCACGCCGTGGCGGCGCTGGACGTGGCCTTGTGGGACATCAAGGGCAAGGCGCTGGGACTGCCAGTCTGGAAGCTGCTGGGAGGCGCCCGATCGCGCGTGCCGGTCTACACGACCTTCGGTTTCAACTTCCTGGACCGTGACGCGCTGGCGGAGGCGGCGCGCGCCTGTGTGGCCGATGGCTTCTCGCACCTGAAGATGGTGGTGGGACACGGCGCGCTGCAGCGGCGCGACGAACCCCGGCCGCTGGACGAGGTCATCCGCGAGGACGCGCGCCGCGTTGCGGCCGTACGGGAGGCCGTGGGGGCCGGGCCCTCGATCTACATCGACGCCAACTGCAGCCTGGATGGCTTCCATGCCGAGAAGCTCGCGCTGTCCGTGCGCGACTGCGGCATCGCCTTCTTCGAAGAACCCGTGACCCAGAACGACGTGCGGTTGATGGCCGACCTGCGCCGCCGCACCGGCATCGCGGTGGCGGCCGGCCAGAACGAGGGGCTGGCCTACCGCTTCCGCGACATGCTCGCGGCCGGGGCGGTGGACTACGCCCAGCCCAACGTCGTCATCAGCGGCGGCTATACCCAGGCGGCCAAGATCGCGGGCATGGCCGAGGCGTACAACGTGCCGGTGGCCAACGGCGGCGCGTTCCCGCTGCACAACATGCACCTGCACGCCGGCCTGGCGCACGGCGGGCGGGTCGAGTGGCACCTCGTGGCCGTCGACATGATGAAGAAGCTCTATCGCAACATTCCCGAGCCGCGCGACGGATGGCTGGAGCTGCCCCACGGGCCTGGCCTGGGGTTCGAGCCCGACCACGAAGCCATCGCCGAGATCGCCAAGCTGCCCGGTTCGGCGGGCAAGGGCAAGGGGTAGCGCCAGCGCGGCACCATCCGATCCAGAACAAGAGGAGACACTCATGCGCATTGCCTTTCGCCGCCTGCTGGCCCTGGCGGTTCTGCTCATGCCCGCGCTGTCCGGCGCCGCGGGTGCCTGGCCCGGCGCCAAGCCGGTACGTCTCGTGGTGCCGGCCAGCGCCGGCGGCTCGCTGGACACGCTGGCGCGGCCGCTGGCTCAGGCCATGTCGGAAATCTCCGGCGGCCGCTTCATCGTCGAGAACGTCGGCGGCGCGGCCGGCATGATAGGCGCGAACAATGTGGCCAAGGCCGTGCCCGACGGACACACCTTCCTTTTCGGCGCCATCCACCACGTGATCCTGCCCATCGCGTATCCCAAGATGCCCTACGACACGGCCACCGATCTCGCGCCCATCGGGTTGATCGCCACCGTGCCCAACGTGGTGCTGGTGCGCAACGAGTCGCCGTTCAAGACGCTGGCCGATCTGATCCGCGCCGGTCGGAATTCCGAACAGGGATTGAACTACGGCACCGGGGGCAAGGGCGGGCTGCATCACCTGTCCACCGAGCACTTCAAGCTGCTGACCGGCGCCAAGATGCAGGCCGTGCACTACCGGGGCAGCGCGCCGGCGCTGACCGACCTGCTGGGCGGCCAGATCGACCTGATGTTCGAGACCATGCCCACCGCATTGACCCAGATCCACGGCGGCGCCCTGCGCGCGCTGGCGGTCACGTCGGCCCAGCGTTCTCCCGCGCTGCCGTCGGTTCCCACGCTGGCCGAGGCCGGCGTGCCGGATCTTTCCGTGACGACCTGGTACGGCATCTTCGGCCCCAAAGTAGCCCCCGAGGTGGTCGAGCGCATGCGTGGACTGATTTCGCAGGCCTTGGCTACGGACAGGATCCAGGCCTTGTGGAAAGACTACGGTGCTACCGTGGACGGCCCTGGCGCCAGGGATTTTCCCGCCTTCGTCGCCAGCGAATTGCGCCACTGGTCCGACGTCGGCCGGCGCATCGAATTCAAGCCGGGCGAATGAGCACGGCCGTGCGGGCGCTGGCCCGCGCCTTGAACGCCGGCGATCTGCGGCACCTGGCCCGGCGCCGGTTGCCGCGCATGGTGTTCGACTACCTGGATGGTGGCGCCGAAGAGGAACTGACCCTGCGTGCGAACCGCCGGGCCTTCGAGTCCGTGTTCCTGTTGCCCAGGGCCTTGCGGGACGTCGGCGAGCGGAGCCAGTCCGTGCGGATCCTGGACCAGACGTGGTCGTCGCCGGTCGGCATTGCCCCCATCGGCCTGGCCGGGCTGTTCTGGCCCGATGGCGACGTCGCGGCCGCCCGGGCCGCCGCGCGCGCCGGCGTGCCGTACGTGCTGTCGACGGCATCCTGCAGCACCCTGGAAGCGGTCGCGCGGGCGGGCGGCAACCCGTGGTTCCAGTTGTACGTGATCGAACGCGGTCTGGCCGACAGCCTGGTCGAGCGGGCGCTGGCCGCGGGGTACCGGCATCTGGTGCTGACCACCGACGTGCCGGTCAGCGGCCGGCGCGAACGCGACCTGCGTCATGGTTTTTCCCTGCCCATGCGGTGGCGGGCGCGTACGTTATGGGACGTGGCGACGCATCCCCGTTGGCTGATGCAGGTCGCGCGGTATGGCGTGCCGCAACTGGCCAACCTGGCCTCGGCCGCGGCGGGAAACGCCCAGGCGCAGGCAGCGCTGCTGCAGCGGCGCATGGACGCGGGCTTCGACTGGGAGGCCTTGCGCCGGCTGCGCAGGCGTTGGCCGCACGCGTTGTGGCTCAAGGGCATTCTGCACGCCGATGACGCGCGCCGTGCCTGCGCCGAGGGAGTCGACGGCATGATCGTGTCCAACCACGGCGGACGCCAGCTCGATGGCGCGCCGGCCAGCCTGGAGGCGCTGCCCGCGGTGGCGCAAGCCGCGGGCGATCGGCCCGTGCTGCTGGACGGCGGCATCCGCCGTGGGGGCGACGTGGTCAAGGCGCTGGCCTCGGGCGCGCGTGGCGTGCTGATGGGACGCCTGCCCATGTACGGGCTGGCCGCGGCCGGAGAAGCGGGCGTGGCGGCCGCGCTGGACCTGGTCCGCCAGGACATCGACCGTGTCCTGGCGCTGCTTGGATGCGATGACGTGGGCAGCCTGGGGACGCCGTGGCTGGCGGCGCCCCCGGCATCGCGGCTCTAGTACAGCACGACCGAGCGTATCGACTGCCCGCTCTTCATGAGGTCGAATCCCTCGTTGATGCGTTCGAGGGGCAGGGTGTGGGTGATGAGCTCGTCGATCTTGATCTTGCCGTCCATGTACCAGT
>NZ_BAAAEN010000029.1:0-69759 GCF_039523035.1 Pigmentiphaga daeguensis | reverse complement strand
CTTGGTCATCTCTCTGGTTCCTTTACCGGCATTATCGCCGGATCAGGCCCAGAGCTCTCCACTTATCGGACTGTCTGAATTTCCGCCGCCACCTCTGCGCGCCAGGTGATCCAGCACGTAGTGGCAACGCAGCCCGCGCAGCCGGTCGGCGACGGCCACCAGTTCCTCGGAACGGTGAAAGTGCAGCAGCAGGTGCCAGCCCATTTCGTCGGCCTCGGCGGCCAGGGCTTCCAACTGGTCGAAGCCTACGCCGCCGGAGACCACGGTCGACATCCGGAAGCCGCGTACGCCCCGCGCATGCAGCGCCTCGCGCTCGCGCAGCGGCGTGCCGGGCGGCAGCACAGCGATGCCCTTGATGCGGGGGCCGAGCCGTTCCATGGCGTCCAGCATCGCGGCGTTGTCCGTGCCGTGGGCGCCGCCCTGGACCAGCACGCCGCGGTCGAATCCCAGCGTGGCCAGCATGTCGCGGTACTGGTCGGCCGAGCAGTCTTCCGGCGTATAGCTGCGGTCGGGCGAGAACGGGAAGCGGTCCCGGGGACCGAAGATATGGGCGTGGCAGTCGCAGGAGCCGGGGGGCACGGCGAAGGCGGGCGCGCGGGTATCGCGGTCCGGGCCGGGGCAGGCTTGCATGGCGGGTTCCTTGTTCAGGCCTGGGCGGCCAGTTCGCGCTCGCGTTCGGCGATGCGGATCAGCATCTCGGCACCGCGGTTGGCGGCCGAGACACCCCGGAATACGAAGGCCAGGTTCACCACGGCCTGCATCTCGTGCCAGCTCGCGCCGGCGCGGCGGGCGGCCACGCCATGGATGACCGCGGCGTCGCTCAGCTCGGCCACCAGCATGGCGAAGATCAGCAACTGCACCTGCTTGTCGTCGAAATGGGCGGTCTCCAGCGCGTGCGCCCGGACCTTCTCCTGCAACTCCACCATGAGCGGATCCAGCGCGCCGGTCACGTCCAGCCGGGCCTCGACCCGCGGGGGCAGGAAACCGGCCATCTGGCGGTAGCTGGCGGCGCGCTCTTCCTTGGTGGCGAGGGGGTCGGCATAGGAGCCGAAGGTTTGCTGGACGAAATCCGGATCGGGACGCGAGCGCTGCATGAAATCTCCTTGATCGATTTAAATATAGTAATCGATTATTTTTTGTTTCTTCAATTTTTTGTTTTCATCGATAATTCTTACGAGGACGTATCGAAGCCGCTAGAATGCACGTTGCGCCACGCGCTTTCATTCCGAGTTCCAGCATGACCACACTGACCGATACGTCTTCCGCAAGCGCCCCCACGCTGTCCACCACCCTGGTCGAGGCCCTGCGGGGTTCGATTCTTGGCGGCACGCTGCTGCCCGGCAGCAAGCTCAGGCTGGACGAGTTGCGCGAGCAGTACGACGTCAGCCTGAGCCCGCTGCGCGAAGCGCTGACGCGCCTGGTGTCCGACGGGCTGGTCGTGACCAACGACAAGAAGGGCTACCGGGTGGCGCCGGTCTCGGCCGACGATTTCCGCGAGGTCACGGCCCTGCGGATGAACCTGGAGGTCATGGCCCTGGGCGAGTCGATCCGGCGCGGCGACGAAAACTGGGAAGATGCGCTGGTGGCCGCGTACCACCGGTTGAGCCGGCTCGAGGCCGCGGACCGCAGCGGCGACAAGCTGCCGGCCTGGGAGAAGGCGCACCGCACCTTCCACATCACCTTGTTTTCGGCCTGCGGCATGCCGCTGCTGCTGCGTTTTTGCAATACGCTGCATGACCTGAGCGACCGCTACCGCCGCCTGTTCCTGGCCAGCAATTCGCCCGACCGGAACGTGCCGGCGGAGCACGAGGCCATCTACCAGGCCGCCCTGGGCCGCAATGCCGAACTGGCGTGCGACATCCTGCGGCAGCACCTGTCGCGTACGGGGACGAATCTATTGAGCGTGCTGCCGGACGGGGAGTCCGGCGCGGCCGGCCGTTGACCGCTCAGTTGGCGGGCGGGTAGCCCCGGCTGCCCAGCAGCGACGACAGGTCGCGCGCGGCCTGCAGGACGACCTGTTCGGTGCGGGTGCGGGAATCGGCATCGGCGCCGAATGCCGCCTCGGGGCCCGCCACGCTGATGGCCGCGGCGGCCTCGCCCAGCGCGCCGAACACGGGCGCGGCGCAGGAGTTGATGCCTTGCTCGAATCCCGAGAAGCTCCAGGCACAGCCGCGTTCGCGGTCGGCCGCCAGTTGGGCGCGCAGCTTGCCGGCCTGGGCCGCCGCCGCGGGATCCGCGGCCAGCAGCGCATCCAGGATGGCCGGCGGTTGCCAGGCCAGCAGCATGCGGCCCGGCGTGGTCAGGTGCGCCGCGACGCGGCTGCCGACGCGCACGCTGCTGATTAGGCCGGCCTCGGGCATGTCGCGCAGCAGGTAGACGACGTGGCCGCCATCGAGCGCGGCCAGGTAGGCGGAGACGTTCAACTGGCGCCGCACGTCGGCCAGCACCCGGCGGCCCAGGTCCAGCATGTCGTTGGCCGCGGTGGCGGCGGTGGCCAGTTTCAGGAACGGGAGGCCGATGCGGTGCCCCCCCTGGGGCAGGGCTTCCAGCACGCCTTCGTGTTCCAGCGTGGCGATCAGCCGCATGACCGTGACGCGGTTGACGTCGATGCTGCGGCCGACCTCGCTCAGGTTGGACGTACTGCCGCCGTCGACCACGTAGCGCAACAGCCGGAACGCCCTGACCACCGGCGAGACCAGGGCGCCGGGCTTGCCGGCGGATTCGTCGCTGTCCAGGGGTTCTGCGGAAAATGACATGGAAGATCAGGCCAGGGGCACGGTCCAGGCATTGTATTCGTACACCCAGTCGGCATTGCCGCCTTCCTTGAGCCAGTTGTTGCCGCGCGAGCCGATCTGGACCCGCGCGGTGCGGTCGTGGCGGGCGGCCTCGTAGCGCTTGAGGGCTTGCGCGGGCGCATCGGGGGTGTCCGCCAGGTAGCGGGCCAGCACCACGGCATCCTCGATCGCCATGCCGGCGCCCTGGGCCATGAAGGGCATCATGGGATGGCAGGCGTCGCCCAGCAGGGTGATGTTTCCGCGCGACCAGGAAGGCAGCGGGTCGCGCACGTACAGCGCGGACTTCAGCACTTCGTCGCAGGCCGCGAGCAGCGCCCGCGCCTCGGGATGGAAATCGGCGTAGGAGGCGCGCAGTTCGTCGACGCTGCCCGGCATGGTCCACGACTCATGGCGCCAGCTGTCCTGGGGCGTGGTGGCGAAGATGAAGATATCGCGGCCCAGGTTGAGCGGGAAGGTGACGATCTGGGTCTCGGGATTGGGGCCCCACCACTTGGTGAAGGCGCCCAGGTTGGGCACGCCTTCCAGGCGCGAGGCCGGCACCACGGCGCGATAGGCCACCACGCCGGTGAAGTCGGGATACTCGTCGCCCAGGAGGTGCTTGCGGACCGTGGAGTGGATGCCGTCCGCGCCGACCAGCACGTCCACGCGCTGGGACGTGCCGTCCTCGAAGCGCACAGTGATGCCGTCCGCGCCTTCGTCTATGCCCACGGTGCGCTTGCCGAGGTGGATCGTGGCGGCGGGCACGGCCTGCTCCAGCGCGGCCAGCAGGTCGGCCCGGTGCATGGTCAGCTGGGGCGCGCCATAGCGCGTTTCGGCGGCCTGCGACATTTCCAGGCGGGAGGTTTCCTCGCCCGTATCCCAGGTGCGGCTGATGCGGTGCGTGGGGCGGGCCGCGGTCTTGCGCAGTTCGTCGCCCACGCCCAGGCCATCCAGCGCCAGCACGGCGTTCGGGGTGAGGTTGATGTCGGCGCCGACGCGCGCGAACCTGGGGGCCTGCTCGAAAACCACCGATTCCAGGCCGAGCTTGCGCAGGGCGATCGCCGCTGCCAGCCCGCCTATGCCTGCGCCGCTGATACCGATGAGGGGCGATGCCATGGAACTTCTCCTGTGCCGTGCTGGGTTGTACAAAAATGAACGATAAGTTCAAAAAATTCTAGAGACGCGGCAACCGGATGTCAATGGGAAAAACACCTGCGCCTGGCCAGGAAAGGGCACGCACGCAGGCGCCGCTGTGACGAGGAAACAACTTGAGACGGGCGCGAGCGCCCGGGCGCGCGGTCGATGGTACAGTCCTGCCAAAACAAGGCTGGTGTCATGTCTGAGAGCGGATCGCATCCCCGGGCCAAGGCGGCCCACGTCGTCACTTTCCCCGTAATGGCCGCCGCCGGGCCGGCCCGCGGATCCGCGCCGCGAGGGCCGCTTCCTCGATCCGCCCGGTGACGAGGCCGGGCATGAGATCCTGTCTGCTGGCCCTGTGCTGGCTGTTCGTCCTGGCCGGGCCGGCGCGCGCGGACGAACGCATCCTCGAATTCTTCAGCGACATCAAGGTCGAGCGCAGCGGCGACCTCCTGGTGACCGAGAACCTGCGCGTACGCTCCGAAGGCAAGCAAATCAAGTACGGATTGCAGCGGGATTTCGCGCGCTTGTACCGGCGCGCCGATGGCAGCCGCGCGGCCGCCGGGCTGGACGTCGTCTCGGTGCGGCGCGACGGCCGGGCCGAACCGTTCGTTTCGTCGCGCCTGCGGGACGGCGTGCGGATCTCCACCGGCCGTCCGGACGTGGTGTTCCGTCCCGGCGAATACCAGTACACCCTGGTGTATCGCGTCACGCGGCAGTTGCAGGCGGCCGGCGCCGAGGACAGGCTGGCCTGGGACGTGACGGGCACGGATTGGTCCCTGCCCATCGACCGGGTGCGCGTGCGGGTCGTGCTGCCGTCGGACGAACCGGTCCGGCAGGCCGCGGTGGCCGGCGGCGCCGGCGCGCCGGGGCGGGTGCAGGAAAAGGAGGCCGGACGCGTGGTGTTCGTCTCCACGCGCGTGCTGGAGCCAGGCCAGAACATGACGGTCGAACTCGGTTGGCCGGCGGGCGAGGTGCGGCGGCCCGGGCCGCTCAAGGCCTGGTGGTACGGTGTGCAGGACCACGCCGAGTTCTGGGTCGCCGGCGTCGGGCTCGCGCTGCTGCTGCTTTATTACCTGGCCGCCGCCACGCAGGCCTGGCGGCTGGGGCGGCATGACAGGACGCCGCAGGCCGATCCGCCGGAAGGCCTGTCCGCGCCCGCGCTGCGCTACGTATACCGCAAGGGCTATGACCGCTGGGCCTTCCTGTCCGGCATGATGGAATTGCTGGCCCGCCGTTCGGTGCAGGTGCTGGAGCGGGCGGACGGACGCTATCTCGAGCGCCTTCCCAACCAGACCGGCAGCGATGCGCGCCACGATCCGCTGCTCAACGCCATGCTGGGCCGTTTTTTCGCGGGCGGCCGCACCCTGCTGCGCCTGGACGGACTGTACCGGCGCTGCTACGACGAAGCGCAAGGCGGCCAGCGTGAATGGCTGGACGAGGCCTATGCCCGCTCGCTGTTCGTGGTCTACGGCGATCGCGCGCGCAAGGGGGCCTATCTCTGGATCGCCATGACGGTGGCCCTGGTCGGACTCGCCATCGTCCGCGAGGGCAATCCGCTGTCGTGGGCCGCCTGGGGCATCCTGCTGCCGCTGCCCGCGGTGCCGGCCTGGTTCGCGGTCTATGCGCAGTGGCGGGCCGGGGCGACCAGCCTGGCGAGCCGCACGGTGCTGAGCGTGCTGGGACTGCTGTGCCTGGCGGGCGGGCTCGCGGTGCTGGCCACGCACGTGGAGTCGGCCAGGCTGCTGCTGATCGGACTGGCGCCGCTGGCCTCGCTGGTGCTGGTGTGCGCGGGCTTTCTCGGCCTGCGCGGCTATACCGCGCAAGGGCGGGCCCTGCGGGCCCGGATAGACGGCTTCCGCAGGTTCCTTGCCCGTCCGCCGGTCCTTGCGTCGGCCGATGCGGAAAGCGCGCTCGCCCGCTACGAACGTTACCTGCCGCATGCGCTGGCCCTGGGCGTGGATCGCCGCTGGGCGGCCGCGCATGCGGCGCAGGCGCGAAGCGCGGCCTCGGCCGCGCGGGTGGACATGCAGGCCCGCTATGGCGGCCTCCACGACCCGCTGGCCCGGCCGCGCGCGGTGATGCGCACGCTGGACCGCTGGGCCGCCAAGGCCTCGCCGGTTCGCGCCCCGCGCACCGCGCGCGGCGGGGATGCGGAAGAGGCCGGCGAAGGCCGGCGGTAAAATCGGGCAAACACGGAGTTCCCCGCATGGCAATCACCCTCAAGTCCCCGCAGGAAATCGAAGCGATGCGCGTGGCGGGCGGCATGGCGGCCGAGGTCCTGGAGATGATAGGCGAGTATGTCCAGCCGGGCGTCTCGACCGAAGAACTCGACCGCCGCTGCTACGAATACATCACCCAGGTCCAGAAGGCCATTCCCGCCAACGTCGGCTACCACGGCTTTCCCAAGACGCTGTGCACGTCCATCAACGGCGTGGTCTGCCACGGCATACCCAAGCCCGAGGACGTGCTGCGCGACGGCGACATCATCAACATCGACGTCACCGTGATCCGGGACGGCTGGCACGGCGACACGAGCCGCATGTTCTACGCCGGCACGCCGTCGCCGGAGGCCGAGCGCCTGGTCAACGTCACGCTGGAAAGCATGCTGCGCGGCATCGCCGCGGTGCGGCCGGGCGCGACGCTGGGCGACGTGGGCGCGGCCATCCAGACCTATGCCGAAGATGCCGGGTTCTCGGTGGTGCGCGATTTCTGCGGGCACGGCATCGGCCGCAAGTACCACGAGGCGCCCCAGGTACTGCACTACGGCCGGCCGAACAGCGGCCTGCGCCTGAAGAAGGGGATGGTGTTCACCATCGAGCCCATGCTCAACGCCGGGCGCCACGAGGTACAGGTGCTGGACGACGACTGGACCGTGGTGACCGTGGACGGTTCGTGGTCCGCGCAGTGGGAGCACATGGTGGCCGTGACGGACGACGGCTACGATATCCTGACCGCCTGGCCGAACCGCCGCTGAGATTTCCGTTCTGTCCGTGGCCCGCAGCGCCGGGCCATGCCGTTCCCGCCGCCGCGTCCGTATCGGCGCGGCGCGTGTTTCCTAGTCATCCTCTTGTCCTGCCGGTCGTATCCATGCCGTCTTCCGCTTCCGCTTCACGCCCCGACGCCCACAGCCCCCTGGCGCAGTGGCTGGCCTATCTCGAATCCATCCACAGCCGGCCGATAGACATGGGCCTGGACCGCGTGCGCGAGGTGGCCGGGCGCCTGGGGCTGGCCCTGGACGCGGTCACCATCGTGGTGGGGGGCACCAACGGCAAGGGCTCGACCTGCGCCATGCTCGAGGCCATGCTGCTGAGCGCCGGGTACAAGGTCGGGCTCTACACCTCGCCGCACCTGCTGGATTTCAACGAACGGGCGCGCGTGAACGGCGAACCCGCCAGCGACGCCGCGCTGACCGAGCAGTTCGCCGCCGTGGACGCGGCCCGTGGCGATACGTCGCTGACTTATTTCGAACTGACCACGCTCGCCATCCTGCGTCTGTTCGCGCAGTCGGGGCTGGACGCGGTCATCCTGGAAGTCGGGCTGGGCGGCCGCCTGGACGCGGTCAACATCGTCGACGCGGACTGCGCCATCGTGACGAGCGTCGACCTGGACCATGTCGAGTGGCTGGGCGACGACCGTGAGAAGATCGGCTGGGAGAAAGCCCACATCTACCGTCCCGGCAAGCCCGCCATCTGCGCCGATCCCATGCCGCCGCAATCGCTGGTGGACTACGCCGGGAGCATAGGCGCCGACCTCTGGCGCTTCGGGCGCGACTACAACTACGCGGGCGACAAGCAGCAATGGAACTATGGCGGCCGCAAGCAGCGCCGCAACGCGCTGGCCTATCCGGCGCTGCGCGGCGCCAACCAGTTGCTGAACGCTTCGGCGGCGCTGGCCGCGCTCGAGGCCCTGCACGACCGGCTGCCGGTGCCCCAGCAGGCGGTGCGGCTGGGCCTGTTGCAGGTGCAATTGCCCGGCCGCTTCCAGATCCTGCCCGGGCAGCCCACGGTGATCCTGGACGTGGCGCACAACCCCCATGCCGCCGCCGTGCTGGCCGACAACCTCGACAACATGGGGTTTTATCCGTACACCTATGCGGTGTTCGGGATGCTGGGCGACAAGGACATCGACGGTGTCATCGCCAAGCTGGGCGACCGCGTCGACCATTGGTATTGCGCCGGCCTGCCCGGGCCGCGCGGGCTGGGCGGCGAGGAGCTGGCCGCGCGCCTGCGGGCCCGAGGCGTCAAGGAAGACAAGGACTCGTCGATCCAGGCCTACGCCGACCCCGCCGCGGCCTATGCGGCGGCGCGGGAAAGGATGGGCGAGGGTGATAGAATCCTGGTCTTCGGATCTTTCCTTACCGTGGCAGGCGTGTTGGCGTCGATGCGTGCGGCCAGGCCCGCCCGCGCGGTCTGAGCCGGAGCCCCCTCAGGGGGCGGCGCAAGACCCTGCCGCCCGTTTCAGCCGGACGTATCAATGGGATTGCTCGAGCGCAAGAAGAAGGCGGCCACGACCACGGCCAAATCCAGCCGCGCCGGCTATGCAGCCGGGGCCGATTCGCAGGATCCCGCCCAGGAAGCGCGCCGCCGCGCCAGGCGCCGCCTGGTAGGCGCCATCGCCCTGGTCCTGGCGGCGGTCGTCGTGCTGCCCATGGTGCTCGATTCCGAGCCGCCCATGCTGCCGGACGACATCCCCATCCAGATTCCCGACCGCAACCTGGCCACGCCCGAACCGGTGGCCAAGGCGCCGGCACCCGAGGCGCCCGCCGCGCCGCCTCCGGCCGAGGCGCCCGCGCCGCAGCCCAAGCCGGAGCCCGCGGCGCCCCCCGCGCCCAAGCCGGAGCCTCCGAAGCCCGAGGCGCCCAAGCCCGAGCCGGCGAAGCCGCTGGCCCAGCCCGAACCTCCCAAGCCCGCGCCGCCCAAGCCGGCGCCCAGCGACACGGCCCGCGCCGATGCCGCGCGCGCCGAGGCTGCCCGGGCCCGCGCCTTGCTGGAAGGCGGCACGTCCGCCCCGGCGGCGCCCAAGCCCGACAGCAAGGGCAGTTTCGCGGTGCAGATCGCGGCGTTTTCCACCGAGGAGCGCGCCAACGACATGCGCGACCGGCTCAGCGCCGCAGGCATCAAGAGTTTCACCGAGCGCGTGAAGACCGGCAAGGGCGACGTGTTCCGCGTCCGGGTCGGTCCCTTCGCCTCGCGCGAGGCGGCCGATGCCGCCCGGGCGCGTGTCAGCTCGGCCGGTTTCAGTAGTTCCATCGTGCCGCTGTGACCAGTTTCGACTACGGCGTCCTGCTGATCCTGGGCGCGTCGGTGGTGATCGGCCTGTTCCGCGGCCTGGTGAAGGAAGTCCTGTCGTTGATCGCCTATGTCGCCGCATTCGTGGTGGCGGTGCGCTACGGACCGCTGGCCTACGAGTGGCTGGCGGCGTATATCGAGAATTCGGGCCTGCGCGCGATCGTGGCCTACGCGGGCGTGTTCATTGCCGTGCTGCTGGCGGTAGGCCTGGTCAACGTGGCGCTGGGGCTGCTGCTCAAGGCCACCGGCTTGTCGCTGGCCGATCGCGGCCTGGGTGCCGTGTTCGGCCTGGTGCGCGGCGTGGTCATCGTGATGGTCCTGGTGGTGGCGGCGGGATTCACGCCCTTGCCCAAGGAGCCGTGGTGGACCGGAGCCGTCCTGTCTCCCTATGCGGAAGAGGGCGTGCGGGCGGTCAAGCCGTATGTGCCGGAACAGTTCGCGGACTGGATCCGCTATTAAGAAGTTTGTGCTGCTGATAAGAGGCTCTCATGTGTGGAATCGTCGGTGTCGTCTCGCACGCGCCGGTTAATCAGTTGCTCTACGACAGTCTGCTGCTGCTGCAGCATCGCGGTCAGGATGCGGCGGGCATCGCCACGTCCCAGGGCAATACCTTCAATATGTACAAGGCGCATGGCCTGGTCCGCGACGTCTTCCGTACGCGCAACATGCGTTCGCTGCCCGGAAACTCGGGCATCGGCCAGGTCCGCTACCCGACCGCCGGTTCCAGCTCCAGCGCGGAAGAAGCCCAGCCGTTCTACGTCAACGCGCCGTTCGGCATCACCTTCGCCCACAACGGCAACCTGACCAACTGGGAGTCGCTGCGCGAGGAGCTGTTCCGCGTCGACCGCCGCCACATGAACACCAATTCCGATTCGGAAGTGCTGCTCAATGTGCTGGCGCACGAGCTGCAGCGCGCCTCGAACGGCGTGTCGCTGGACGAGGACGCCATCTTCCGGGCCGTGTCGGCGGTGCACAAGCGCGTGCGCGGCGCCTATGCGGTGGTGGCCGAGATCGCCGGCTACGGCATGCTGGCCTTCCGCGACCCCTACGGCATCCGGCCCCTGTGCCTGGGCAAGGTCGAGACCGAGGGCGGCGTCGAGTGGATGGTGGCCTCGGAGTCGGTCACGCTCGAAGGCATGGGCTTCAAGTTCGAGCGCGACGTGGCGCCCGGCGAAGCCGTGTTCATCGACCTGAACGGCCGCTTTACCTCGCGCCAGTGCGCGGACAACCCGCAACTGAGCCCCTGCATCTTCGAATACGTCTATTTCGCGCGGCCCGATTCGCTGATGGACGGCGTGTCGGTGTACAGCGCGCGCCTGCGCATGGGCGAATACCTGGCGGACAAGGTTGCCCGCAACCTGCGCCTGGGCGACGTCGACGTGGTGATGCCGATTCCCGACTCGGCCCGGCCGGCGGCGATGCAGCTGGCCGCGCGGCTGAACCTGGACTACCGCGAGGGGTTCATCAAGAACCGCTATGTCGGCCGTACCTTCATCATGCCCGGCCAGGCGGTGCGCAAGAAGTCCGTGCGCCAGAAGCTCAACGCCATGAGCGAGGAGTTCAAGGGCAAGAACGTGCTGATCGTGGACGACTCCATCGTCCGCGGCACCACCAGCGGCGAGATCGTCGAGATGGCCCGCGCGGCGGGGGCCAACAAGGTGTTCTTCGCGTCGGCGGCGCCTCCGGTGCGCTTCCCGAACGTGTACGGCATCGACATGCCCACCCGCAGCGAACTGATCGCCCATGGCCGCTCCGACGAGGAGATCGCCCGGGTGATCGGCGCCGACGCGCTGATCTACCAGGACCTGGCCGCCATGCGCCAGGCAGTCAGCGACATGAATCCGGCGCTGACCCAGTTCGAGTCGTCGTGCTTCGACGGGCATTACGTGACGGGCGACGTGACGCCGGAGTACCTGGACCACATCGAGCGCATGCGCAAGAGCCGTGGCGAGGAAAGCGGGGCCGGCGGCCTGCGCGTCAACATGGGCTCCGCCGCGAACGAAATGTGACCCCACCCCCCTACGCCCGCCCCCTCAAGGGGGACGGCGCTGGCGGACCGGCAAAGCCGGATCCGCGGCGCCCTGGGCCGATATGAGCGGAGGTTTTTGCCTCCGCTTTTTTTTAGATCTTTTTCTGTATATGCACATTACGAACCGGTCGTTTTATTCATAAGCCGGTCTTTGTAAGCTGCAAGCCTGGGTGCGCGCCCGCGCGGGATACGCATGCCCGCTCCGGCCCGAAGCGTCGGCGCGCTCCGCCCATCGCCAATCGGCCACATCTAGAGGCTTGCTGCATGTACCAGTATCAACCCGTCGATCAGTTGCTGGTCGATCAACGCGTCGCCCAGTTCCGTGACCAGACGCGGCGTTTCCTGAACGGGCAACTCAGCGAAGACGACTTTCGCACGCTGCGCTTGCAGAACGGCCTGTATATCCAGCGCCACGCGCCCATGCTGCGGATCGCCGTGCCCTACGGCATGCTGGCCTCGCGCCAGCTCCGCACGCTGGCATACATCGCGCGCAAGTGGGACCGCGGCTACGGGCATTTCAGCACCCGGCAGAACATGCAGTTCAACTGGCCCAAGCTGGAAGACGTGCCCGACATCCTGGCCGAACTGGCCAAGGTGCAGATGCACTCGATCCAGACCAGCGGCAACGACATCCGCAACACGACCACGGACCAGTTCGCCGGCGTCGCGCCGGACGAGATCGTCAATCCCCTGGTCTGGTGCGAACTGATCCGGCAGTGGTCCACCTTCCATCCCGAGTTCGCGTTCCTGCCCCGCAAGTTCAAGATCGCGGTCAGCGGCGCGGTCACCGACCGGGCCGCGGTGGGCGTGCACGACATCGGCCTGCAGGCGGTCGAGCAGGACGGCGAGATCGGTTTTCGCGTCTGGGCGGGCGGCGGCCTGGGGCGCACGCCGCTGGTGGGGCAACTGATCAACCCGTACGTGCCCTGGCAGCACCTTCTGACTTATCTGCAGGCCATCCTGCGGGTCTACAACTTGCATGGCCGGCGCGACAACAAGTTCAAGGCGCGCATCAAGATCCTGGTCAAGGAATTGACGCCGCAGGTGTTCGCCGAAGAGGTCGAACGCGAATGGCAGCATCTGAAGGACGGCCCGGAGACGGTCACCGCCGAGCGGATCCAGGCCATCGCCGAGCGCTTCACGGCGACGCCTTATGCCGCCGACCCGGGCCCGGACACGTCGGCCCAGCACGCCGGCAATGACCCGCGCTTCGCGCGCTGGCTGCGGCGCAATACCCATCACCACAAGGTCCACGGCTATGCCGCCGTGACGCTGTCGCTCAAGCGCACGGGCGTGCCGCCGGGCGACATCACCGCCGACCAGATGGACGCGGTGGCCGACCTGGCCGACCGCTACAGCTTCGGCGAGATGCGCGTCTCGCACGAGCAGAACCTGGTGTTCACCGACGTGGCGCGAAGCCAGCTCTACGAACTGTGGAAGGAGCTCGACCAGCTGGGCCTGGCCACGCCCAACATCGGTTTCCTGACCAACATCATCGCCTGCCCGGGCGGCGACTTCTGTGCGCTGGCCAACGCGGTGTCGATACCGGTGGCCGAGGCGATCCAGCGCCGCTTCGACGACCTCGACTACCTGCACGAGATCGGCGAACTGGACCTGAACATCTCCGGCTGCATCAATTCCTGCGGGCATCACCACGTGGGCCACATCGGCATCCTGGGCGTGGACAAGGCCGGCGAGGAGTGGTACCAGGTCACGCTGGGCGGCCGCCAGAGCGGGGCCGCCAAGCCGCTGCCGGACATCGAATCCATGCGGGGCGCCGGCGCGGCGATCGGCCGCGTCATCGGCCCGTCGTTCGCGCGCGAGGAAGTGGCCGACGTGGTCGCCACGCTGGTGGAGACCTACATCGACCTGCGCGACAGCGATGCCGAGCGCTTCATCGACGTGGTCGAGCGCGTGGGCATCGATCCCTTCAAGACCCGCGTCTACGCCGAGCGCCAGCAGGCCAAGGCGGCCCAGGTGGAGGCCGCTCATGTCTGAGTCGCAGCAAGCCGCCACGCTGATCCGGCACCGCAACCTGGAGGTCGACACCTGGAAGCGTTTCGAGCCCACCGAGACCCGGCCGCTGCCGGCCGATGACGAGGACTGGCTCGTGCCGCTGTCCGTGTGGCGGTCGGCGCGCGCCGAGCTGCGCGGACGCCGCCGGCCCGTGGGGGTGCTGCTGGGGCCCGCCGACGATCCCGCCGAGCTGGCCGAGGAGGGCAGGATAGACCCGACCGGACTGGCGCTAATCGCGGTCGATTTTCCCATCTACACCGATGGCCGGGGCTATTCCATCGCCTACCTGCTGCGTACGCGGCTGGGCTGGCAGGGGGAGCTGCGAGCCGTGGGCGACGTGATGATAGACACCGTCCACTACCAGGCCCGCTCGGGTTTCGACAGCTTCGCGATCAAGCCCGGCCACGATCCCGAGCAGGCCCTGCGGGCTTTCGGCACCTTCACGGCCGCCTACCAGCAAAGCTATCCGGTCCCCGCCGCGCGGCAGGGTTGATCCATGGGCAAAGTCTATCTGGTGGGCGCGGGCCCTGGCGCGGCGGACCTGCTGACCGTGCGCGCGGCCCGGTTGCTGCAGCAGGCCGACGTGGTCTTCCATGACGCGCTGGTGGACGGCGACGTGCTGGCGCTGGCCCCCCGGGCCCAACTCGTGGCCGTGGGCAAGCGCTGCGGGCAGTTGTCCACCGTGCAGCAGTTCATCAACCGCCAACTGGTCGATGCCGCCCGCCGGCATGCCTGCGTGGTGCGGCTCAAGGGGGGCGACCCCATGCTGTTCGGGCGCGCGCAAGAGGAGATCGCCGCCCTGGCCAAGGCGGGCATCGAGGTCGAGGTGGTGCCCGGCATCAGCGCGGCCTTCGGCGCCAGTTCGGCGCTGGGCCTGTCCCTGACGCGCCGCGGCCTGAGCCGCAGCGTCGTGTTCCTGACGCCCGCCGTGGGCAGCGGCGAGCGTCCCCACGCCTGGGCGGACGCCGCCCGGGGCGCCGATACCGTGGTGCTGTACATGGCCAGCCGCCAAGCCGAGGCGATCGCCCAGGGGCTGATGGCCAACGGCATGCCGCCGGGACGTCCGGCGGTGCTGGTCGAGAATGCCAGCCTGCCGGCCCAGCGCGTGCTGCCGACCACGCTGGGGCGCCTGCCCGAGGCCGCGCAGCAGCTGGGCACGGGGCCGGCGCTCATCATGGTGGGCGAGATCTACGCCGAACTGCTCGAGCAGGCCGCGGGCCGCCTGGAAGCGGAAACGAGGCGGACGGCTGCGGCCTGACTTCATTTCTCTTACACTTCGGTCATGTTGATCGAAGACTACGGACTCGCGCTGGGCAAGAGTTTCCTGTTTTCCCTGGCGACACTGCTCCCCATCCTGAATCCCACGGCGACGGCACCGATATTCCTGTCCCTGACCGAGGGCGCTTCCCCCGGCGTGCGGGAGGTGCTCGCGGCCCGCATCGCCCGCAACGTTCTCCTGCTGCTGTTCGCGGCGATGCTGATCGGGTCCATCGTGCTCGATTTCTTCGGCATCTCGCTGGCCATCGTCCGCGTGGGCGGGGGGCTGCTGGTGGTCGCGAGCGCCTGGCGCCTGCTCAACTCCAGCGATGGCGGCGCGGAGCGCTCGGCCCGCCTGGCCGAGGGTTTCACCGTTGAAATGGCCAACCGCCGGGCCTTCTATCCCCTGACGTTCCCCATCGCCTGCGGTCCGGGCTCCATCGCCGCGGCCATCACCGTGGGGGCGAGCCTGCACGATCACGCCTCGCTGTTCATCAGCGGCACCCGCATCGCCGGCGCGGTGCTGGGGCTGTCGCTGGTGGCGGCATCGGTGCTGCTGTGTTTCCGTTATGCCCAGCAGTTGCTGCGTCTGCTGGGCGATACGGGAACTGTCGTGTTCCTGCGCTTGTCAGCATTCATTCTGCTTTGCCTCGGGGTCCAGATCGTATGGGATGGGGCCTCCGAACTGCTCCTGAGCGTACTGCGCCAGGTCCCGCTGCACCCACCTACCTGAGAGCCCTCGCGGCCTTTATCCATGAAAACCGTACTCGTTGATCGCCTGCTCGCATTCGCCGCCATCGCCAGCCTGGGAGCCGTGGCGGTCGCGCTGGTGTCGCAGCACGTCTTCGACATGCAGCCCTGCGCCTGGTGCGTGCTGCAACGCCTGATCTATCTCGCGATTGCGGTATTCGCAGTGCTGGGGCTGGTTCTTCGCCGGCTGGCGGCGGCGCAGAAGGCCTGCGCCGGCATCGTGGCGGTGCTGGCGCTGGCCGGCGTCGCCACCGCCATCTACCAGCACAACGTGGCGTCCCAGCTGATGAGCTGCGACCAGACCTTCGCCGACCGCTTCATGACGGGCTCGGGCCTGGATGGGGCGCTGCCCGCGGTGTTCGGCATCTATGCGACCTGCGCCGACGCGGCGGTGGACCTGCTGGGCGTACGATACGAGATATGGAGCGTGCTGCTGTTCGCGGTGCTGGCCGTGGCAGGCATTGCCGCCCTGATGCTGCGCCGGCGTCCGCGATCGCTGTTCGCGGGCGGCGCCCAATAGGAGTCCGTCATGCAGGCCCGCGCCACGCCTCCGGTCCACTTCCGTGAAATCTCCGCCGGCGGAGGGCGGCGCCTGGGCGTGGCCACGCTCGATGCGCAGGCCACGCTCAATGCCCTGTCGCTGGAAATGGCCGAAAGCCTGGCGGCGCAGCTCGATGCCTGGGCCGCAGATCCGGCCATCGCGGTCGTGGTGCTGGAAGGGGAAGGGCGCGCGCTATGCGCCGGCGGCGACCTGCGAAGCGTGTACCGCGAGATGCTCGAACACCGGGGCGACGGTCCGCCGCGCCGCATCGCCCGTTTCTTCGAGCGCGAATACGGCCTGAACCACGCGATCCATGTCTATCCCAAGCCGCTGCTGTGCTGGGGCAACGGCATCGTCATGGGCGGGGGCATGGGCCTGCTGATGGGCGCGAGCCACCGCGTCGTCACGGAAACGTCGCGCCTGGCCATGCCCGAGATCGTCATCGGCCTGTTTCCCGACGTGGGCATGTCCTGGGCCCTGAACCGCATGCCGGGCAAGTCGGGCCTGTTCCTGGGGCTGACCGGCGCGACGCTGCAAGCCGCCGACGCGCTGTTCGCCGGCTGGGCCGACTACCACATCGCCCATGCCCGCAAGCAGCAGGTGCTGGATGCGCTGGCCAGGCAGGCCTGGGCCGGCGATCGCCGCACCGACGACCTCCTGCTGCACGACGTGCTCGATGCCTGCCACGCCGCCCCGGATCCGGCGGAAGGCCCGTTGCGGCGCAATCTGGATGCCGTGGCGGCGCTGTGCCGGGCACCGGCGCTGGACGACGTCATCGGCGCCATCCTGCAATACGACGGCGGGGACCCGTGGCTGGAGGGGGCGCGCGATGCCCTGGCCAAGGGCGCGCCGAGCACCGCGCGGCTGGCCTGGGAACTGCAGCATCGCACGCGCCATATGTCGCTGGCCCAGGTCTTCCAGCTGGAGTACCAGGTCGCCCTGTGGTGCTGTACCCGCGGCGACTTCCAGGAAGGCATCCGGGCCTTGCTGATCGACAAGGACCGCCGTCCCGCCTGGAAGGCCACTCATGGGACCGAGGTCGGGGCCGCCTGGGCCGACCGGGCCTTCCGCGACATGGCCGCGGATTTTCCCGTGCCGGCTTCGTTGCGGGCCCTGGCCGGATAGCGGCCGCGAGCCTGCCGCCGTGTCCCGGTCCGAGCGCCTGTTCGCCTTGCTCCAGGCCCTGCGGCGCCGCAGGCGGCCGGTCAGCGGGCGGCTGCTGGCCGAGGAGCTGGGCGTCAGCCTGCGTACGCTCTATCGCGACATCGCCAGCCTGCAGGCCCAGGGTGCCCAGATCGAGGGCGAGCCCGGCCTGGGCTACGTGCTGAAACCGGGTTTCCTGCTGCCCCCCATGATGTTCTCGGAAGAAGAGATCGAGGCTCTGGTGCTGGGGTCGCGATGGGTGGCCCGCCGCACCGACGGGCCGCTGGCCTGGGCGGCCCGCAATGCCCTGGCCAAGATCGCCGCCGTCCTGCCCGACGAGCTGCGCCGCGGCCTGGATACGTCCGCGCTGCTGGTGGGGCCGGCGTTCGCCCAGGAGCGGGTGGACCTGTCCGAGATCCGCCGTGCGATCCGTGCCGAACACAAGCTCGACATCGTCTACCGCGACGGCGACGGCGCCGCCTCGCATCGCCTCATCTGGCCGTTCGGCCTGGGGTTCTTCGAGCAGTCGCGCGTGGTGCTGGGCTGGTGCGAACTGCGCCAGGATTTCCGCCATTTCCGGACCGACCGCATCCAGGCCATGACCGCCACGGACCAGCGCTACCCGCGCCGGCGCCAGGCCTTGCTGAAGGCATGGCGCGAGAAAGAGGGCATTCCTCCACAGGAAGTTTGATGCTGCCAGAAATTGGCAGCATGGGTCGCTATCCTGGACACGTCTACCAACCAGGAGCGACTTCATGGACCATCCCAACTTCGTCATTCTCTACGTCGACCAACCCGAGGCCAGCGGCCGGTTCTATGCGGACCTGCTGGGCGCCCGCCCGATCGAATCCTCGCCCACCTTCGTGCTGTTCGCGCTGGATACCGGCCTGATGCTCGGCCTGTGGTCGCGGCACACCGTCGAGCCGCCGGCCGGCGCGCCGGCCGGCGGCAGCGAACTCGTCTTGCGCATGGACAGCTACGAGGCGGTCGACGCGCGCTGCGCGGACTGGACGGCGCGCGGCATTTCGCTGCTCATGCCTCCCACGACCCTGGAGTTCGGCCGCTCCTTCGTCGCGCGGGATCCGGACGGGCATCGGTTGCGCGTGTTCGCCCCCGAAGCGGCACGATAGCCTGTCAGTCGCTGGCGGGGATGATGGGCAGCGTCAGATAGGACGCCTGTTCCGGTCCGCTGTACACGGTGGTACGGCCCTGGAAATCCTCGCCGCCGCGATCCGCGGGGTCGGTATGGGTGAGCCGGCCCTTGATGCCTTCGAATTCGAAATCCCTGCCTTGTATCGTCAGGCGCAGGCGGTAGCCGCGCGGGATGACGATGGAGGTGGGCCAGATTTCGAGGTCGAGGGGATAGGCGGTACCGGGTTCGATCTTCTGGACCTCGTCGTGCGCATGGAAGATCCGGTAAGGCATGGACATCTGTTCGTCGACCTTGCGGTGCGAGGCGCGCAGCCATCCCCGGGTCAGCGGCGTCGGTTCGTGGGCGCCGTCGAAGACGATTTCCTTGCCGTCGGGATCGAAAAGCCGGAGGACGGCGAAGAGGTCGGCATCCCGGGTGGAGGAGGACACCCAGATGCGCAGCGGGATGAAGCCGGTGATCTCGGTCGTGGCTTCGAAGGGCGGGGTGGTGAAGTCCAGGTGCTCGTGCTGGGCCTGAAAGCCGGCGCTGGCGGCTTGGGCGGGAGCGGCGGTATCGAGGGTCGCGTTGCCCGGATGCAGGTAGAACCTGGTCCACCGGGTGCGCGCGAGCGGAAACTCGTGTTCGGCGCGGCGGATTTCGCCCTCTACGGTCCGGATGGACAGCAGGACGGGCGGGGTCTGGTCCCAGCCGTTGGGCAGGCCTTTCAGGAAGTGATCGAAGAATTGTTTTTGCAGCGCGATGTAGCGGGGCAGGTAGAAGCTTTCGTAGTGGGTGCCGATGTGCATCGACAGCCATTTCTGCGTGGAGCCGGCACGCAGGTAGCCTTCGATGTTGCCGCGCAGGTGGTTGCCGGGGCCTCCCCAGTTGCCGGCGGACAGGACGGGGACGGTGATGCGGGAAAGGTCGGGCGTGCGTTCCTTGTGCCAGGCGTCGCACAAGCCGTGCCGCGCCATTTCCGCGGGATAGTCGCTGCGGTTGGCGGCCAGCAGGGCTGCGCTCAGCGCGGGGCCGGTCGTGGGCTGGCCGTCGTCGCGGTCGCGATAGGGGGTATCGCCGTTGCCATGCTGGTTGGACAGCACCTGCTTGGGCCACCATGAGTTCAGGAAGCCGTTGCTGCGGATGCCGCCATGGTAGCCGTAGTCGCGGTAGTGGTCGGACCGGCCCTCCCAGGGCACGATGGCGGCCAGGTGCCTGGGACGCAGCGCGGCGACACGCCATTGGGTGGCGGCATAGTACGAGATGCCGATCAGGCCGACCTTGCCGTTGCTCCAGGATTGCGTGCCGGCCCACTCGATGGCGTCGCGGTAGTCCTGGATTTCGCGCGGCGACATGGGGTCGAGGTAGCCCGGCGACTTGCCGCTGCCGCGCGCGTCGACGTGGATGACGACGTAGCCGTCGGGCACCCACCGCTCGGGGTCCACGGTTTCCCAGCGCAGGTAGCGGCCAGTGGAGCCGTCCTGGCACAGGCCGGGATGCAGGCGCTGCAGTTTCTCCCATTGCGGCTTGAAGCCGTCGGCGAAGTGGACGTCCTTGCCGTATACCCCCTGGGCCATGACGACAGGGTAGCGCCCCGGTTCGGCGGGGCGGAAAACGTTCGCCTTCAGGACGATGCCGTCGTCCATCGGGATCTCGACGTCTTTTTCGAAGACGAGGGCATGGGGGGCGGCTCGATGCCGGGCTGGGGTGTTCGGTTCGGTCACGATCGGGTCTCCGCTTGCGTGGCTATTGTTTTTCGATCCTGGCGGCCTGCATGATGTCGGTGTAGGTCGCGGTTTCCTTGGCGAGGTAGTTCGCCATGTCCTGGGGCGACCCGCCCGCCACGTCCAGCCCCATGGAGGCAAGGCGCTCCTTGATCGCGGGCGAGGCCAGCGCGTCGTTGAAGGCGCGGTTCAGCTTGGCGACGATCTCGGGCGGCGTGCCCGCCGGGGCCAGCGCCCCCTGCCAGCCACCCTGGACTTCATAGCCGGCGACGCCGGCTTCCTCCATCGTCGGCACGTCGGGCAATTGCGGGAAACGCGTCGAGCCGGTCACGGCGATCGCGCGCAGCGTTCCGCTCTTGACCTGTTCGATCGCCGAGACCGGGTTGAGGAAGGCCAACTTCACTTCGCCGGACATGACCGCATTCATGGCGGGGGCGGCGCCCTTGTAGGGGACGTGTACCAGGTGGGTGCCCGCCTTGTAGTTGAAGTACTCGGCGACCAGGTGCATGGTGTTGCCGATGCCGGCCGAGCCGTAGGGGATGTTGGAGTTGGCCGGCTTGGCGAGCTTGACCAGGTCCTGCACGGTCTTGACCGGCAGGGAGGGCGTGACCACGAGTACCTGGCCGCGCGTCGATCCCACCAGCACGACGGGGACGAAATCCTTGGCGGTGTCGTAGGGCAGGGACTTGTACAGCAGGGGATTGATGACGTGCGAGCCGGTCGTGTAGAGCAGGGTATAGCCGTCGGCCGGCGCCTTGGCCACGAGCTCCGACGCGATGATGGAGTTGGCTCCCGCGCGGTTCTCCACGATGACCGCCTGCTTGAGCCGCTTGCCCATTTCCTGGGCGAGGATGCGCGACACGGTGTCGGGGTTGCCGCCGGGCGAAAAGGGCAGGATCAGCTTGATGGGACGGTCGGGAAACGTGTCGCCGCCGGCGGCGGGCGCGGCGATGGTCAGGGCTGCGAGGCAGGCTGTGGAAAGCCCAGCCAGAAAAACCGGGTTCTTCATGATGTGTTCCTCCTCCATGGCGGTATTCCCGACGGGATCGGGACGCGCCTCTTGTCGTTGTCGTTCAGGCGGTCTGGAAAAAAATCGATAAAACTCTCAATGAAAATTTTTGTCGATAAAATTATATGGATAAAAACAATATCGACGATCAAGGAAAACCCCGAGCCCTCATGAAATAAAAGAATGTTTCCTTATATAAAGTAATCTTATATAATGCCTCGTACGCAATTCATCCGGCATCCACGAGGAGACAAGCCATGAGCGCCAACCAGACCGCCGTCCAGTCCAACGACCAATCGCCCGTACTCGTCGATTTCGAAGACGGCATCGCATGGGTCACCTTGAACCGGCCCACGAAACGCAACGCCATCAACCCGGGCATCGTCTACAACATGGTCCGGGTGCTGGAGGAACTCGAGGCGGACGACCGCTGCAAGGTCCTGGTGCTGACCGGCGCGGGCGACGCGTTCTCGGCCGGCATGGACCTGCGTGAATACTTCCGCGGCACGGACAACGATCCCAAGGAACGCATCAAGCTGTATCGCGCCAACGCCCAGTGGCAATGGCGCCAGTTGCGCTTCTACGCCAAGCCCACCATCGCCATGGTCAACGGCTGGTGCTTCGGCGGCGCCTTCACGCCGCTGGTGTCCTGCGACCTGGCGATCGCCGCCGAGGACGCGCAGTTCGGGCTCTCCGAGATCAACTGGGGCATCATCCCGGCCGGCGTCGTCAGCCGCGCGGTGGCCTCGCTCGTGCGCGAACGCGAAGCCATGTACTACGTGATGACGGGCGAAACCTTCGACGGCCGCCGCGCCGCGGATATCGGCCTGGTCAACGAGGCCGTGCCGCGCGAGCGCCTGCGCGAGCGGACCCGTCAACTGGCCAAGGTCCTGATGGAAAAGAACCCCACCGTGCTGCGCACGGCCAAGATCGCCCATCGCATGGCGGCCGAAATGAGCTGGGAGCAGGCGACCGATTACCTGATGGCCAAGGTCGACCAGTCCACCTTCCACGATCCCGAGCGCGGCCGCGACAATGCCATGAAGCAATTCCTGGACGAGAAGTCGTTCAAGCCCGGCCTCGGCGCGTATCAGCGCTAAGACGGCACGAAGGGGTATCGCATGTCTTCATTCGCTCTGGACCGCCTGCTGCGGCCCAAGTCGATCGCCGTGGTCGGCGCTTCGCCCGAGCCGGGTTCGGTCAGCGGCCTGCTGTTGGCCAACCTGCAGCGCTTCGGCTATGCCGGGCAACTGCATCTGGTCAGCCGCAGCCGGGACGAAGTCAACGGCATCCGCTGTTTCAAGTCCATCGACGAACTGCCGGAAGGCGTGGACGTGGCCGTGCTGGTGGTGCCGCAGGTGGCGGTGGCCGATTCCGTCGCGGCCTGCGGGCGCCGGGGCGTAGGCGCGGCGGTGGTGTTCGCCTCGGGTTTTGCCGAAATGGGCGACGAAGGCCGGGCCGCGCAGGAGGCCATGGCCGCCATCGCGCACCGCCATGGCGTGGCGGTGCTGGGGCCCAACTGCCTGGGGTTCATCAATTTCGCGGATGCCGTCCCGCTGACCTTCGAGCCGGTGCAGCCGGCGCCGGTCCGCAGCGGTCCGCGCATAGGCATCGTGGCCCAGAGCGGCGCGATGAGCGGCAACCTGCGCCAGGCCTTCCTGGGGCGCGGGCTGGGGGTTTCGTTCTCGATCTCGACCGGCAACGAAGCGGTGCTGGGCGCCGAGGATTTCCTGTCCGCGCTGGTCGATGCGCCCGACGTCGACGCTTTCGCGGTGTTCGTCGAAATGCTGCGCAAGCCCGCCGAATTCCTGCGCGTGGCGAGCCGCGCGCGCGAGCTGGGCAAGCCCATCGTGCTGATGCACCCGGGCCGCAGCCAGCGCGCCCGCGAGGCGGCCAAGTCGCACACGGGCGCATTGGCGGGCGACCACCAGGTCATGCGCACGCTGGTCGAGCGCGAAGGCGTGGTGGTGGTCGACAGCATGGACGAAATGTTCGATGTGACGGCCATCCTGGCGCGCTACCCGCAGCCCGTGACCGAAGGCCGGGCCGCCGTGGCCTCGAACTCGGGCGCCCTGCGCGGACTGGCGCTGGATTTCTGCGAAGACATCGGCCTGCAGCTGGCCGATTTCCAGCCCGCCACGATGCAGGCCTTGTCGCAGATCCTGCCGGACTTCATGGCGCCCGACAATCCGCTGGACCTGACGGCGATCGGCATGCAGAAACCGGAGATCTTCGGGCTGTCGGCGCGGGCCATCCTGGACGATCCCGGCGTGGGGAGCCTGATCATGCCGCTGATGGGCGGCTCGCCCGCGCAGCAAGTGGCCAAGGCGGATTCGCTGTTGCCGGTGATGCAGGCATCGCGCAAGCCGGTGTGCTTCGTCATCATGGGCGACAGCGGCCCGCTGGGCAGCGAATTCCTGGAGCGGGTCCATGCGAGCGGCATGCCGTTCCTGCGGTCGCCCGACCGCGCCATGCGTGCCATGGCCCACGTGCACCGCTACGGACGCCTGCACGCCGAGGCGACCGAACGCAGCGGGGCGGAATCCGGCCTGCGCCGCGACGATCTTCAGCCGGGGCCGCTGGCCGAGTTCAAGGGCAAGCAATGGCTGCGCGAGCTGGGCATCTCCACGCCACGGGGCGGGCTGGCCCGCACGCCGGCCGAAGCCGAGGCGCTGGCGCGCGAGATCGGCTATCCGGTGGTGCTCAAGGCCCAGGCCGACACGCTCATGCACAAGAGCGACGTGGGCGGCGTGGCGGTCAACCTGCGCGATGCCGCGGCGCTGGGCGATGCGTGGCAGCGCATCCAATCCTCGGTGGCCCGGCATTGCCCCGATATCGCGCTGGACGGCATGCTGGTCGAGGCCATGTCCAGCCCCGGCCTGGAACTGGTGGTGGGCGGGCGCCGCGATCCCAATTGGGGCGTGGTGACGCTGGTGGGGCTGGGCGGGATATGGATCGAGGCCTTGCACGACGTACGCCTTTTGCCGCCCGACCTGACCGAGGCGCAGATCATGCGTGAACTGCAGCGGCTGAAGGGCGCCAAACTACTGTCCGGCCTGCGCGGCGCGCCGCCGGTGGACGTGGCGGCGGTCGCGGCCGTGGTGCGGCGCCTGTCCGCGCTGATGCTGGCCAATCCCGGGATCGCGGAGATCGACATCAATCCGCTGATTGCCTTGCCCGCGGGCAAGGGCGTCGTGGCCCTGGACGCGCTGTTCGTCATGGATGCGGCGCCGGCGTCCTGAGGGCGCCGCGCTTGTACGGAGAGCAATCTTATGTCGTCATTCGATAGCGAGACCTTTCCTCAGTTGATGGACTCGGTCGAGCGCTTCATCCGCCAACGCCTGATGCCGCTGGAGCGGCAGGTGGAGGAAAAGGAGGAAGTGCCGCCCGAGGTCATCGAGGAAATGAAGCAAATGGGCCTGTTCGGCCTGGGGATTCCCGAGGCCTACGGCGGCTGCGAACTGGACCTGATGCAGGAATTGCAGGTGCAGATGGCCTTCAGCTATACCTCGCCGGCCTTCCGGCTGGTGTTCTGGCCCAACGTGGGCATAGGCAGCAAGGGCCTGGTGCTGGCCGGTACCGAGGAGCAGAAGCAGAAGTATCTGCCGGGCCTGGCCAGCGGCGAGCTGCGCGCGGCATTCTGCCTGACCGAACCCGACGCCGGTTCGGACGCGGCCAGCCTGAGGACGCGTGCCGAGCGCGACGGCGACATGCTGGTCATCAACGGCACCAAGCGCTTCATCACCAACGCCACGCGTGCCCACGTCTTCACCGTCATGGCGCGCACCGACCCGTCCCGTCCGGGCGCGGCCGGCATCAGCGCCATCCTGGTCGATCGGGATACGCCGGGGCTGCACATAGGCAAGTCCGAGAAGAAGCTGGGCCAGCGCGGCTCGCCCATCAGCGACGTGATCTTCGAGAACGTGCGGGTGCCGGTATCCAACGTGATAGGCGGGGAGCCCGCGCTGGGGCAGGGGTTCAGGACCGCCATGCAGGTGCTGGATCACGGCCGCATCAGCGTGGCGGCCTCCGGGCTGGGCATGGCGCGCCGGCTGATCGACGAGGCGGCGCGCTACGCCCTGCAGCGCAAGCAGTTCGGCCAGCCCATCTCCGAATTCCAGCTGGTGCAAGCCATGCTGGCCGATTCCGAAACCGAATACCTGGCCGGACACGCGCTGGTGATGCAGGCGGGCCAGGCCCTGGCGCGCGGAGAAGACGTGCGCAACCAGGCGGCGGCCGCCAAGTATTTCTGCTCGGAGGCGCTGTCGCGCATCGCCGACCGGGCCCTGCAGATCCACGGTGGCTCGGGCTACGTGGCCGATCACCACGTCGAACGCCTGTACCGCGATGCCCGGGCGCTGCGCATCTACGAAGGCACCTCCCAGGTCCTGCAACTGGTCATCGCCCGTACGATGCTCAAGCGCTACCAGGATTGAGCGCCATTTTCGACACTTATCGAAAATGTTTGTGAGGCCATCGCAAACCCGTGTTTCAGCCTTTGCGGTGTTTCTTCTACAGTTAGCGGGGATCAGGCGGCGCGGCATGTCGCGGCCGCCCACGATAATGACGGAGACGATGTGTACCCCCTGAGCTATGTGCGTCCGGCCACCTTGCAGGAAGCGCTGGACTGCCTGGCCCGCGAGCCCGAAGCCCGCCCCCTGTCGGGCGGCATGACCCTGGTGCCCACGCTCAAGCAGCGGCTGGCGGCGCCTTCGCACCTGGTTGACCTGACGCGCCTGCCGGAGCTGCAAGGCATCTCGCGCGACGGCGACATGCTGAAAATCGGTGCCGCCACGCGCCATGTGCAGGTGGCCGAATCGGCCCTGGTGGGCGAGACCATTCCGGGCCTGGCGGCCCTGGCCGGCCTGATCGCCGATCCGCAGGTGCGCAACCGCGGCACCATGGGCGGATCGGTGGCCAACAACGATCCCTCCGCCGACTATCCGGCCGCCGTGCTGGGGCTGGGGGCGACCGTGGTCAGCAGCGGCCGGCGCATCGCCGCCGACGATTTCTTTACCGGCATGTTCGAGACCGCGCTGGTCCCGGGCGAGATCATCGTGGGCTTCGAGTTTCCCATTCCTCGCCGCAGCGCCTATGCCAAGTATCGCCACAAGGCCACGGGCTACGCGGTAACGGGCGTGTTCATCGCCGATACCGCGCAGGGCGTGCGGGTGGCGGTGACCGGGGCCGGGCCCTGTGTTTTCCGCTGGCACGAGGCGGAGGCGGCGCTGGCCGGCGGCGACGCCGGGGCGCTGGCCACGGTTCCCCTGGATGCCGATGAACTGAACGACGACCGCGCGGGCAGCGCCGCCTATCGCGCCAACCTGGTGCGGGTGATGGCGCGGCGCGCCTGGGCGCAATTATCTTGAATCGCGGACGGCCCGGAGCGAGGCCGAGCAAGGTGGAGAAGTCATGGAACTGAAAGGATCGCATACGTTGCGGGCGCCCCGCGAACGGGTGTGGGAATACCTGAACACCCCGGAAATCCTGCAGGCATGCGTGCCCGGCTGCGAATCGTTCACCGCCGGAGCGGCGCAGGACGAGTACGCCGCCGTGGTGGTGGCCGCCATCGGCCCGGTGAAGGCGCGCTTCAAGGGGACCCTGAGCATCGCGGACAAGCGCCCGCCGCAGGGCTATCGCATCGTCGGCCAGGGCGACGGCGGCATCGCCGGCTTCGGGAAAATGGTGGCCGATGTCGAGCTGGCCGAAGACGGGGAGGGCACGGTGCTGACCTACGTGGCGCAGGCCCAGGTCGGCGGCAAGCTCGCGCAGATAGGCGCGCGGCTGGTGGGCTCGGTCGCCAACAAGATGGCGGCCGAGTTCTTCGAACGCTTCAGCGCCAAGGTGGAAGAGAAGGTCGCGCCATGAGTCGTGTGGAACTGCGCGTCAATGGCGTGGCGACGAGCCGCGAGGTGGATGACCGGACCCTGCTGGTGGAACTGCTGCGCGGCGAGCTGGGCCTGACCGGCACCCACGTCGGCTGCGACACCAGCCAGTGCGGCGCATGCACGGTCAAGCTCGACGGCGCCGCGGTCAAGTCGTGCACGGTGCTGGCCGCGCAGGCCAGCGGCGGCGAGGTGCTGACCGTGGAGGGATTGTCGACGCCGCAGCAGCTGGGCGAGGTGCCGGCGGCCTTCGTCGCCTGCCATGGCCTGCAATGCGGTTTCTGTACGCCGGGCATGATGATGGCGATCGACTACTACCTGGATACCGACGGCTCGCTGGACGACGAGCGCATCCATCGCGCCCTGGAAGGAAACATCTGCCGCTGCACCGGCTACGTCAACATCATCGAGGCGGTCAAGCACGCGGCTCGTGCCCGTGCCGAAGCGGGCAAGCCGGTCGGGAGGCAGCATGGATAGCCGATTGGTCGGCCAGCCGCGCCCGCGCGCCGAAGACCAGCGGCTGGTGCGGGGCCAGGGCCGCTATACCGACGACGTGAATCTGCCCGGCCAGGCCTACGGCGCATTCGTGCGGTCCACGCATGCCCATGCCATCATCCGCGGCATCGACATCGAGGCGGCGGCGCAGGCGCCCGGGGTGATCGCCGTGCTGCGCGGCCAGGATTACCTGGATGACGGCCTGCGCGGCATGGACCATATTCCCAATCCCGCCGATGCCATTGCCTTCAAGGAGCGCGCCTTCCAGCATTCGCTGACCGGCAGCATTTTCAATCAGCGGCATCTGCCCTTGGTGGTGGATCGCGTGCGCCACGTCGGCGAGCCGGTGGTGCTGGTGGTGGCCCGCAGCATGCGCGAGGCGCGCGATGCCTGCGAAATGGTGCAGATCGACTATGAGCCCTTGCCCGCCGTGGTGGACGCGGTGCAGGCAATGGAAGACGGGGCGCCGCAATTGTGGGACGGCGCCCCGCGCAATCTGTGCTTCCAGGCCCGGGTGGGCGATGAGGCCGCGGTGCGCGAAGCCTTTGCCCGCGCCCATTGCGTCGTGCGCCGGGAATTTCGCAACAGCCGCGTCGTCAATTGCCAGATGGAGCCGCGCTCGGCGCTGGGCAGCTTCGACGCCAGTTCCGGCGAATACCTGCTGATCTCGGGTAGCCAGGGCGTGACGCGCCAGCAGATGTGCATCGCCGATGCATTGGGGATATCCCCGGCGAAATTGCGGGTGGTGTCGCCTGACGTGGGCGGCGGCTTCGGTCCGCGCAGTTGCGTGAATCCCGATCAGCTTGCGGTGCTGTGGGCCGCGCGCCGCGTCGGGCAGCCGGTGAAATGGACCAGCGACCGCAACGAGGCCTTCCTGTCCGACTACCAGGGGCGCGACCAGGTCATACGGGCGGCCATCGCATTCGATGCGCAAGGACGCATCCTGGGCATAGACAACGAGATCATCGGCAATATCGGCGCCCATACCGTGTCGTATGTGCCGCTTGCCAACGGCTCGCGCATCATGACTACGGTCTACCACGTGCCCGCGGCCACGGCGCTGCTGTCCGCGGTGCTCACGAACACGCCGCCAACCGGTCCTTATCGGGGCGCGGGCCGTCCGGAAGCCACGCATGTGATGGAGCGCATGCTGGATATCGCCGCCGACGAGATGGGCATGGACCGCATTGAACTGCGCCGGCGCAATCTCATCCAGCCGGCGCAGATGCCGTATCGCAGTCCCATGGGGCTGACCTACGACAGCGGCAGCTTCGCCGCTAACATGGAGCGGGCCCTGGTGGTATCGCAGTGGAGCGAGGCGGAGCAGCGCAAGCGCGATGCGCGCGCGCGCGGCAAATTGCTGGGCACGGGGCTGGCCAATTATGTGGAGTCGCCGGTGGGCGCGCCGCGCGAGCGCATCGAGATCACCATAGGCACCGACGGCAGTGTCGACTTCGTGGTCGGCACGCAAAGCACGGGGCAAGGACACGAGACCAGCTTCGTCCAGGTGCTGGCCGACGAGCTGGGCGTGCCGTTCGAGGCCGTGACCATGCGCACCGGCGATTCACGCTTCGTCAAGGTGGGCGGCGGTTCGCATTCGGACCGTTCCATGCGCCTGGTGGGCCACCTGCTGGTGCAGGCCGGCGAGCGCCTGCGGTCCACGGCGCTGTCGGCCGCGGCATCGATGTGGGGCCTCCAGGTGCAGGACCTGTGCTACGAGGACGGCCGGGTGCGCGACCAGGCCGGGCAGCATGTGGCCGGCCTGGGCGAGATCGCGGCCCATATCGGGCGCAAAGGCATGCCCGGCAATCCGGAAGAGCGCCGTTTTTTCGCCGAGGCCGAGTTCAACGGCCGCATCGCCGCCCATCCCACGGGCACGGCGGTGTGCGAACTGGAGATCGATCCCGAGACCGGCGACGTGGAGATCATGCGCTATACGTCCATCGACGACGTCGGACGCCCGATCAATCCGCTCATCGTCGAAGGCCAGGTGCATGGCGGCCTGGCGCAAGGCATAGGGCAGGCCTTTTTCGAGGACTACCATGTCGATCCGGAAAGCGGACAGATCTTCAGCGGTTCGTACATGGACTACGGCGTGGCGCGCGCCGGGGCGATCCCGCGGCGCTTCGACGTGGAGCTGACCGAAGACCGCACCCACGGCAACGCGCTGGGGGTGAAAGGCGGCGGAGAGAGCGGCATCACGCCTGCCACGGCCGCCATTTTCAACGCGCTGGCCGACGCGCTGCGCGGCATCACGCGCGAGGAATTGCCCATGCCGGCCACGCCCGCCGCGATCTGGTCGGCCATACAACGCGCACAAGGAGTACAGCCATGAGCGAGCCGGTATCGGTACGCAGCCATTCGGGCCTGCTGGATATCGTGTTGAACACCCCCGAGAACGGCAATCTCATGAGCGCAGAGATGGGGCGGCTGATCATCGATGCCGTCTCCAACCTGGACGAGCAGGTCCGTTTGATCCGCCTGTCGGGCGAGGGCGAGGATTTCTGCGCCGGGCGGGTCTCGCCCATGCCCAGGCCGGGCTCGACGCCGACCGGCGAGGCTTTGCGGCGTAATGTGGCGATGCCGGCGCTCGCGCTGTACGACGCGCTCAAGACGGCGCCGGTGCCGGTGCTGTCCGTCGTGCATGGCAAGGCCTATGGCGTCGGCTGCGCCCTGGCGGGCGTGTGCGACATCACGCTGGCCGCGGAAGACGCGAGCTTCCAGATTCCCGAGATGGAGCGCGACATTCCTCCTGCCCTGGTGATGTCGGCGCTGATCGGCCGGGTGCCGATGAAGACGATCGCGCGCATGGTGCTGACGCGGGACCTGGTGGGCGCCCGCGAGGCCTGGCAGGCCGGTTTGGCCAGCGAGGTCGTCCCGCGCGCCGAGCTGCGGTCGCGGGCCGACCGCATCGCGGCCACGATCCTGGAGTGCAGCCCGGTCACGGTGCGCGCGGTCAAGCAATTCATGGAGCTGGCGCCGGGATTGCCGGTAGGCACCTCCAGCAGCCTGGCCGGACATCTGTCCGGCACCGCGCTATCGGCCAAGTTCGAGCGGCCGGCGTGACGACACGCTTTACAGAGGAGACGATATCAATGAAGAAGTGCCTTGCCGCGTTTGCCGCGATCACTCTGATGTCCGGCGCGCCGGCCCTGGCCGCCGACTACCCCGTGCGGCCCGTGCGCATGTTGCTGGGATATCCCGCGGGCAGCGGCATCGACAATGTGGCGCGCCAGGTGGCCGCGGGATTGGAAAAGGAACTCGGCCAGCCGGTGGTGGTGGAAAACAAGGCCGGCGCGCTCGGCAACCTGGCCGCCGACTTCGTGGCCAAGGCGCCTGCCGACGGCTACACCATCCTGTTCACGCCGAACTCCACCCATGCGGCCAACGTCCATTTGTTCAAGAAGCTGCCCTTCGATCCCATCAAGGATTTCGCGCCGGTGGGCACGGTGGCCAGCCTGGGGTTCGTCCTGCTGGTGGCGCCCGAACACACCAAGGTCGACAACGTCGCGCAGTTGACCAAGATGCTCAAGGATCAGCCCGGCAAGTATTCGTGGGGCAGCGGCAACGCCACGGGACAGGTGGCGGGAGAACTCTACAAGACACTCGCCGGCGTCGATGCCGTCAACGTGCCTTACAAGGGCGTGCCGCCGGCCATGACCGACCTGATCGGGGGGCGGGTGAGTTTCCTGTTTGCCGACGCGACGCTGGCCATTCCCCAGCTCAAGGGGGGCCGCGTGAAGGCGCTGGCGGTGACGGGCAGCAAGCGGCCCACGTCGTTGCCCGATGTGCCCACCATGGCCGAAGCCGGGGTGCAAGGCTACGACCTGGGGGGATGGTTCGGCATCTTTCTGCCCGCCAATCCGCCCGAGTCCGTGCGCAAGACGCTGAGCGCCGCGTTGCTCAAGGTCACCGGCAGCCCCGAGATGGCCCGCTTTCTGCGTGGCATCGGCGCCGAACCCCTGAGTGGGGGGCCGGACGATCTCGCGCGGGTGGTGGCGGTCGATACCGAGAAGTGGGGGCGCATTATCCGCGCCGCGGGCATGACCGTCGAATGACGGGCAACGGACGGGGCAAACATGCGAAGTCTTGAGGATCGCGTCGCGATCGTGACCGGCGCCAGTTCCGGCATAGGCCGGGCCGTGGCGGTGGCGTTCGGCCAAGCCGGCGCGCGCGTGGTGCTGGCCGCCCGCAGCCGGGATGCCTTGGACGAGACGGCACGGATGGTACGCGAGGCGGGCGGCGAGGCGCTCGCCTGCGTCACCGATGTCGGCCGTGAGGAAGACGTGGCGCGATTGTTCGGCGCGGCGCTTGCCGCCCATGGCCGCGTGGACGTGCTGGTCAACAACGCAGGCGTCACCACCAGCCAGCCTATCGAGGACATGAGCCTGGACACCTGGCGCAGCGTCCTCGATGTGAACCTGACCGGTGCTTTCCTTTGCAGCCGCGAGGCCTTTCGGGTCATGAAGCCGCGGTGCCAGGGGCGCATCATCAACATCGGCAGCGTGGCGGCCAAGGTGCCGAGGCCGGACTCGGTGCCGTACACGACGACCAAGCACGGCTTGTCCGGCATGACCCATGCGCTGGCGCTGGACGGACGGGCGCACGGCATCGCGGTCAGCGTGCTGCATCCCGGCGTGACCGAGTCGGCGCTGGCCGCCAAGTCCGGCCGCAAGTTCGAACCCGGCGAGTTGATGAAGGCCGAGGACGTGGCCCGCGTCGTGCTGCTGATGGCCAGCCTGCCGCCCGAAGTGAATTTTTACGAAGGCACGATGTTTCCGCTGTCCATGCCTTTGCTGGGTAGGGGCTAAAATCCCGAGGCATGAACGCCTCGTTTCCCATCCGCAAGGAATGCCCGCCCGGTGCCTGTATCTGCGAACGCGACCATTTGCTGGCCGACCCGCAGGGCGATAGGCGCATTCTTCTTTTGACCAAGGAAGAAGAGAAGCGGCTGGTGGCTCGCCTCGAGGCCCTGGCCTCCCTGGAGGACCTGATGGCGATGCAGGCGCGCATGCATGCGCAACTGGGTATCGTGCTGCATATCGAGCCCAGCGCCAACGAAGTCCGTACGGTGCGCGGTATCGCCATCGAACTGGCGGAACAGCGGGGCTTGTGCCGCAAGACGCGTGAGGCCATTCCCGCCGCGATCCGCCGCTGCTTCGAACGCACGCCCGGGATCGTCTACGCCTTGCTCGATTCGCGCGACCTGTTGGGAGGGGCGTAGCCCGCACGGCGGGCCGCGCCGCATGGCGTCGCCGCTCAGTCGGTGGATGCCAGCGCCTGCCGTTCGGCGTCCATGGGCGCCAGCCCCTCGATGGCCAGGCGCAGCAGCGCGCGCAGCGAGGCCAGGCCGACGCCGGGGCGCGGCGTGGGCTGGCTGAGCCAGCGCCGCACTTCGGCCAGATAGATGGTGACGAACAACGAGGCGATGAGCTCGGGGGCCGCGTTGCTGCCTATTTGCCCCTGCTCCTGTTTGCGCCGCACCACGTCGGCCAGCATGGCGTAAATGTTGGCGCGGCGGGCGTAGAAACGGCGCGTTTCCTCGCCACGGTCGCTGCTGCGAGCCAGGAAGTCCGAGGTGGCCTGCACGGCCGGCCGCGAGATCTGCGGATGCCTGGCCCAGTAGCGGTACCGCAGCTCGAAGAAAGCCATGAGCAATTCGATCAACGGGCCGTCCCGCTGTAGCACCCTGGCGCCTTTGTCGTTCACGGCATCCAGGTCGTTGTTGACGATCATCATCAACAGATCGAGCTTGTCCTCGGCGTAGACGAAGATGGTTCCGATGGCCACTTCGGCGCGCTGCGCGATCTCGCGCGTGGTCGCCGCGTCGTAGCCTTTTTCCAGGAAGACGTCGCGCGCTGCGTGCTTGATGCGCCGCAGCTTGTCGAGTTTGGCGCGCTCGCGCAAGCCCAGTTCCTGGTTCGGGGACGACGAAGCGGATGGATTCTTCATGAAAGAGCAGGACGCGAAGGAATGAGGGGCGGCGGGGCCGGGCCGCCTATTCTAGAAGAACTCGGCAGGCCTCCCGCGCGATGATGCAAGATTCTCTTGATAAGTAAAGAAACTTTATATAAGGTGTGATTATCATAAGCGCCGGATGTCACCGGACGCGAGAGAGACAAGGGTGTACGAAATGGTCGACGCGCTGGGGCAATCCGCCCGGATCCACACCACGGTTGACGATGGCCGGGCCGTAGTCTGGCGGCAATGGGGCGCCGGCCCGCTGGTCGTCCTCCTGCACGGCAACAGCGGTTCGTGGACGCATTGGGTGCGCAACATCGCCGCTCTGGCCGAACGCTTCACGGTGCTCGTGCCCGATCTGCCCGGCCATGGCGATTCCGACCTGCCGGCGGGCGACGTGTCGTGTGCCGCTTTCGCCGGTCTGTTGTGGCGCGGCATCGATCAGATCGCGGGTCCCGATGCAAACGTGGCGCTCGCCGGATTTTCCCTGGGCTCGGTCCTGGGGGAGAGCATGGCGCGGCAACAGCCACTGCGCGTCCGCCAGATACTGTTGTTGCGCGGAGCTTTCACGCGCACGGTGCCGAGGCCGCCGGAATTGCTGCGTTGGCGGGGCATAGCCGATCCGGCCGAGGCCACTCGCATCCACCGGCACAACCTTGAAGTGTCCATGTTCGGCGACGCCGCCCTGGTCGATGACCAGGCCGTCCGGCTGCATGCCGACAACCTGGAGCGTTGCCGGCTGGACACCCGGCCGCTGCTGGCCAGCCGCGAACTGGAGGCTTTCCTGGGCCTGCGTTGTCCGGTGCACGGCATCGCCGGCGAACGCGATGTCTACGGCGGCGGCGATGCGCCCGCGCAAGGCCGCGCCTTGTGCGAGGCGTTGCCGCAGGCTGTCTTCGACATGATTCCCCGGGCGGGCCACTGGGCGGCCTACGAGGCCGCGGATACGGTGAATGCCCTGATGGTGCGGTCGCTGGAAATGAAACATGATCAAATTTGATCGCGTTCAAAAATAAGAAAGGCCGCCACCGAGCGGCAGGACCCATATGGCTATGAGAAAGGAGACTGCAATGAAGAAGATGATCATGACGGCCCTGGCGACCGCGACCGTGCTGGCCTTGCCGGCGGCGCAGGCGCAAGGGGATTTTCCCAATCGTCCGCTGAGGCTGGTGGTATCGTTCCCGCCGGGCGGCAGCACGGACCTCATCGCCCGCGTCATGGCACCCGTCATGTCCAAGCAGCTGGGCCAGCAGGTGGTGGTCGAGAACAAGGGCGGGGCAGGCGGCAACATCGGCGTCGAATCGGTGGTTCGATCGGCGCCCGATGGCTACACGATGGTATTCAGCGGGGCAGGCGCGCTGGGCATCAACAGCGTGTTGTATCGGACGATGCCTTTCGATCCCGTCAAGGACCTCATCCCGGTCAGCATGGTTGCGAGCTCGCCCTTTGTCTTGGTGGGACCGGCGAACTCGCCGTACAAGGACGTCAAGGCCCTGCTTGCCGCGGCCAAGGCAGAGCCGGGCAAGCTGTCGATCGGCCATGGCGGCCTGGGCACGGTCATGCACCTGGCCAGCGAGCTTTTCAATCAGATTGGAGACGTGAAGACCGTCCTGGTGCCCTACAAGGGCACGGGCCCGGCCACCACCGATGCGCTGGCCGGGCAGATTCCGCTGGCGATGAGCGATACGCCCAGCGCCATGGCATATATCAAGGAAGGGCGCATGAAGGCCTTCGCCGTGACGACGCGCGAACGGTCGAGCTCGCTGCCCGACGTGCCGACGCTGGACGAGTCGGGCATGAAGGGCTACGAGGCCATGGGCTGGTTCGGGATCGCCGTGCCCGCCGGCACGCCCGAACCCGTCGTCAAGCGCCTGAACGCGGCGATCCGGGCGGCGCTGAGCGACCCCGGTGTGATCGAACGCGTGCGCGCGGCCGGCGCCGATCCTGCGCCGACCTCGCCCGAAGAGTTCCGCAAGATCATCGCTACCGATATCTCGAAGTGGGGCGATATCGTGCGCCGGACGGGGTTGAAGCTGGACTGATGCCCCCCCTACGCGCTGACGCGCGCCCAGAATGGTGGGCCCCCAGCCGCTACGCGGCAGCCCCCCAAGGGGGCCGGGACCCGTGGGGCGTGCGGGTGGACCGGCGGAGCCGGATCCACCGCATCCTGGGTCTGGGGCGGTGATGCGCAAAGAGGGGGGAAAACTGAAATAATTGGCGCATGAATATTTCTTTGCGCCAATTGCGGGCTTTTCTGGGGGTGGCGGCATCGGGTAATTTCACCCGCACCGCCCAGCGTCTGCATCTTAGCCAGGCGGGGCTGAGCGCGACCATTCGCGAACTCGAATCCCAGCTCAATACCCGGTTGTTCGAACGTACCACCCGCGCGGTGGTGCTGACCGAGGCCGGCCGTGTCTTTCTGCCCGCGGCGGAGTTGGTCGAGCGTGAACTCAGCGCCGCGGCGGCCCGTCTGCGCGACATGGGGCGCCAGGAAGGCGCTGCCCTGCGTCTGGCGTTTACGCCCTTGATGGCGGCCAATGTCGTGCCGGAGACCATGCGTCGGTTCCTGGCGGACCACCCGCAGGTCGAGGTCGAGATCATCGCCGGCAGCCCCCTCGAAATCCAGCAACTGGTCGAGACGGGCGAGGCCGATGCGGCGTTCGGCGCGTTTTTTTCCAAGGTGTCGGGGCTGGTGCGCAAGGCGCTGGCGCCATCGGGGCTGCTGGCGGTTTATGCGCCGGGAAGCTATGCGCCGGTTCCGTCGGCGAAGGGGCGCAAGGACACGACCTGGGAGATCCTGCGCGATCAGCCCTATGTGGCGCTGACGGAAGACAGCCCCATTCATCAATTGGCGGAAGAGGCCCTGTTCAAGCACCAGATCAACATCGGCCGCCGCATCGCCGTACAGCACCTGGATACGGCGCTGGGGCTGGCAGAGCAGGGCTTCGGCATCGCCATCATTCCGGAGTTTTCGCAAAGCGCGTGCGCACGCTACGCCGTGGAGCACCGGGTGATCAGTCCGGCGGTGACTTTCGATTTCTGCTACGTGATGCGGGCGGGGGCGCCCCGGCCCGATACCTTGACTGAATTCACCGAGGTCTTCAAGGCCGTGATGGCGACCCGCACGTAGGGGAAGGCGCGGCCGATCAGATGGGCACGGTTTCGACGTCGTAGGTGAAGAGCCACTCGTAGCGTTCCTTCACCCGGTCTTCCTGCCATTCGCGGTTCACGTAGGCGGCCGCGCCCTCGGCGTGGGCCAGTTCCCGGTTGTGGAATCGCTTGGCGTTGGCATTGGCGCCCAGGATGACATTGGCGGTGCGATCCTTGCGTGCCTGCTCGTAGCGTTGCAGCGCCTGCGCCGGGTCCGCGTACTGGCGCAATGCGCGCGCCAGGATGTAGCCGTCTTCCAGGGCCATGCCCGCGCCTTGCGCGAGGAAAGGCAGCATGGGATGGCAGGCGTCGCCCAGCAGGGTGGCCCGGCCTTCGCTCCAGCGGGGCATGGGGTCCCGAACCATCAGCGCCCATTTGTAGGGAACGTCGATGGCGCGCACCAGGGTATGCACGTCCTCGTTCCAACCGCGCAAATCGTTCAGGCATTCTTCGGTGGTGCCGCGCTCGGTCCAGGACTCGACCTGCCAATCGCTGCGTTCCACGGCCGCGACGAAGTTCACCAGCTTGTAGCCGTGCAGCGGATAGTGGATGACGTGGGCGCCGGGGCCGACCCAATTCACGCCCACCGGGCGGCTCAGGCGCTCGGGCAGCTTGTCGGCCTCGATCACGCCGCGCCAGGCGACCAGGCCGGAGAAATCGGGCCGGTCGGCGCCGAACAACTGGCCGCGTACCAGCGAATGCACGCCGTCCGCGCCGACCAGCACGTCGCCCTGGAAGCTTCGGCCGTCGGCCGTGTAGGCGGTCACGCCGTCGCCGTTCTGCTCGAAGCGCTCGAACTTGGCGCCCAGCACCAGGGCGTCGGGATCGGCGCGCCGCACGCCGGCGGCGATGGCCTGGTGCAGGTCGGCGCGATGCACGGTCAGGTACGGATAGCCGTAGAGTTCCCGCGATACGTCGCCCAGGTTGAACAGGTTCCAGGTCTGGCCGGTGTTCCACAGCCGCACGATCTTGCCTTCCGGCTCGCAGGCCTGTTCTCTCAAGTCGCCTTCCAGGCCCAGCGCGTACAGCACGTGCACGGCGTTGGGCCCGAGTTGTATGCCCGCGCCGACTTCCTTCAATTGCGGGGCTTGTTCCAGGATGCGGACCTGGAAACCTTGTTGGAGCAGGGCGAGGCCGGCGGTCAGTCCGCCCAGGCCGCCGCCGGCGATGATGATGCGCATGAGTCAGTCCAGTGTGGTGTTGGTGCGTTTGATCAATTCGGCCCAGCGCTTGGTGTCGCTCGCCAGGAAGCTGCGGAATTCGTCCGGCGTGGTTTTGATGACGTCCTGGCCGCCGGCCTTCATCTGGCTCATCAGCTCGGGATCGTCCTGGGCCGCGCGCAGCGCGGCATTGAGCTTTTGAACGACGGCGGCCGGGGTGCCGGCAGGCGCCACCAGGCCGGTCCAGGAATACGATTCGAAATCGCCGCCGAAGACTTCGCGCACGGTGGGCACCTGCGGCATGTCGGCCGAGCGCGTGGCGCCGCCGGTGGCAAGTACCTTGGCCCGGCCGCTTTCCAGGTAGGGCCGCACGACGGTGATGGTCTCCAGCGTCATGTCGATCTGGCCGCCGATCATGTCCGCCAGCGCCGGCGCTCCGCCTTTGTAGGGAACGTGCAGGATGTTCGCGCCGGACACCTCCTTGAACCATTCGCCGGTCAGGTGGTTGATGGAACCGTTGCCGGCGGAACCGTAGGACACCTTGTTCTTGGCGGCATAGGCGACCAGTTCCTGCAAGGTATTGGCGGGAAAGGCATGGCGCACCACGAGCAGGATGGGGCTGCGCGCCACCAGGCCGATGTGCGCGAAGGATTCCATCGGCGAGTAGGCCAGGTTGCGGTACAGCCCTGGCGCCACGCCCAGGCTGCTGGTGCTGGCCCACAGCAGGGTGTGGCCATCGGGCTTGGCGCGCGCGACCGAGGCGGAGCCGACCGTGCCGCCCGCGCCGGCGCGATTCTCGATCACCACGGGTTGGCCGAGTTGTTTCGACAGCGTCTTGCCCACCAGTCGTGCGGTGGTATCGGTGGGACCTCCGGGCGGGAAAGGCACGACGATGGTGACAGGCCCGGCGGGAAATTCGGCTGCCGCGGCCGATGCGGTGCCGGCCAGGGCCAGTGTTGCCAAGGTGGCGAGGCACGCACGCCGCATCGGCATTGCGCGCAGGATCCGCTTGTTCATCGATGTCCCCTCATTGTCCGTGTTGGGGGACTATAAAGTGAAGCGATGAGCGAGCTGAATCACATAATAATTATGGAATCACAAGGAATTTCGATCAGCGCGATGCACGCTATGTGGCGCCGATATGCCGGCTGCGCAAATCGTCGATGACGGTGCGCAACAATCCGCGAAAGGTCTTGAGCTCCTTGGGGCTGAGGCTGGAGAAGGCCTCCTGCTCGAAGCGGTTCAGCTCGCGCGTGCCGGCCTCGACCACTTCGCGTCCGGCCGGGGTAAGCGTGATGCGCAGGATGCGCCGATTGCTGGCGTCTTCCTTGCGCTCGAGCAGGCCGCGCTCTTCCAGGGTCGAGAGCAATTGGCCCATCGACTGGGGAGTGACGTAGAAGCGCCTGGACAGATCCGCGGAGGACAGCTTTTCACGGTGCGCGACCACGGACAGCACGGTGAACTGGATGCCCGTTACGCCATAGGGCTTGAGCAGGGCGTCGCTGAAGTTGCGGAGGGGATGGTGTACCTGCGAGACCAGGTAGGTGGTGCTGGGACCGCTGAAGGGCTCGGCGGGTTGGTCGGTAGACAAGAATGACTCCGGGAGCGAAGGATTCTTGCAGTGTAAGGCAGACTGATTCGGCGCGCACCGCCGCGGTAGGCGGGGGCGCGCGTGGCGGCGACGCTTACTTGGCGTCGACGGCGTCTTTCAGGACCTTGGCGGCGCTGAAAGCGGGGGCCTTGCGGGCAGCGATCTGGATCGCTTCGCCGGTACGGGGGTTGCGGCCCGTCTTGGCGGCTTTTTCTTTCACCGAGAACTTCCCGACGCCAGGCAGCACGACCTCGTCGCCCTTGGCCAGCGTGTCGCGCAGGGCATCGCCCAGCGCATCGATGAAGGCTTCGGAGACATTCTTGGGTTGTTGGGTGCGCTCGGCGAGAGCGTCGATCAGTTCCTTCTTGGTGCGCATGCGTACTCCTTGAAAAAATATCGGCAGACGGGCCGGATGGCCCTCTGCCTATGCACAGAGCCGGCATTCAAACAATCTTGGAGCAGAAATGCAAGTCCGGCGGTCAACGGCGGCGACCGGCGCAGCGGCGGGCGAGAGCGGCCACTGCGCGGCGGCGCCCGCGAACCCTACCTGAAAAATCCTGCGAAGTTGCAACAGCCGTAGGCGTCATGTTGGCCGCGACTTCGTTCAAAATCAGGGTGTACGCGGCAAGTTCGCCGATTTTTAAGGCAAAAAACGGATTTTGAATATTTGATGCCGCCGTCCGGCTTGCTTACCATGTGCACTGGCGCCGGCCCGCGGGCCGCGCCATTCCCCGTGAAGGAGTTCCCATGCAAGCTGATCCCGCCGTCGCGCCCGCGGCCGCCGCTGTTACATCTCGCCGCAATTGCGCATCCTGGAACGTCGATGCCGTGCTGGCGCTGTTCGAGCTGCCGTTCGCCGATCTGCTCTATCAGGCGCAGCAGGCGCACCGGCGCTTCTTCGATCCCAACGCCATCCAGTTGTCGACCCTGCTGTCGATCAAGACCGGCGGGTGCCCCGAGGATTGCTCGTACTGTCCGCAGTCCTCGCGCTACGACACGGGCGTCGAGACCGAGAAGCTGATGCCGCTGGCCGAGGTGCTGGCGGCGGCCCGGGCCGCCAAGGACAACGGCGCGACGCGGTTCTGCATGGGTGCTGCCTGGCGCAGCCCCAAGCCGCACCAGGTGGACGCGGTGGCCGACATGGTCAAGGCGGTCAAGGACCTGGGCCTGGAAACCTGCGTGACGCTCGGCATGCTGCGCGACGGCCAGGCCGAACAGCTGCGCGAGGCCGGGCTCGACTACTACAACCACAACCTGGATACCTCGCCCGAGTTCTACGGCCGCGTCATCACGACGCGTACCTACCAGGACCGGCTGGATACGCTGGGGCGCGTGCGCGACGCCGGGATCAAGGTTTGCTGCGGCGGCATCGTGGGCCTGGGCGAATCGCGCCGCGAGCGGGCGGGCCTGATCGTCCAGCTGGCCAACATGGATCCCTATCCGGAGTCGGTGCCCATCAACAACCTGGTGCGCGTGCAGGGTACGCCGCTGGCGGACAACGCCTCGGTGGATCCGTTCGAATTCGTGCGCACCATCGCGGTGGCGCGCATCACCATGCCCGAGGCGGTGGTCCGGCTGTCGGCGGGGCGCGAGCAGATGGACGACGCCTTGCAGGCCCTGTGCTTCCTGGCCGGCGCCAATTCCATGTTCTACGGCGACAAGCTGCTGGTCACCGAGAACCCGCAGGCCGAGGCCGACCGCGAGTTGCTGCGGCGGCTGGGCATGCGCGTGGATACGGCCGCGCACTGAGGCCCGCATGCCGCTCCTGCATCTGGCTCCCGGGGTCGCCATCGATGAAGACGAGATCGTCTTCACGATGATCCGCGCGCAGGGGGCGGGCGGACAGAACGTCAACAAGGTGTCGAGCGCGGTTCACCTGCGCTTCGATCTCGGCGCCTCGTCGCTGCCCGAGGCGTGGAAGGAGGCGCTGATGCAGAAGGCGGACCGGCGCATCTCCAGCGCCGGCGTGGTGGTGATCAAGGCGCAGGCCTATCGCAGCCAGGAAAAGAACCGCGCCGACGCGCTCGAGCGCCTGGCGGCCCTGCTGGCCTCGGTGGCGGAACCGCCCAAGCCGCGCAAGCCCACGCGGCCGACCAAGGGGTCGCAGCAGCGCCGCCTGCAGCGCAAGGTCCGGCATGGCGAGATCAAGCGCATGCGCGGGCGGGTGAACGAGGACTGAAGCCCGCGCGGGCGTCCTACAGCCCCAGCTTCTTCCAGCCTTCGTGGCCCAGTTCGCGCAGCGTCTCGATGTTGCGTTCGTAGATGCTCTCGGCTTCCGGGAACGCCTCCACCGCCTTGTCCACGCTGGCCTCGCGCAGCAGGTGCAGGGTGGGGTAGGGCGAGCGGTTGCTGTAGTTCTCGATGTCGTCGGCGCCGGTGCCCGCGAACTGGTAGTCGGGATGGAAACTGGCGACCTGGATCTCGCCTTCCAGGCCCAGCGCTTCCACGGCGGCGTCGGCCTCGTCCAGGAACTCGTTGTAGTCGTAGAAATCGGCCAGCGTCCAGGGGTGGATCAGCAGCAGGGTGTCGACCTGTTCCGGGTCGCTCTGCGCCAGCGTGCGCAGGCAGGCGCCCAGTTCCTCGAGCAGCGCGTCGGGGTCGCGCGCATCGCTGACCACGTACTGGATCTGGCCCTTGGTATGGACGGCCTTGGCGAAGGGACAGAGATTCAGGCCGATGACGGCCTTCTCCAGCCACGCGCGGGTGGCGTCGATGATGGCCGGATGGGTGAGGGAGTCGGGCGGGGACGTGAACATGATGCGTGGCGCTCAGCTGATGCGGACCTCGGGCGAGGCGACCGCCTGTTGTTCGGGCTCGATGTGGATGACGATGGAGCTGCCTTCGATGTAGCCATGGATGGCGGTTTCCAGCCGGTCGCAGATCGCGTGGGCGGCGCCCACCGACATCGCGCCGGGCACGACGAGATTGAATTCGATGAAGACGCGGGGGCCCGAGCGGCGCGAGCGCAGGGTGTGGGCCTGCAGCGCCCCGGTGCCGTGGTCGCGGATGATCTGCCGCACGTCGTCGACGATCTCGCGCGACAGGGCTTCGTCCATCAGGCCGCCCACCGAGTCGCGCATCAGCTGCCACCCCGACCACAGGATGTGCAGCGCCACCAGGCCGGCGATGATGGAATCCAGGCGGGTCCAGCCGGTCAGCGCCACCAGCGCCACGCCGATCACGACGCCTATCGAGGAGACCACGTCGGTCCACAGGTGGCGGCCGTCGGCGACCAGCGCCGGCGAGTGCCAGCGGCGCCCGTAGCGCATCAGCAGGGTACCCCAGGCGCCGTTGATCAGGGTGGCGCCCAGGTTGATCGCCATGCCCAGCACCGGCGCGTCGAGCGGGCGGGGATTCATGAAGCCCTGGTAGGCCTCGCGCAGGATGGTCAGCGCGGCGAACACGATCAGCGTGCTTTCCAGGACCGCGGACAGGTACTCGGCCTTGTTGTGGCCGTAGGGGTGGTTGGCGTCGGCGGGCATGGCGCTGACCGACAGCGCGACCACGGTGATGACGGCCGTGGCCACGTTGATGATGCTTTCCAGCGCGTCGGAATACAGCGCGATGCTGCCGGTGAGCCGGTAGGCGAGGTATTTCAGGCCAAGGACGGCGATCCCGACGACGATGGTGATCACGCCGAATCGCGTGGCGCGTGTCATGGGGACTCCGTTTGCCCGTGGCGCGGGGCGGACAGGACGGGAGGGAGCATGGGCTCGGGCAGGCGTGCGGATCCCGGCATTCTAGCCGGGTCCGCGCGGTTTGCGTGCCCGCCGCTCAGCGGCCGCCCAGGCCGGGCAAGAGGCCCCGCAGGTCGGGTATCTGGAACGAGCCGCCGGGCATGTCGAAGCGCGAAGGCGGGGGCGCGCGGTCGTCCAGGGTCTCGACCCGGAAGCGGTCGCCGAAGCGCAGCAGGCCCAGCCGGTCGGCCTGCAGGCGCCGCGCCAGGTCGTCGGCGCCGGGCGGAAGCAGCGTGCCCGACAGCGAGGCCAGGCTGCGGCCCAGTTTCAGCGCCGCGGCGGTCAGTTCGCTGGCCGCCGGCGCCGAGGTCAGGACCAGTTCTTCGGTGCGCCGCTGCCGGCGGCCGTCCTCGTAGGTCAGCACGTAGACGGTGCCGCCCAGTCCGGCCACGGTTTCGCTGCGCGTGGTCGGTTGCAGGGAGACGATGGCGCTGACCTGTTCAAGGGCGGCCGTCGGGCTGGGCATCAGGCCGCCCGCCATGCGCATCAGGTCGGCCGCTTCCATGACCACCTGCTGCCCGTTGACGCGGCTGACGGCGTAGATCTTGTCGCCGCGGGCCAGCAGGTAGTTGTTGGGGCTCTGGGGCGAGGCCGCCCGCAGATTGTTGCCGGCGTATTCGACCGAGGCGGAGAAAGGCTGCCCCCGGTCGTCCAGCCCGGCCAGCCGGGCGGTCCCGGCGGCGTGGGCGAGCAAGGGTAGGGACAGGGACAACAGCGCCGTGGCGGCGATACGTAACATCATGGTCCAGGCTCCATGCGCAGCGGCCGTGCGCGGTGCAAACCGCTTGGACCGCCGGCGCCGGATGACGTTGCGTAAAAATTGTTGCCCTAGTCCAGCGGCAGCGGGCTTTCGGAGACGGGATGGAACTCGCCGGTGGCCGGGTCGCGCACCATCAGCACGCCGGTGGCGACGCCGAAATAGGCCCCGTGCAGTTGCAACTGGCCTCGTTCCACCAGGATGCGCACGCAGGGGAAGGTCATCAGGTTGTTCAGGCTGTGTTCGACCGTGGCCAGTTCCAGCTGGCGGATGTACATGCCGGGGTTTTCGCCAGGCGGGACGGTGCGTTCGACCACCGGGGCGATCTGCTGCATCCACTTGCCGATGAAATCCCCGGGCGACAGCGGGTCGGCGCTGTTGGCGAAGGCCGAGACGCCGCCGCACAGCGCGTGGCCGAGCACGACGATGTGCTTGACGCGCAGCGACTGCACGGCGAACTCCAGCGCCGCGCTGGTGCCGTGGTAGTGCTGGGTGATGCCTTCGTAGGGGGGGACGAGGTTGGCGACGTTGCGGACCACGAAGATCTCGCCGGGGCCGGCGTCGAAGATGACTTCCGGGGCCACGCGGGAATCGCAGCAGCCTATGACCATGATTTCGGGCTTCTGGCCCTTTTCGGCGAGCGTCTTGTAGCGGGTGCGTTCGTCGTTGAAGCGGCCGCCCAGGAAAGAGCGGTAGCCGTCTGTGAGTCGTGCTGGGAACATGCTTCACCTGTTGCTGGCCCGCCCTGGAGGGGCGGGGAGCATCATGATACCAGCCGCCGCTTTTCCCGGATGCTGGGGGATGCCCGGGGCCGCGCTCAGCGCGCGGAGTCCTGGGCGGCGCGCAGGCTGACGACGGCTTGGGACAGCAGGTGCAGCGGGTCTTCCGACGCCACGACGGGAACGTCGTTCAGCGTCAGCACCAGGACGCCGGCGGGCAGTTCGATCAGCTTCAGTGAGCCGGGAGGGATGGCCAGCCCCGCCTTGGGCGCGATGATCTTGAGCGTGGTCAGCAGCGCCGCGATCTCGTCGTGCTCGTAGATGGGATGCCAGTGCGACAGGCGGTCCATCACCTCCTGGTACAGGGATTCCCCGGGGCTTTGCAGCGACTGCTCGACGCCGAAGATCTGGGCGCTCCAGAGCCCGCGTTCGTCTGTTTCGATGGTGATGGCGCCGGCCGGGATGTCCGGACGCAGTGGGTGCACCACTGCCCTGAGGTGGGCTTCCGCAGTGGGGCGGGTCTCGCGCGTCGTGGGAGGAATGCGCATGGCGGAGTCCGTTCCGATTTGGGTCCAGCTTAGCCGCATGGCCGGTCGCGAGGGGTTACAGCGCCGTTGCGGTTTTTTCCGGGTTTAACAGCTTGGTTGCGTCGGCGGGCCGTGTCGCGCGCGGCGCAACGAGCGGCGCTGTGGAGTTCGCGGCCGCGCTTCTATATGCTTGCCTGCTGGGCAGACAACGACAAATTACGAGGATTGCGGAATCCATGAGAACGGTGCTCGCGGGACTCGCGACCGCTGTGACGATGGGGTGCGCCATGACCGGTCACGACCGGGCAGGTGTCACGACTTCGGGGCAGGAGGAGTGCGTGACCAGTCGTGACGTGAAAGAGGTCATCGTCCGGCTCAGGGACATGGGATGGACCGCCCAGCGCACGATCGACGCCGTGCTTTCGAACTCTCGCCTGGACGATGCCGAGACCCGTACCTGGTTCATCGGGCTGGTCTCGGAAATCTACGAGGGCGGCACCTCGCTGGCCGAGGTCGACGCCGACTATGTCGCCTGCGTGAAATCCCTGTCCCCCCAGGCGCCGCCCGTGCAATCCGCATCGGCCGGAAAGGCGGCGGCCGCGGCCGGAGGGCCGCGCGGCGACTCTCCGAGCTAAGGGGAAGGGCCCAGGCTTATTCCGGCTGCACGCCCGCGGCCTGCGCCACGTTGCGCCAGCGCGCGACCTCGCTGCCGACGAAGGCGGCGAACTGTTCCCTGGACATGGGCTTGGCGACTTCGCTGCCGGTCTGCTCGATGCGCGCGATGTAGTCGCGATCGGCGGCGACCTTGGCGATCTCGGCGTTCAGGCGCGACGCGATGTCGGCGGGCAGGTTCGCGGGGCCGAACAGGCCGGTCCAGGTCGTGACGTCCAGCCCCTTCAGGCCGCTTTCCTTGAAGGTGGGCACGTCGGGCAGCGCGGCCGAACGCTTGTCGCTGCTGATGGCCAGCGCCCGCAGCTTGCCGGCGCGCACCGAGGCCAAGGTGTTGGGAATGGTTTCCAGCATGAGCTGGACCTGTCCGCCCAGCAGGTCCGGCATGGCGGCGCCGCCGCCCTTGTACGGAACGTGGACGATCTCCACCTTGGCTTCCGACTTGAACAGCTCGCCGGCCAGGTGCGAGATGGCGCCGATGCCCGCCGAGGCATACGACAGCTTGTCGGGGTTGGCGCGGGCGTAGTCGATCAGGCCCTGCAGGTTCTTGACCTGCAGCGAGGGGTTGACCACCAGGACCAGGGGGCCGTCCTGCAGGCGGCCGATGGCGGTGAAGCTCTTGGCGACGTCGAAGGGCAGGGTCTTCTTGAGCACCGGGTTGATGGCATGGGTACCGATGGTGCCGAACAGCAGCGTGTAGCCGTCCGGCTGCGCCCGCGCCACGTAGTCCGAGGCGATGATGCCGCCCGCGCCGGGCTTGTTCTCGATGATGACCGGTTGCCCCAGGCGCGCGGCCAGCGAGGCGCCGAAGGCGCGGGCCAGGATGTCGGAGGAGCCCCCCGCGGCGAAGGGCACCACCATGGTGACGGGGCGGGTCGGGTAACCCTGCGCGCTGGCGGCTCCCGACAGTCCGAGGGACGCGAAGGCCGCGGCAACACAGGTTCGCAGCACGTATTTTCTCAATGCCATGGTGAATGCTCTCTGGACGAAAAAAACGAAGGAAGAAAATATCCGGCCGGTTCCAGGCGGATAAAGGGTGATTATTCCGGCCCCATGGACGGGAATATTATTGATGTCTCTTCCGTTAATAATCCGCGCAATCCGGGGATGGTTTGCGCGGGCCATCGGATTCCCACGAAAAACAGTTTCGACACCTGGCCGTCAAACCGGATACCGTGTTTCGTGTATGGTCCAATGGTTAATAGGTGACACACTATAAGCGCGCGTCGAACCGTGTCAAGACCTTCTTGTCAAATTACGGCCTTAGCTGGAAGATAGCAACAAGCTATGCGAATACTGCATTTCTGTTAGATCGAAAACCATGGATTTCAAGCAGCTCGAATACTTCGTCCGTGTGGCCGAGCATGGCAGTTTCAGCCGCGCTGCCGCGGCGCTCGGCCTTGGACAGCCTTTCCTGAGCAGGCAGATCCGCCAGCTCGAGGTGGACCTGCGCAAGACCCTGTTCCATCGCCATGGGCGCGGCATCGTGCTGACCGATTCGGGCGAGCAGTTCCTGTTGTTCGCCCGCAGCGTGTTGCAACAGCTGGATGCGGCCACCCAGGTGCTGTCGCGGTCGGAAACCGAAATCACCGGCAGGGTGGTCATCGGCATGCCGCCGTCCCTGGGCAGGGTGCTGACCGTGCCGCTGGTGCGCGCCTTCAGCGAGCGCTTCCCGCTGGCGCGGCTGACCATCGTCGAGGCGCTGAGCATGACGCTGTACGAACGCCTGATCTCCGACAAGCTGGATGCCGCGTTGATGTACGACCCGACCGTCTCGACCCTGACCGAGATCGAGCCCCTGGTGCGCGAGCCGCTATGCCTGATCCTGCGCAAGACCGAGGCGGCACAGGAGAGCCGGCCCCTGGCCTTTTCCCACCTGGCCGAGCACCGGCTGATCTTCCCGTCCGAGCCGCATCCGCTGCGGATGCTGGTCGAGGCCGAGGCCGCGCGGCAGGGCATCGCGCTGGATATCGCCTTCGAGATCGACGGGGTCGAGGCCATCGTGGCGCTGGTCGACAAGGGCTTCGGCGCGGCCGTGGTGCCCTACAACCTGGTGCGCGCGGGCATGCCGGGCACCGACCTGCGCATCTGCCCGCTGGTCGAGCCCGTGGTGGGCGGCGTGATCGGGCTGGTCACGCACAGCCGGCGGCCGCCCACGCTGCTGACGGCCAAGACCGTGGACCTGCTGCGGCAGACGGCGGCGGAAACCCTGGTGGGCAGCGAACCGGTTGCGTGAGTAATGCGAAAACTGCATAACAACTAGTCGAACTGAAGGCTAGCAGGATCGCAGCCCAAGAGGGATGATTTCACCCATGCCGACCGGGTCGCCGGTGGCCGCCGGGCGTGTCCGGTAGTTTGTCATTGCGGAATCAGGAAAACATCATGAAATATGAAGCCATCACGGTCAAACCCATATCCCCGCATATAGGCGCGGAAATCGGGAATATCGATCTGACCCGCCCGCTGTCCGACCAGGAGGTCAAGGAACTGCACGCGGCTTTCATCGAATACCAGGTCATTTTCTTTCGTGACCAGAAAATCAGTTTCGAAGACCAGATCCGCACGGCCGAATATTTCGGCACGCTGGGCAAGCACGTCGGCGTCAACACCATCAGCAAGACCACCGATAATCCCCTGGTGCGCAAGTTCCACTACGACGAGACCTCCAAGCAGATCTCGGGCGAGAACTTCCACAGCGACCAGTCCTGTGCGCCCATCCCGCCGCTGGGCAGCATGCTGTACAACCACACGGTGCCTCCGCACGGCGGCGGCGACACCATGTTCGCCAGCATGTACGCCGCCTACGACGCGCTGTCGCCCCGGATGAAGACCTACCTGGAAGGCCTGACCGCCACCCATGACGGCACGCGGGTCTTCGGTCCCGGCACGCCGATTTCCTCGCACCCGGTCATCGTGCGCCATCCCGAAAGCGGCAAGAAGCTGATTTTCGTCAACACCGATTTCACGTCGCACATCAACGAACTGCCCCGCCTGGAAGGCGACCGCATCCTGCAGTTCCTGATCGACCATTGCAACAAGCCCGAGTGGACCTGCCGCTTCCGCTGGGAACCGCATTCGATCGCATTCTGGGATAACCGCTGCACGCACCACAAGGCCATCTGGGACTACTGGCCCAACGTGCGTTCGGGTTTCCGCGTCCAGGTCGAGGGCAAGGAAGCCCCCGTGGCCGGCTGATTCTTTTTTCGTTGTCGTTGTTGTTGCCTGTGTTGGCGGCCTGCGTTGCAGGCCTCCTTTTTTCATTTCGGGCGGCTTGAAGCGGGCGCCATGCCGCGATAAATTTTTCCGCATGGCGGGCCGTGGCCGCATGCCGGCCCGCGTATCGAATCGGAGGCCTGATGAACGTCTTTGAAACGATTGCGGCCCAGGCGGCCGCCATGAAACTTCCCATCTATGCGGTTACCGCCGCGACCGTGCCCAGACGGGACGCGCCCATTCTCCTCATCATCCACTGGCATGGCTTCGCGCGCGAGACGCCGCTGCGGCTGGACGATTTGCCGCTGCCGCCGCGATCGGTGGCCGGTTCGGCCCTGCAGATCGATGCGCCGGGGGAGGGCATCGAGTCGGCCGAGCAGGCGCTGCTGGACGCCGCATGGCAACTGGGAGCCTGGGATCTCGAGCGCGTGGTGAAGCGCCCCTGGTGGCGGCTGGGGGCTCCCGCCAGCGAGGCCTTGGCGGGCCACCGGGCGTTCGGCGACTATCCCGACGCCGACAGCGCCGATCCCGGCGTCGTCATGGGGGCTCCCGACCGCGACGAGCTGATGCGGGCGGCCGCCCATCGCGGCTATGTGCGGTGGCTGTTCCGCCCTCGCAAGAGCGGGCTGTGGCAATGGGTAGAGGACGAGGACAGCACGCTGGACGGGACGGGGGGCCGCGAGCCGCCTTGCCCGGTGCTGCCGTATCCGCTGGAGGCAGGCCGCGCGGGGCGCGCCGTCTATCGGCTGGGCCGGGTGGATCGGTTAATCATTTGATGTAGCAATTTGATACAAACACCGTGCGCATCCCCCTCTTGAAGCGCACGCAGCCGCTCCTATTTTTCGATCCGCAGCGAGCCGCTGCCGGCACCGGCGACCTTGCACGGACGGTGCCGACATCCCCTTTCTGATGATTTGCAATCGCTTAGGAGATTGATCATGAAGATTCGTCCCCTTCACGACCGGGTTATCGTCAAGCGGATCGAACAACAACGCAAGACGGCCTCGGGCATCGTGATCCCGGACACGGCGGCGGAGAAGCCCGAGCAGGGCGAGGTCGTCGCGGTGGGGCCAGGCAAGTCCCTCGATGACGGCAGCGTGCGTCCGCTGACGCTCAAGGTCGGCGACCAGGTGCTGTTCGGCAAGTACGCCGGGCAGACCGTGAAGATCGACGGCGAGGAGATTCTCGTCATGCGCGAGGAGGACGTGCTGGGCGTGCTGGAAGGCGCCCGGGACGAACTGAAGAAGGCCGCCTGACGATCCGTCACCACGAGGAGAAAGACATGAGTGCGAAAGACGTCCAATTCCATGATGGCGCCCGTGCCCGCATCGTGCAGGGCGTGAACATACTGGCTAATGCCGTCAAGGTCACGCTGGGGCCCAAGGGACGCAACGTGCTGCTCGAACGCAGCTTCGGGGCGCCGGTGGTCACCAAGGACGGCGTGTCGGTGGCCAAGGAAATCGAACTCAAGGACAAGTTCGAGAACATGGGGGCCCAGATCGTCAAGCAGGTCGCCTCCAAGACCGCAGACGTCGCCGGCGACGGCACCACCACCGCCACCGTGCTGGCCCAGTCCATCGTGCAGGAGGGCATGAAATACGTGGCCTCGGGCATGAACCCGATGGACCTGAAGCGCGGGATCGACAAGGCCGTGGCTACCGTCGTCGAGGAACTGCGCAAGCTCTCCAAGCCCATCTCGACCAACAAGGAGATCGCCCAGGTGGCGGCGCTGTCGGCCAACTCCGACGAGGCCGTGGGCACGATCATCGCCCAGGCGATGGACAAGGTGGGCAAGGAAGGCGTCATCACCGTGGAAGACGGCAAGTCGCTGGAAAACGAACTGGACATCGTCGAGGGCATGCAGTTCGATCGCGGCTACCTGAGCCCGTACTTCATCAACGATCCCGAGAAGCAGGTCGCCCACCTGGAGGATCCGCTGATCCTGCTGCACGACAAGAAGATCTCCAGCATCCGGGATCTGCTGCCCGTGCTCGAGGCCACCGCGAAGGCCGGCAAGCCCCTGCTGATCGTGGCCGAGGACATCGATGGCGATGCGCTGGCGACGCTGGTGGTCAATGCCATGCGTGGCGTCCTGAAGGTCGCCGCGGTCAAGGCGCCCGGCTTCGGCGACCGCCGCAAGGCGATGCTGGAGGATATCGCCATCCTGACCGGCGCCACCGTCATCTCGGAAGAGACGGGCCGGCAGCTCGACAAGGCCACGCTGGAGGATCTGGGCAGCGCCAAGCGGGTCGAGGTCCAGAAGGAAAACACCATCATCATCGGCGGGGCCGGCGAGCAGTCGCGCATCGACGCCCGCGTCAAGTCCATCCAGGCGCAGATCGAACAGGCCACCAGCGACTATGACCGCGAGAAGCTGCAAGAGCGCGTGGCCAAGCTGGCCGGCGGCGTGGCGGTCATCAAGGTGGGCGCCGCGACCGAAGTCGAGATGAAGGAGAAGAAGGACCGCGTCGACGACGCCCTGCATGCCACCCGCGCCGCGGTGGAAGAGGGCATCGTGCCGGGCGGCGGCATCGCGCTGCTGCGTGCCCGGGCCGCCGTCGAGAAGCTCGAGGGCGCCAACGCCGACCAGCACGCGGGCATCCGCATCGTGCTGCGCGCGCTCGAGGCGCCGCTGCGCGCCATCGTGGCCAACGCCGGCGAAGAGCCCTCGGTGGTCGTGTCCAAGGTGCTGGAAGGCAAGGGCAACTTCGGCTACAACGCCGCGACGGGCGAATATGGCGACCTGGTCGCCATCGGCGTGGTCGATCCGACGAAGGTGACCCGTACGGCGCTGCAGAACGCGGCGTCCATCGCCGGCCTGATCCTGACCACGGACGCCACCGTGGCCGAGCTGCCCAAGGAAGAGAAAGCCCCGGCGCCCGCCGGAGGCGGCATGGACTTCTAAGCCGCCGCAGCGTTCCAACCCCTGTCGACCGCGCCGGATTCCGGCGCGGTTTTTTTTGCGCATTAGGGTTTCTCCCGCTGTTCCCGAGCCGCGGCCGCCGTTGACATCCGATCGCGACATCGTCACTATTCACCAAATGGTGAATTAAGTGCAGACCCGCACACAGTCGACGACGGAGACACGCATGGCAACACAACGACTCGGCCTGATCATGCACGGGGTGACCGGCCGCATGGGCATGAACCAGCACCTGATCCGGTCCATCGTGGCCATACGCAAGCAGGGCGGCGTCACGCTGTCCAACGGCGACAAGGTCATGCCCGATCCCATCCTGGTCGGCCGCAATGCCGAGAAGATGGAAGCCCTGGCCAAGGCCCACGACATCCCGCGCTGGGGCACGGACCTGGACCAGGCCTTGGCCAACCCGGACGATTCCGTGTTCTTCGACGCCGGCACGACGCAGATGCGCCCCACGCTGCTGGCCAAGGCCATCCGCGCCGGCAAGCACGTGTATTGCGAGAAGCCCATCGCCACCAACCTGAACGAGGCGGTGGAGATCTGCCGGCTGGCCGAAGGCTCGGGCCTCAAGCACGGCGCGGTGCAGGACAAGCTGTTCCTGCCGGGCCTGCGCAAGCTCGACATGCTCAACAAGGCCGGCTTCTTCGGCAAGATCCTGTCGGTGCGCATCGAATTCGGCTACTGGGTGTTCGAGGGCGACCTGCAGCCCATCCAGCGGCCGTCCTGGAACTACCGCACCGAAGACGGCGGCGGCATCATCCTGGACATGGTCTGCCACTGGCGCTACGTGCTGGACAACCTGTTCGGCGAAGTGCAGGCCGTGTCCTGCCTGGGCAAGACGCACATCCCCACGCGCTGGGACGAAGCGGGCAAGCCCTACCAGGCCACCGCCGACGACGCCTGCTACGCCACCTTCGAACTGGCCGACGGCGTCGTGGCCCAGGTGAACAGCTCGTGGACCACCCGCGTGCGCCGCGACGACCTGGTCACCTTCCACGTGGACGGCACGCACGGCTCGGCCGTGGCGGGGCTGACCGACTGCCGCACGCAGTCGCGCGTCAACACGCCCAAGCCGGTCTGGAACCCGGACGTGAAACAGACCATGCCGTTCTTCGAACAATGGCAGGAAGTGCCCGACACCCAGGTCTACGACAACGGCTTCAAGATCCAGTGGGAGCACTTCATCCGCCATGTGGTCGAGGATGCGCCGTACCGCTGGACGCTGCCCGAGGGCGCCAAGGGCGTGCAACTGGTCGAGGCCGCGCTGCAAAGCTGGAAGGAACGGCGCTGGGTGGACGTGCCCCGCCTGGACGTCGGAGCCCGGCGATGAGCCTGTCCATCAACCTGCCGTCGGCCGGCGGCCTGCGGCGATACGCGCTGCGCGACCGCGCGCCGTTCCAGGCGCCGCCCGCCGGCGCGCAGTTCGATCGCATCGCCTATTCGGCGGCGCACGTGGTGGCCGATCCCCTGGCGGCCATCGACCCGTGGCTGCAATGCGCCGTGGACTGGGACGCCACCATCGCCTACCGCCAGCGCCTGTGGGCGCTGGGCCTGGGCGTGGCCGAGGCCATGGACACCGCGCAGCGGGGCATGGGGCTGGACTGGCCGACGTCTCTTGAGTTGATCCGCCGCTCGCTGGACGCCGCCCGCGACGTGCCGGGCGCGCGCGTGGCCTCCGGCTGCGGCACCGACCACCTGGCGCCCGAGGATGCGCGAAGCATCGACGACGTGATCCGCGCCTACGAAGAACAGATGGCCGCCATCGAAGGCCTGGGCGGCCGCCTGATCGTCATGGCCAGCCGCGCGCTGGCCCGCGTGGCCCGTGGCCCCGCCGACTACGAACGCGTCTACGACCGCATCCTGGGCCAGGCCCGCGAACCCGTCATCCTGCACTGGCTGGGCGACATGTTCGACCCCGCGCTGAAGGGCTACTGGGGCAGCGGCGACGTGGACGCCGCCATGCGGACGGCGCTGGGCGTGATCGCCGCGCACCCCGACAAGGTCGACGGCATCAAGATCTCGCTGCTGGACAAGGACAAGGAAATCGCCATGCGCCGCCGACTGCCGGCCGGCGTGCGCATGTACACCGGCGACGACTTCAACTATGCCGAACTGATCGCTGGCGACGGCCAGGGCGAACTGCCCAACCACCGCCACAGCGACGCGCTGCTGGGCATCTTCGACGCCATCGCCCCGGCCGCCAGCGCGGCGCTGGCGGAACTGGCGGCCGGCAACGTGGACGCCTTCAACCGGATCCTGGCGCCCACCGTGCCGCTGTCGCGCCACATCTTCAGCGCGCCCACGCGCTTCTACAAGACGGGTGTGGTGTTCATGGCCTGGCTCAACGGCCACCAGGACCACTTCGCGATGGTGGGCGGGCAGCAGAGCGCGCGGTCGCTGCTGCATTTCGCCGAGCTGTTCAGGCTGGCGGATGGGGCGGGGTTGCTGGAGCAGCCTGAGCTGGCGGTGGGGCGGATGAAAACATTGCTGGCGATGCACGGCGTGGATGGAGACTAAGCCTCATGCGAGATTTTTCCCAGGATCATGATTGGATGTCCATCAACACGGCCACCGTGCGCAAGTCGCGCGGCCAGGAAGTGCGGCTGCTGGACATCCTGGACGCCTGCGCACGCCACGGCGTGCGCGCCATCTCCCCGTGGCGCGACCAGGTCGCGGCGGCAGGGCTGGAACAGGTGTCGCGCGTCGTGCGCAGCCACGGACTGGCTTTATCCGGCTATTGCCGGGGCGGCATGTTCACGGCGTCGGATGATGCAGGCTTGACGCGGGCGCGCGACGACAATCGCCGGGCCGTGGACGAGGCCTGCGAACTGAACGCCGCATGTTTGGTGCTGGTGGTGGGCGGGCTGCCGGGCGGCTTGCAGGGCAAGGCCGAGTATCACGACATCGCTCGCGCTCGGGCGCAGGTCACCGAAGGGATCGCGCAATTGCTGGAGTATGCGCGTGAACGCAAGATGCCCATCGCCATCGAGCCGCTACATCCGATGTATGCGGCGGATCGGGCGTGCATCAATACGCTGGAGCAGGCGCTGGATGTGTGCGATCTGCTGGATCCTGCGCGTAGTGGGGATATTGGCGTGGCGGTGGATCTTTATCACGTCTGGTGGGATCCGAAGTTGCAGGCGCAGATCGAGCGGGCAGGGCAGAAAAGGCTATTGGCTTTTCACGTTTGCGATTGGCTTACACCTACCACCGATCTGTTGAACGATCGGGGCATGATGGGGGATGGGGTGATCGAGATTCCCAAGGCGCGGGGATGGGTCGAGGCGCAGGGGTTCGCGGGGTTTAGTGAAGTGGAGATATTTTCGTATCGGTGGTGGGAGCTTGATACCGATACGATTTTGCGGACTTGCATCGAGCGGCATCGGTCGGTGGTGTAGGGGCGAGGGGAGGGCAGTGTCCGTGGCTCTGATATGCTTGAGCACGTCACGTGCTCAAGCTGCCGGAGTGCCGTGTTGTCCAAATCCCCCGCTGACAATGTCATTGCCCTGTACCGGGAACATGCCGCAGCGTTCGAGAAAAATAGAAACCATGAACTCATCGAACGCGCTTGGCTGAACCGGTTTTTGGCGCTGCTTCCCGGCTCGCGGCCGGATGTGCTGGATATCGGCTGCGGCAGCGGTGCGCCGATGGCGCGCTACCTTATTCAGAACGGATGCAGGGTAACCGGGGTGGATACGTCGCTGCCATTGCTCGCGCGGGCGCGTGAGTCGTTTCCAGAGCAACGCTGGATTGCGGCGGATATGCGGCAGATCCCGGTTGTAGGGCCGTTCCACGGTTTGTTGGTCTGGCATAGTTTTTTCCATCTATCCCCTGAAGATCAACGGCCCATGTTCGCCACTTTTCGGCGACTGGCGGCGTCGGGTGCTGTTTTGATGTTTACCAGTGGTACCCGTCTGGGCGAGGCTATCGGCCAGTTCGAGGGTAAGCCTCTTTATCACGGCAGCTTGGATGCGAGTGAGTATCAAGAGTTGCTGTGTGCCAATGGATTCACGGTTGTGCGGCATGTCGAGGAGGATGCGACATGCGGGGGAGCGACGGTGTGGTTGGCGAAGCGGGATGGGGGAAGATTGTTTGGGGCGAAATCGGGTACCTGAAAAGGACCGCTCTCGGCCATGAGCCGCCGTTCACACGCGGCATCGCTCGGACGTTCAAGGGTCGGCTACACTCGGCGAGCGGCCATCCATTCGTAAAGGATGAATGCCCATTCGTCGGCCCAACTTCGCCGCAAAGTGTAATTAGAGGGATGAAAGAGCGCCCGTTTAGCTTGCGGCGTCTGTGTTTGCTGGGACCACCGCGCAGCGAACGGTACAGCATGATCTTCTGACGCTGGTCAGGACTAGGATTCCCCATGAGTGCAAATAGACCTTTTAGGCGGATGTGCCGTCAATTCGTTGACGGTCATTATTCAGAGGGCGGCAGATGGATGTATCTCTTGCACCCGAAATATGCGACAGACCCACGCCACTACGTTCGGGCATTCCTGCTGCTTCAGGAGGATATCCTCGACCTTTTTTCGTATGTCGAGCCGAGCGACGTGAACCTCAATACCTACTCTCACCGTATCCAGCAGTTGCTGATCAGAGCATGTATTGAGGTAGAGGCGAACTTCACCGCGATCTTCTTGGACAATGGATTCGGCGATAATGACACACGGTTCAACATCAACGATTACAAGCTTGTTAATACGTCACACAGACTATCGTCATTCCAGGTTCGAATTCCAGGATGGACGGGAAATCGAGGAACACGCCGACCATTTCTTGCGTGGGTGGAGGAAGACGGTCGCCTTGATTGGTATCGCGCATACAACAAAGCCAAGCATAATCGACATGAAAACTTTCACTTGGCAACCTTTGACGCGCTGCTCGACGCTTATTGCGGGCTGAACGTCCTATTGTCCGCACAATTCATGGATGAGGATTATGGGCCGGGTTCTAAGAGCATCGGCGTTATGGGTGCTGACTACTACTATGAGGGAAACGATGGCATGGATCCCTCAATTGGTGGCTCGTTACGAATAAGATTTCCGGACGATTGGCCGGCCGATGATCGATATGAGTTCGACTGGCAGGAGCTAAGGAATCTCGCTGATCCTTTTGTGAATTTTGACTATGCGGCGCTTACCCGGCCTGAGCGACGCCGTTGATCCGTGTGATTTCGCCGCAGGAGATGTTCACGTCAATTCACCATCCGATACCGGTCGTTCGCTGGCTACGAACCATCCGCAGGGTGATAGGATTGGCCGATCAATGCCACAACGACCCAGCCGAGTCCTTGAATATTCAGATGGCTCAGAAAATCACACGTGACCAAATCGCGGCTGCATTCAATGCGGCCAGCGACGTTTTTGATTAGAAACTCTCGAAAGCGCGAGGGGTGCAAACGCTCTATGAAAACCACGGCGTCAACGAGGTGTCAGCGGGCGATTTAATCGAGATTTTTCGCTCTATGATGGCTGGCAAAGTGTTCCAGCGCACTTTGAGCATTGACGGCACTCGCTACTTTCTTCAACGGATTGAAGAGGAAAGGCCTACTCATCTAGCTGACGCTGTGGCATCGAACGTTAAGCATCTCGACTACTACGAGCGGCTGCCAACCGGCCACCCACAACCCTCGAAGCGCAAGCTGGTCAACGAATGGGTCGCACGGCTTTCCGAACCACGTGATTTGAACGCGCTGGAGGCAGCGTTTTGGCAATAGCGCATCGACAGATTCACCCGATATTCGCCAGGGCCGTCTGCAACGCTCAAAGAAACTACCCGAAAAGATTAAGGTGATGACTGAGGCTTATGTCCGCAACCCTGATGTTGTTGCTGAAGCTTTGCATCGGGCACGCGGGCAGTGCGGGCGGTGCAAGCAACCGGCTCCGTTTTCTCGTAGGAAAGATGGATCGCCCTATCTTGAAGTTCACCATATCCAATTGTTGAAAGACGGCGGCGAGGATAGGGTTGAGAACGCTATTGCGCTATGCCCGAATTGCCCCGAGAACTGCACTTTGGCGCAGCGGGGCGTCTCCTTGGGGGCTTTGCCGAATTCTGTGGTTTCTTGCAGTTTCTCGGTTTCGCGTAGAGCCGATCAACGAAAACGCAAACGTGGTCGCGTGAGTGTCGGTTCTAGGCACAGTACCCGCCGTCGAGGTGTCGTCGGGTCGAATGTCGGTTGAGGGTCGAAAGCGGTCTTTACTCAGCTATCGATAATACGTACTTAGCGATAGTCTGCCACTGGCCGATCCCGACCCAACGCTGCCATTGGTCGGATACCAAACGCGAACAGATTTAGGTCAAATCTCTCGCGACAAATCGATCTAGGGTAAGCGTTCCTGGGGTAGGCCGTTTTACCCCGGGCGATATGTGACGTCATGCCAACCACCTTTCCTGCTTTAATTCGGGAGTTTGGTCGGTGCTGGAAGGGAGCCATGGGTTTCTTCGAACTTAATGCTACAGATATTACGGCGCTTGGCGCGGGCGACCTGCGTGAGCTGGTCGCCCGTCTGAGCGAAGCGGAGGTGATCCAGCAGGGGGGGCTGTCGAAGAGCGTTACGTGGGGCGGCGCGCAGGAAGCGCCCGACGGCGGGTTGGACGTGCGTATCGAGGATGCCGGCCTGGCGTCGAGCAACGGCTTTGTTCCGCGTGGGATCTGCGGCTTCCAGGTCAAGAAGCACACGATGGCTGGGGCCGCATGCAGGGACGAGATGCTGGAACACGGGGCCCTGAGGCCGATCATCGCAGAACTGGCCGATCGGAATGGTTCCTACATCATCGTCAGTGGTAAGGACGATTGTTCGGATAGCATGCTGGCGAGCCGATTGCGGGGAATGGCGGAGGCTGTCGCGCTTCTGCCCAACAAGGCGTCTCTGCATCTGGACTTCTACGGCCTGGATCGACTGGCGACCTGGCTTCGGCGGCATCCAAGCGTGGCGCTGTGGGTTCGCACGCGCCTCGGCCGGCCCTTGTCCGGATGGAAACCTTTCGGGCGGTGGGCGGCGACCCCTCCGGGGAAGGACGACGCGTTCATGGTTGACGACCACCCCTGCGTGATCGACGCGAATTCGAGCGCGAAGGATCCCATGCCCGTATCCGAAGGCATCAAGCTAGCTCGTCACCGGCTTCGCCGCCCCGGCAGTGCCGTGCGCATCACCGGCCTCTCGGGAGTAGGCAAGACGCGATTCGCGCAGGCGCTGTTCGAGGCGGAGGTCGGCGAGGAGGCGCTGTCTCCCGCCAGCGCAATCTACGCCGATCTGGGCGAGGACTTGGAGCCGACGGCATCCGAACTGGTTTCATACCTCATCGCCAACGATCACGCTGTTCACCTGGTGCTCGACAACTGTCCCCCTGACGTGCATCGGCAGTTGCAGAAGCAGGTTTCCGAGAGCAGTGCTAGGCTCAGTCTGCTGACCATCGAGTACGACATCTCCGACGATCGTCCCGAAGAAACCGAGGTAATCCATCTCGAGCCGTGCAGCGAGAAAACGGTCTCCATGCTGGTCCAGAAGCGCTACCCGGACCTGGGGCAGTTGAACTCGGACAAGATCGCCGAGTTTTCCGGCGGCAATGCGCGCATCGCAATTGCTTTGGCAAGCCGGGTGGAAGCGGACGAGACGCTGATAAAGTTCTCTGACGAAGACCTGTTCCAACGATTGTTCAGTCAGAGGAAGGGCGCGTCCGATCAGCTCTTGGGAAGCGCCGAAGCGCTTTCGCTCGTCTATTCGTTCAATGTATCCGCGTCCGAATTCAAGGACGAGCTTGACATCCTGGGCACCATCGCCGGCCTTGATCGCCGCGTGCTGTATCGGGGCCAGGCCGAGTTGCTGCGTCGTCAGCTGGCGCAGCAACGCGGCGAGTGGAGAGCAATTCTTCCGCACGCACTTGCCAACCGTTTGGCGAAACGGGCGCTGGAAAATATTCCTCCCGACGAAATTAACGCCGAACTCCTGAAGCCCGAGAACCGGCGTCTGTTCCGCTCATGCGCCCATCGGTTGGGATACCTGCACGATTTCGAGCCTGCGCTTCGCTTGGCGAATAGTTGGGTGGTCCCTGGCGGGCCGCTGCATGACATCGGATCGTGCAGCGAAGAAAGCTTGTCAGCGTTGCAGTACATCGCGCCGGTCTTCCCGGAGACCGTCCTGCGGCTGCTTGAAGACGCCGCAGCCGACCCCGGATTTGCCTCTCGTGAAAATCCGCACTTCAGCTCGTTTGTACACTTGCTGAGCCAGCTTGCTTACGACGATGACAAGTTCGATCGCGCCGTAGCGGTTATGTTGAAGTTTGCCGAGGGCGAGAAGTCTGGTGAGAACAGCTACAGTATCGTCAGTCAGATGCGTCAACTGTTCTCGTTGCACCTGTCAGGTACGCAGGCGACACCGCCACGCAGGCGCGCCTTCGTCGGGAAGCTACTCGAGTCGGGTAGCCATAGACACCGGGAAATCGCGGGCGAATTGTTCCGCGCCGCGTTCGAGGCAAGGCATTGGACGTCTGTCTCGATGTTTGACTTCGGCGCACGGAGAAGAGATTTCGGTTGGTCTCCGCGCACGCGTGCGGAAGCGCTCGACTGGTATGTGGGCTTCCTGAATTTGCTGCGATCGGCGTTGGCATGTGACGACCCGACTCTGTGCGAATGGGCGCGCTCGTTGATGGCGGAACACTTTCGTGGTCTGTGGGCATGCGCGGGTTGCTTCGATGAACTCGAGGAAATCGTCCGCAGCCATGCTGCCGGGGGAAGTTGGCCAAAGATGTGGGTGGCCATCAAGCAGACGCTTGGTTTCGACAACGACGCCGCTCATCCCGAAATACGGGACCGACTGGAGGCACTTGAACGCCTTTCGGCCCCATCCGGCCCCTATTCGGAGATTGAGGCTTATGTTCTGGCCAATACCTGGGATCACGTCGAGAGCAGGGGTGAGCTATGCACCGCCGGCGTCAACGCGATCGAAACGAAGATTGCTTCGTTGGGTGAGGTAGCCGCAGCAGAGCCACTCTACTTGGAGCGATTGGGGTCCCGGCTCTGGGAAGGCAAGTTCGATGCGCTGTATCCCTTCGGCATTGGGCTAGCGCGGGGCAGCGCCAACCTGATGGCCACTTTCGAGTATCTCTTGCAACTGGTGCAACGGCAGGCGCCTGCCGTGCTCAATCCGTTGATGCTTCGAGGCTTTATCAATGCGGCCCATGACATGGACCCCGGTTTAGCCAGGGTGATGCAGGAACGCGTGCTGAATCATCCCTTGCTGAAGCCGTATTTCATTTACCTGCTCGGGGCCAGTACGGTTGCCTCATGGGGGATCAAGAAGCTCCTCGAGCTCGCGCGAGGCGGAGAGTTCGAGACTTGGCGGTTCGGGCAGCTTGCTTATGGCCGCATGCACGAATCCATCCCCGACAGCGAACTGTCGGAACTGCTCGCCGTTCTAAACGGGCGGGATGATGGCATTTACACCACGCTCGACATACTGGAGATGCGGTTCTTTGGCGGGAAGGACAGCAGTTATGTGCCGAATGAAGAGCTTCTTTCGGTCGGGCGCGGGGCCATTCACAAGCTTTTGTCCGGCGAGCGGGAGCAGACCAACCTGAGATGTGTTCGTAGGACTGAGCGTGTCGTCAGTCAGTGCCTGTCTGCGTCCGCTCCGGAACAGGAGATCAAGGAGATCGTGAAGTTGCTTTGCGACGGAGTGGATGCTTTCTGTTTCTACAGTTCTGATCTCGATGTCATCATCACGACGTTGACCAGCAACTTCCCGGAGATCGTCCTCAGCGAGGTTTTCACGGGCGGCGACAGGGAGCGCCGATTGATCCACCACCTTTTCAAGGATCGCCTGAGCCGTAGTTCACCGTCCCTCAATAGTGCCCCGGTGGCTCGCCTGGTCGCATGGTGCCAGGGTGATCAGGATCGGATCGCGCGCGTGGCCACTGCGGTGTGCGCATACTCAGTTGCCGACGCAAGCGATGTTCCACTGGAGCATCCAAAACGCGTTGTGCTCAGCGAGCCAATCAAGGCTTTGTTGGGAGCCGCAGCGGATAAGCAGGGCATCGTAAATACGATATTTTTGGGAATCCAGCCTATGAGTTGGTCCGGCTCGCGGGCCGACATCATGGAGATTCGGGCCAGGGCCTTCGCCGCGCTGCTGGAGCACCCCTTGCCCGAAGTGCGGGATCTCGCAGCCATGAAGCTCGAGCGTGTTGAGCAAATCGTGCGACAGGAACGGGAACGAGAAGCGGCAAAACAAAGCCGGCGCGAGCAGCGTTTCGAATAAGCTATGGGGCCGCTCTTGGCCGATAGCTGACGTTGACTAAATGACTTGGCCTGGAGGAGGGGATATCCATGACTGTGAGCCTAGGCATCTGAGAACAAGCTTAATGTTGGCCTTTTACTTGCTGAGTCTACACCTTGTTACGAGCGTGAGTGCTCTGTGACTGCGCATCTCACCAGCTTGCCCGTAGTCTGACGATTATCCGAATAAAAAAAGGCCACCCATGGACGCCCCCCTATGGACCCAAATCTGGACCACCGCCTCCAGCGAATTCTCCGACATCCCCGACGTAGCCGAACTAACCCGAGTATTCGTCCGCCTCCTGGTCGCGATGACCCTGGGCGGCCTCCTAGGCCTGGAACGTGAACTACGCGGCACCTCAGCCGGCCTACGCACCCACATGCTCGTCGCCCTGGGCGCCGCACTATTCGTTCTCGTCCCCCTGCAAGGCGGCATGGAAGTAGCAGACATGAGCCGAGTCCTGCAGGGCGTGATCGCTGGCATCGGCTTCCTCGGCGCCGGCGCCATCCTCAAGTCAAACGGCCGCGAGATCCACGGCCTGACCACGGCGGCTAGCATCTGGTTGACAGCCGCCATCGGCATCGCAGCGGGCATGGGGCGGGAGATGACCGCCATCGTCAGCACGCTGTTCGCGCTGGTCATCCTGGCGCTGCTGCGCAAGCTCACGCACAACCGCGGCCAGCCGAAGCACGAGGACCCTCAATAGGGTTCAGGCGCGCGTGCCGGTGTGCAAGAAGCCGATGTCGGTGGGCTTGAAATTGACGACTTCGCAGGCGATGTCCAGGCAGGCGCCGACCAGGGGCCGCAGGTCGCGTTCGCGCGAGATCAGGAAGTAGTCCAGCGCAGCCAGGGGCGGGGTGCCGCGCAGTCGCACGAGCAGGCCGGCCTGGACGAGTTGATCGGCCCAGGATTCGGGCAGCACGCCCAGGCCCAGTCCCTGTATCAGCAGTTGGGCGATGACGGCCCAGCTATTGCAGTGCAGGCGCCGCGCCACGGTGGCGTCGATGGACTGGAGCGATTGTTCGATGATGAGGGCGGTGCCGCTGGAGGGCGGTAGCGAGATCAGCGCGCAGTCGGGCAACAGGGCGGGCAGTCGGCCTTCGCCCTGGCGGTGCAGGGCGGGGGAGCAGACCCAGGCGAAGCCGGCGCTGCCGAGGTATTCGGCCTTGATGCGGTTGTCGGCGGGGCGGTTGGCGATGACGGCGAAGTCGAGGTCGCCTTCGGCCACGCGCCGGGCGAGGTTGCCGAGCGAGCTGCCGGCTTCGACTACGGGGTCCAGTTGCAGGTCGGGGTGGGCGGCTTGCAGGCGGGCGATGAAGGTGGGCAGCCAGGTCAGGGCGCTTAGCTCGCCTACACCGAAGTGGCAGCGGCCGCGCAGGATTTCGGCCTGCCGGCCCATGCCGGCGACGACGTTGGCTTGTTTGAGCAGTTGTTCGACGTGCGGCAGCAGTTGTTCGCCTTCGCTGGTCAGGCGGGCCCGCAGGGAGCTGCGGTCGAACAGGATGCTGCGCAGGCTGTGTTCGAGGTCGGTGATGCGCTTGGACAGGGTGGAGACGGAGATGTGCAGGCGTTCGGCGGCGATCATGAAGTTGGGGCTGGTGGCCGCCAGGTAGAACGCTTCGAGCTGTTTCAGTGTCATGGCCGAAGGGGGGAAGGCGCCCAGGCCGCGGGCGAGCTGCCCAGCGGATGGGGGCCGGGGGTTGTCCCGTCGTCCAGGCCGGCGACGGCGGGCGCTACGTGATAGGTGGTGCCGAACGGGCCGTGGCGGGTGACCAGTTGGGGCGCCAGGGCGTCGAAGGCGTCGTCGCCCCGGTGCGATGGGTCGGCCCAGGCCAGCAGGTACGTCGCCACTCGCGCCAATGATACCCGGACCTCCCAACTGCCGCCGGACTGCTGCCGCTGGCGCAGCGCGGCCAGCGTGCCGAGTATGCCCAGTTGGCCGGTCAGGTAGTCGGTCAGGAGGCGGGTGGGCGACAGCCGGGGCTTGCCGTCCCGCGCGTGCAGCGCGGCGATGCCGGTGGCGGCCTGCACCACCTGGTCGAAAGCCTTGCGCGCGCCCCAGGGGCTGTCATGGCCGAAGGCGCTTACGCCGACGTGGATGAAGTCGCGGCCGGCGCGCGGCAGCAGGCCGGGGGCGTCCAGGCCGAACTGGGCCAGCGCGCCGGGTCGCCACGAATCGACGACGATGTCCGCGTCCGTGGCCAGTGCTCGGACGCTAGCCAGGTCGTCGGGGTCGTGGAAGTCGGCGAAGGCGTTGCGCTTACCTATGCCGGTATCCAGGATCTGCGGCAGCGGGTCGGGTTGGGCGGGCGACGAGACTCTTAGCACGTAGCTGCCGAGGAAGGCGAAATGGCGGGCGACCACCGGCCCGGCGATGACGTGGGACAGGTCCAGGACCCGTAATCCGGCCAGGCCGCCCACAGCCGGCGCGCCGGCGCGCAGCGGCCGCAGCGTCAGCAGCGGCTCCAAGGCGATGGCGGCGCCCGCGTCGCTGGCCAGCCAGGCTTCGGGCGTGCGCGCCCAGGCGCCGGGCAGGCCTTGTCCGGCTGCTGTGTCTTCCAGTTCCTGCGCCGGCCAGCGCCGTATGGCCGCGGCCAGGGCGGGCGCCGTATTGGCGCAATCCAGCAGGGCCAGGGTGCCGTCGCGCAGATGGGGATAGGAGCCGGACGGCAGGAACCACCGGCCGTCGGCGGTGGGATAGAAGTCGGACTTCAGTTCCTTGCCGTGCGACGACTGGGGAAAGCGGTGTTCATGGATGCGCTGGAAGTGCGTGGGTTCCAGCCCGGCCAGCGCCTGCGCGGGCGACACTTCGTAGTGCGCGCGGGGTTCGCCTGTGGCGACCAGCGCGGTGCCATGGGCCACCGCCAACTGGAAGGCCGAGGCGATGTCCGCCAACGGCAGCGGCGAGTCCAGCGCCGGGCGCGGCCCGGCCAGCGTGAACGCCGTCAGGCGCGGCAGGCCCGCGCCGGCAAGCAGGTCGTCGGCAATGGCGCGGACGCGCTGCTCCGGGGCGCCGGTATGCTCACTTGCCACGGAACACCGGTGTCCGCTTGCCGGTGAAGGCCTCGCGTCCTTCGACATAGTCGGCGCTGCGGAAGCAGTCCAGGATCGCATCCTTGCAGGCCTGCCAGTCTCGTCCGTCCGGGGCGGTGGAGGTTTCGATGGCGAGCTTGGATGCGCGGTGCGTCAGCGGCGCCAGGCCGGCGATGGTGCGCGCGAGGTCCAGCGTTTCCTCGCGCGTCTGGATCCGGTTGATCAGACCCATCTGCCGGGCTTCTTCGGCCGTGTAGCGGCGAGCGGTGAACATAATTTCCTTGGCGTGGGCCGGCCCCACCAGTTGCGCCAGCCGGTGCAGCCAGAGCTCGTGGTAGCCCACGCCCACCTTGCCGGCGGGGATGCAGAACTGCGCCTGTTCGTTGCCATAGCGCATGTCGCAATGCAGGGCGATGGCGACGCCGCCGCCGAAGCAATAGCCGTTGATGAAGGCCAGCGTGGGTTTGCGCACGGCGCCGATGCGGCCGATGGCGCGTTCGACGGTGGTGTTGTAGCGGCGCACGTTCTCTTCGGTGTCGCGCTGTTCGCCGAACTGCGAGATGTCCGAGCCCGAGGCGAAGGCGCGGTCGCCCGCGCCCTCGAACACGATGGCGCGCACGTCGTCGCGGTCTTCCAGTTCGTCCAGCAGTCCGGGCAGGGACTGCCACATGTCGAAGGTCAGCGCGTTGTGCTTGGCCGGGTGGTCGATCACGACGCGGCCCAGGTGCTGCTCGACGGCGACGTGGATGCGGCCGGGCCGGGCTTCAGATGACATGTTCGCTCCTGAGTTGCTGCAGGGTGTCGCCCTGGATGCCGATCTCGGCAAGAATGACCTCGTTGTCCTGGCCGGGCATGGGGGCGACGCGCCGCACGCCGGCCTGATGGTTGCCCAGGCTGAAGGGCTGGCCGACCAGGTGGATGTCGCCCAGCTTCTCGTGCGCGACGGGCCAGGCGATGCCCAGGTGCCGCACCTGCGCGTCGTCGAAGGCCTGCTTGACGTTGTTGACCGCGCCGCAGGCCAGGCCGCTGGCGTTCAGGTGCTCGATCCAGTAATCGTTGGTTCGCGTTGCGAAGACGGCGGCGATCTCGTCGTTGAGTTCGCGGCGGTTGGCCGAGCGGTTCTTGTTGGTGGCGAAGCGCGGATCGTCCAGCCAGCGTTCCCGGCCCATGGCGTGGCAGAAGCGCTTCCACATCACGGTGCCCGACACGCAGATGTTGACCTGTCCGTCCTGCGTGTCGAACACGCCGGTGGGAATGATGGTGGGATGGTCGTTGCCGGCCTGCACGGGAATCTCGCCGGCCACCAGATAGCGGGCGCACTGGAAGTCCATGGTCGCCAGCAGGGACTCCAGCAGCGAGGTCCGCACCCATTGCCCCTGTCCCGTTTTCTCGCGCTCGTACAGCGCGGTCAGGATGCCCAGCGCGCCAAAAACGCCCGCCGTGGTGTCGGCGATGGCGATGCCGGCGCGCACCGGCCCGTGGCCGGGCAGTCCGGTGATGGACATCATGCCGGTCATGCCCTGGATGATCTGGTCGTAGCCCGGGCGCCGCGCATAAGGGCCGTCCTGGCCGAAGCCGGAGATGCTGGCGTAGATCAGGCGCGGGTTGCGGGCGCGCAGCGTGTCGTAGTCGATGCCCAGGCGATCCTTGACGTCGGGGCGGTAGTTCTCGACGACGACGTCGGCCTGCGCGGCCAGGTTCAGGAACAGCGCGCGCCCCGGGTCCGATTTCAGGTTGAGCGTGATGCTGCGCTTGTTGCGGTGCAGGTTCTGGTAGTCCGGCCCCAGGCGCATGCCGCCCATTTCGTTCTCGTGTTCGGGATCGACGGGTTCCTCGATCTTGACCACGTCGGCGCCCCAGTCCGCCAGGACGCGCACGGCGGTCGGGCCGGCGCGCACGCGCGTCAGGTCGAGCACGCGTAGGCCGGACAAGGGCAAGCGGGCCTGCTGTTCAGACATCCTGATTCTCCTTTGCTTACTTCACCGAGAATTTCTCGAATTTCATCCGGGCGGTGGTGTCCGCCCACATCTGGCGCTCGCTGGCGACCTTGCCGGCGAAGTCGTCGGCCGAGCCGGCCGCCGCCGCGACGCCCTGGCGTTCGTACAGGCTGGCCACCTCGGGCGAGGCCAGCGCCTTGTTCAGGGCCCGGTTCAGCGCCTGCACGCGCTCCTTGGGCATGCCGGCGGGGCCGACGATGCCGTACCAGGTGGGCTTGTTCAGTTCCGGCAGGCCCAGCTCGGCATAGGTCGGCACCTCGGGCAGGCTGTCCAGGCGCGACGGAGCCTGGACGGCCAGGGCGCACACCTTGCCGCTCTTGATGTGCGTCATGGCCGAGCTGACGTTGTCGAACACGGCGTGCACCTGGCCCGCGTACAGGTCATTCATCGCGTTGGACAGGCCGCGGTAGGGCACGTGGAGCATGTTGGTGCCCGTGGCCTGCAGGAAGCGCGCGCCGTTCAGATGCGACAGCGAGCCCGTGCCGGCCGAGCCGTACGAGTACTTGTCGGGGTTGGCCTTCAGGTTCTTCAGGAAGGCCTGCATGTCGCACTTGGGCGCGACCGACGGCGCCACCACCAGCACGCCGGGGGCGGTGATCAGCGCGCCGACGAAGCTGAAGTCCTTGACCGAGTCGTACGGCGCTTCGGTATAGATGTTGGGCGCGATGGCATGCGTGGTAGCCGAGGCGACCCCCAGCGTGTAGCCGTCGGGCTTGGCGCGGCGCACGAAATTCATGGCGATCAGTCCGGCCGCGCCGGCCTTGTTCTCGATGACCACCGACTGTCCCAGCGCCGTGCCCATGGCCTGCTGGATCGCGCGGGCGGCGGTGTCCGTCGGGCCGCCCGCCGCCATCGGAACGACGATGGTGATGGGCGCGGCGGGAAACGAGTCGGCCAGGGCGGGGGCGGCCAGGCCGGCGCCCAGGGCGGCGAATAAAGTGGTCAACAGGGTCTTGTTCATGGTTTTCTCCTCGTCATGTCGGATCCTCTTCAGGATTCTTGTTGTGCCTGCAACAGGCAGTGCGGGCCGAGTTCGTCCAGGCGGCTGGCTCCCAGCATCGCCATGTTGCGATCGACCTCGGCTTGCAGAAGCTGGATGGCGTGGGCCACGCCGGCCTGGCCGCCCACGGCGGCGGCGCAAATGAAAGGGCGGCCGGCGAAAACGTAGCGGGCGCCCAGGGACAACGCGATCAGGACGTCGCCGCCGCGCCGGATGCCGCCGTCCATCATCACCGCCAGGCGCTGCCCGACCGCGTCCGCGATGGCCGGCAGTACGCGCAGGGGGGCGGCGGCGCCGTCGAGCTGGCGCCCGCCATGATTGGACACGATGATGCCCTCGGCGCCGATCGCCAGCGCGCGGCGCGCATCCTCCACCGACAGAATGCCCTTGACCACCAGGTTGCCGCGCCACTGCCGACGTATCGCGGCGATGTCGTCCCAGGTCAGATGGTCGCGGCCTGTCGTGTCGCGCACCGCCTTGGCGGAAAACGCCGGCGCGCCGCGTTCGGCGAAGGAATTTTCGAAATGCGGCATGCCGCGCGTGGCCAGCGTCCGGAGCAGGGTGCGGACCAGCCAGCCGGGATGCGTGACGCCTTCCCAGGCCAGCCGCGGGGTGGGGCGCAGGGGCAGCGAAAAGCCCGCGCGTATGTTGTTCTCGCGATTGGCCCACACGGGGATGTCCACGGTGACCACCAGCGTCTCGTAGCCGGCGCGGCCCACTCGTTCGACCAGGGCGGCGCGGCGGATCGGATCGCCCGGCAGGTAGGCCTGGAACCACGTGCCGGGGGCTTGTTCGTGGATCTCTTCCAGCCGCATCAGCGACGAGCCGCTCATGATCATGCACGCGCCTTCCTGCCGCGCGGCCAGGGCCATGGCCAGATCGCCCTGGTAGGCCAGCAGCGCGCTGATGCCGACCGGCGCGATGCCGAAAGGCACGCGGTAGGCCTGGCCCAGCAGCGTGGTCTGCGTCGAGCGGCGGGAAACGTCCGCCAGCACCTGCGTGACGAACTCATGGCGCCGGAACGCCGCGCGATTGGCGGCCAGCGACCGGTTGTCCTCGGCCGCGCCCAGCACGTATTCGCGCAGCGGCCGGGGCAGGTAGCGGGCCGCCGCGCGTTCGAAGTCGTCCAGGTTCAGGACGTGACGGATGCGGGCGGGGAGCCCCGTCGTGCGCGCTTCATAGGCGGCGTGCGTGGCCGGGGTGGAAGGGTGGTGCGTCGTTGTCATGCGGCAAGACTACACACCCGCCGATATTGAAAAAAGTGAAATTATTCGGTGGTAGTACTTCTAGAAATTCGAAAAAAAGCGCTGCAACGAAGGGCGCCGAGGTGGTTTTTCGATGGGAATTCCGGCTCGACACGATCAGGCTTCCCAATAGCGGTGTCAGGCCCGCCAGTCGCTTGGGCAGCAGGTGCCGTACGTTCTGGTGCGACTGCCACGTGCCGTAGACCCCCGGGAGCGGCGCTCCCACCCGTTCGCGGCGCTGACCCGCAGGCGCGCGCCAGGCGGCGGTCGTGCAGCAAGACCAGGGGATGGCGCTGCAGAAAGTGACGGGCTTCGAGGAGGCTACCGTGCCCATGGTGTTTTGCGTATGGGGGCTAGGAATGGTGGCGGGCGACTTGGCAGGCGGCAGGTTTGCAGGCCAGGCCCTTGTCCCGAAGATCTTCGAGGTTTTACTTTGGAACGCTGTTTTCCTGGGCGCGTTTTCTGTTTTCGCCAGCTCCAAAGCTGCCACTGCCGTTGTGTTGTTTCTCGTCGGGACTGGCTTTGACCTGCTCCCCGAGATTAGTACGGTAATGATGTAGAGTCTGCCTCCGTGGAGGTAGCATGAAGAAGCGTTTCACAGAAGAACAAATCATTGGCA